>JBFHGS010000036.1:0-27002 GCA_041582995.1 Desulfopila sp. | reverse complement strand
TGCCTGTCTGCGATCCGCAATTCATGATCAGGGAATATCCATTCCGGGAATTAAAAAGCTGCTGAGATATGCGACATGCTATGAGATTGTAGAATGTCCCGAAGGAGTGGCATGTACTTGTGATGCTGTGGTCGACAGAGTGATTCCAAGATCGCTGCGTGTTGCCGGTGACTCTATGGAGGAACAACGCCTGGCGAAAGAGGAAAAGGAAAATCGTGCTCAGGAGAGAAAAGAAAATGGCGACCGGAAGTCCAGAAAAATAAAGTGACAGAAGAACAGGAAGGATGGATTGTTGTATTCGTGTTTACTCTTCCAGCGCTGTTGTAGTCTGCTTAAACTGATCTTCGGTTCTTAAAAAGGCATCTATAACATCCGGGTCAAACTGTTTACCGCGTTCAGCCAGAATGATTGATCGTGATTTCTCATGTGAAAACGGTTCTTTGTAGCATCGCTTGCTGCGGAGAGCGTCATACACATCAGCAAGGGCCATTATTCGTCCTGAAAGAGGGATCTCGTTTCCTTTCAGTCCGTTGGGGTAGCCTTTGCCGTCCCATCGTTCATGGTGAGATATAACCAGGCTTATAGCCATAGTTAAAAATGATCTGAAATGAAGTCTTTTTTCTGCCTCTCTCAAAATATGTGCCCCATAGCTGCAGTGCTCCTGGATGACAGTGAATTCTTCAGGAGTGAGTTTACCTATTTTGTTGAGAATCATATCAGGAACCCCGACCTTGCCGATATCGTGCAGCGGAGCGGATTTCACGAGGTCCGTGATATACGCATCGGTCAGATACGAATGAAAAGTAGTATCTTTGCGCATTTCTTCTGCGAGTATGTGGACGTATCTGGCTGTCCTGTCAAGATGGTGACCAGTTTCGCCATCTCGTATTTCGGCCTGATAGGCGAGAGCAAAGATTGTTACATTTTCTGTTTGTAGAAGTTGTTCGTTTTTACTGAGTATTTTCGCATGCCGCTGGCGGATAGAGGAAATCATATCTGCCTGCAATGAAATACCGTTGAATACAAACAGTGCGCCGAAAAAGAAAATGATGCCGGTAAAGAGTGTGCTGGCTATGCTTACATCGAGCAGGAGGGTGAGTAATACGAAAAAATATCCCAGCAGAAAAAAGAACATCAGGGATTGATGAATTGTGAACAGCCTTTTTACCCGTTGATTATCTGTTGCTAAAAGATCTTGAAAATTACGGATATTGGAGCGGTATTTCAGTATATTACAGAACATTACGACCCCGCCTAGACCGATGAGGAGCGCTGTGGCCAGGGTGATATTATTCAAAACAAAACGCTATCATTGCTATTATTTACAGTAAAAATTTACTTAAGATTCCATGAGGTGAAACGGCTGTCTGCTCTCTTGTGAGATCGAATTTCATACAGCAAGAAAACTCATATGCCATATTAGAGTTGTTGTTGCAAGTAAGGAATGAGGACATTACCATGCGATAATGAATAAAAAATGAAGAACTGCATCAGCCTTTCAGGTTGTGTTGCATTGGGCGGATTTTGTATACTTTCATTGGTTACAGGGTGAAGAACAGTGGTACAATTTCTGACTGTTTACTTTGCACCTTTCATAAATTCCGGCTCATAGCCGATGGTGAAGGACTCTGCAGGATCACTACGGAGAGCCAGAAAGTGAGCATTGTTCTTATCAAACGGGCAGGTGGGTTGTGCGCAGGGCTTGAAGCCGAATTTTTGATAAAATTCCGGCTTTCCAAGCACGTAGATCTGATTTCCTTTTATCACATCCTGTCGCAAAGCAAAGCGGATCATTTCGGAACCTATTCCCTGATTCTGGTACTGGGGGTTAACTGCCAGCGGTGCCAGATGCAGACCGCAGATATTTTTACCGTTATAGGCATGAGTAAAAGCAATATAGCCCACATACATATTGCTGTGAATAGATACCCATTCGTAGATAGTCCTCTGTTTCTTGTGCAGATTATCAAATAGACGCTCTTCATATCTGCTGTTCGGGAATGCCTGTCTCAATAGAGCGGAAGCTTTCGGGTAATTTTCCGGAGTAAGAGTGCGTATTTTCATGTTGTGGATGTTCCTGTATATCTGTTCGTATCAGCTGCAGATTTCTTTTACCCGCCCGACTTCACCGGTTGTCAATCGTACCTTTATTCCATGCGGGTGTGTCGGAGATTTCGTCAGGATATCCTGGACAACGCCTTCTGTTAACTCGCCACTTCGCTGGTCTTTTTTCAATACTATTTTGACCAGTGTCCCATGTTTAATATTTACGCGTGTTTTTCCATCCATAGTTCATTCCAGTGTGATGAGAGATATCAGCAACCCTCACGGGGCGCATGGTTTCAGTTTCAGGAGAAACCGGTTCTGCAGGATCCTCCCGAAAGAGCTCCAGCTGGAATCGAAGCAGAATTGTTATCGGTCTGGCATATCGCTGCAGAGTGTATTCTTTTTACTTTTGGACTGTTGCATTTGCTGCAGGTTACGGACGAAATGTCAGATGTTGGCAGAATCTTATCGAAATCCTTGGCACATGTATCACAGATAAATCTATAAACAGGCATGAGTATTTGTGTGTCGTGAAAACTTTGAACATTAAGGCTGCTTGTGCAGTCCGCCTACTCTCTCAGGGTAAAGAGAAAGCGTTCTTCTGGCAACACAAAAATAGAAAAGATATTTCTGCAATGCGTCGAACGGCTTTATCTGCATGTTAAAAGTTCCTGCTCACAGGTCTCCCTCACATCTCTGACCGATCACTCTTTGCTGCGTAGACAGGCTGTTGGATTCCTGGCTTACCTGCGGGAAATCATAAATGTCTAAATATAGTGCACCAGTAGTCAGTTGCAGTTTTGAGGTGTAATGCATCAAGAGGATATCTCATCTTTGAGTAGTTGCTGCAAAAAAAGAATCCTCGCCGGATGTTTTCCTGTCTGGTAAGTTTTTGATCTAATAAAGTGCAGGGTAACGTTTGGGAATCGATACGGTTTTAAAATGTACGTTAGCGGGAAACTTCAGCGGTATCTGGTGATAATATCGCAGTAATTATGGAGACGGAAATGGAAGAGCAGGCATATACCATAACTATGCTGGTGGCGAATAAACCAAGTGTTACATCACGGGTAACCGGTCTTTTTTCAGGCAGGGGGTATAATATGGAGAGTATATGCGGCGCTCCTACCCATGAGCCTGATATATCCAGAATAACCATTAAGTTGAAAGCTACTCCTGATAAATTTATTGAAATTCAGAAACAGTTGAATCGTCTGATTGATGTGATAAAACTACGTGATATGACGCTTGAGGAGAAGTCTGTCAAGCGGGAGATGGCACTGATCAGTATTGGGATTACTGCCGAAACTCAAAAAGCACTCGGTGCTCTTGTTGCTGCCGCAGGAGGACGCATCATAAGCGAGAGTGTTGACTCGTACATCATCGAAGTAACTGGTACAGAGCAGGAGGTTAACGGTCTTATTGAAAAACTCAGACCGTTTGGCATACGTAAACTGACCCGTTCGGGAACTCTGGCGTTGTATAGAGAACTTGAGGATGAACATCTGCAACAGGATTGAGGCAAAATACCTGACAGGCTTATTGCAGAGGATCATTCAGAGCTCATCAAACCTTATTTCGAAACCATGTTAGTCGGATCATCAAGGTCGTAGCTGTGCAATTTTCTGCGCAGAGTATCTTTAGAAATACCAAGTTCTCTACACGTTTTCATTTTTTTCCATTCATTGCGTTCAAGTGCCATAAGAATGGCCTGCTTTTCTATTTCCTGTAGCGTCATTGTATCGTTATCGGCAGAGCTTGTTCTATGTGTGAGTTCCGGGCCAGAGGTGACGCTTTCCGGTAGGTGGCTCTGTTGAATATACCCACCCGGACAGAGGATAAAGCCGTACTCAATGATGTTTTCGAGTTCCCTGATGTTTCCCGGATAGTTAAAATGCATCAGTATATTCATGACTTCATCGCTGACTCCGACAATGTCCTTTTGTTTCTCGGCTCTGAATGTATCGACAAAATGATCGATGAGAAGTGGAATATCTTCTCTGCGGTCACGCAAAGGTGGAAGAAGGATTTTCGCTACGTTAAGGCGATAAAAGAGGTCATCACGGAATGCTCCCTGCTGAACCAATTCAGTGAGGTCACGGTTTGTGGCGGCAAGTATTCTGACATTGGCTTTGACCGGGGTGTTGCTACCGAGTGGTTCGTACACCTTCTGCTGCAGGACGCGTAGCAGCTTTACCTGTACTGCCTGAGGAATATCGCCGATTTCATCAAGGAAGAGTGTTCCTCCTTCGGCTGCGGCAAATCTACCCGGCCTGTCTTTTCGGGCATCAGTAAAGGCTCCGGCTTTATAACCGAAGAGTTCAGATTCAAGCAGGGTTTCCGGCAAAGCACCACAATTGACAATGACAAAGGGCCCTTCCTTTCTGGCAGAAGCATTGTAGATTGCTCTGGCGATAAGTTCTTTTCCTGTTCCGCTTTCGCCAAGAATTAAGACGTTGCTCTCGCTTTGTGAGATATCTGGCAGGATCTGAAAGAGTCGCTGCATTGACGGGCTTTTGCTGATAATGGCATCAAAAGTGAAGTTCTTCATCAGCTGCTGTCTGAGGCTGATCTCAACGCTCAGATCACGAAAGGTTTCAACGCCACCAACTACATTGCCCTCCTGGTCAAGAAGTGGAGCGGCACTTATACTGACAGAGGCGCAATCACCTCTATAGTCCTGCATAGTGATAGAACGATTAGCAACAGGTTTTCCGGTATAGAGACTCTCGGCGATTGCACAGTTTTTCCCGCAGATAGAGGAGTGAAAAACATCGCTGCAATACTGGCCGATAGCCTTGTCCCTGCTCCAGCCGGTAATTATCTCGGCTGCCATGTTGAAGGAGGTAATGCGCCAATCACGATCGACGGTGAAGACGCCATCAGCCACAGAATCGAGGATGAGTGCCGTCTGCAATCGATTGGTATTGTCACGAAATGATTCTACCCCACCTACGACTCGATCGTTAGGGTCAAGAAACGGTGCGGCGCTGACGCTGACAGGAATGGAATATCCGTCCTTACCGGTAATAAACAACTCCTGGTCGACGATGGTCTTTTTTTGTTGCATGCACCGGGTCAGAGCACAGCTGGTACTTTTCTTTCCGGGCAACAACACCTCAGAGCAACTTTGACCGATTACTTCACTTTCGCTGTATCCTGTGATCTTTTCAGCTGCCCGATTGAATGAGGTTATTTCTCCCTGTTCATTCACTGTGAAAACGCCATCGGCAACCGCATCGAGAATAATTTCGTTTTGCAGGGAGGCGGTGATATCCCGAAACGTTTCAACACCGCCGATAATGGTATTATTCAAGTCAACCAATGGTGCCGCACAGATTTGCACAGGTACCGAGTGACCATCCTGTGCCGTGATATAGACTGACCGTTTATGGATATGAGAGCAGGCTTGAATCGATTTGGCAATTGCGCAATCTTTCTTACAGATCGAAGTGCGAAAGATTGATTTACATGGCCTGCCTAACACTTCTTTCTCTTTCCAGCCCGTGATCCGTTCAGCGGCTGCGTTAAATGAAGTAATCTTGAAGTCATGATCAACTGTGAATACACCTTCCACTATAGAATTAAGGGCGAGGCGACTGGCGGCGAGAGGAGTGCTCACATCTGCAAATCCTATGAGAGCACCGACAATAGCTCCGGATTTGCCGGGAACTGTCACAATCTGAATATTAATCTGATTATTCGTGCCAGTAATGGTGGTGAGAAGGTTGAGCTGAATTGAGTTGCTGCCGCGTTTCCTTGCCAGTGGCTCAAGATGCGTGCACACCTGGCGAAAACGTTTGTCGGAGCAAAAAATCTCACGGCAGTCTTTGCCAAGTAGAAAACGCTCAGGAATGTCTAAGATTCGCGCGGCTATAGCATTGCAGGAGGTGATATACCAGTTATGGTCTACTGTTACATAGCCGCTATCGAAAGGGGTAATCTGGTCATCAGGGTAGTCCATCATGTTTAACCTCCGCCCGAGAAAAAATTTCGGCAGGAAGGGTGCAGTGCACGTTATTACAGCAAGTTGGCTGATAAAAGAACGGAATGAAAGATGGTTTCAAAATAGTAGCACAGTTATGTTGCATATGCACGTAAAATCCTGGTATTATCAGGGAGCGATGGTACTCCGGAAAGTTAGGAATACGATATTTTTTCGAGGTTATTATGCATCGTCTGAAATCAGAGAATCCCCGCCTTGTCGATAAAGACCGTCGAGTTTATGACGACAGGGATGATACCGTGCCGGCAAGCGCAGGTATAGGCTTGTTCCATGCTATTCAGGACCCCGTATTACTGGTTACTCCGGCTGGCGAAATACGTGAGGTGAATAACGCCCTTTTGCAGGCTGCTGATAAACATCGTGATGAAGTTATAGGCAGAGGCGTCTGTGAGATCATCCATGGTGGCCGCTGGCCCCATTTCTTATGTCCACTCGAAGAATTTCTTGTGACTGGTTCGACCCGTACTGAGGACACAAGGTTGCCCGGGCTTGGCGGTGACTATTCACTTACTGTATCACCCGTGCAGCCCCTGGCTGAAAATGAAGAACCCTTGATATTACTTATTGCCAGGCAACTGACCAAGGATGAAGTACGGAAGGTTGACTCTATCCGTACTGCCCAGTTAGCCGCAATTGGTGAAATGGCAGCAGGTGTTGCTCATGAGGTGAATAACCCTATTAACGGCATCATAAATTTTGCTCAGTTGCTGCTCGATGATTGCTCGCGAGGTACAGACCAGGCTGCCGTGCTTGAAAAAATAGTTCAGGAAGGTGAACGAATTGCGGCCATTATTTACAATCTGCTTTCATTTGCCAGGGAAAATAGCAATGACCATAGTCTCGTAGATTTGAATGAGGTGGTTCGAGACTGTCTGTCCCTGGTCGAACACCAGTTGCAGCGTGATGGCATACTCGTGACCACATCGTATCATGAACCGTCTTGCCTTGTAGTTGGTAACTTCTCTCAGTTGCAGCAAGTTGTCCTGAATTTGATAAGTAACAGTCGCTATGCGCTTAACGAGCGATACCGCGATTCAGGTAGTGAAAAAAAACTGGAAATATCATGTGCACCTGCAATTCTAGAAGATCGGCATTATTTTCGCATCACGGTAAAAGATTACGGAACAGGAATTCCACAGGGGATTCTCGACAAACTCTTTGATCCGTTTTTCACGAGTAAACCTACAGGACATGGCTCTGGTCTCGGCTTGAGTATTAGCTACGGTATCGTAACAAATCATAAAGGCAATCTGCGCGTTGATTCCATACTGAACCAGTATACCGAGATGATAGTAGAATTACCGGCCTGGGAGAACTGATGGTTAAAAATCCGGAAAAAATTCATATTCTGGTAGTGGATGACGAAGAGAGCATTCGCTACACTTTCGAAGCTTTTTTAACGCGTGCCGGCTATGGGCGGATCAGTACTGCAGCGACGCTCGAAGAGGCGCTCACTATTATTAACGAAGAGCGATTTGATCTCATTATTACAGATATCGTTCTGGGTGATGATTCAGGCACCGTACTGCTCAAGCATATCCAGAATACAGGTATTCAATGTCCTGTGGTAATGATAACGGGGTTTCCGAGTCTTGATACTGCTGCAGCTGCTGTACGTTATGGTGCTTTTGAGTATATAAGCAAGCCAGTGAATAAAGAAACATTACTCAGGTTTGTGCGGCATGCCTTGAAACACTGGGAACTCAAACAAGAAAAACAGGCTTTGCAGCGTGAGAATGAAAAATATCGTCGTTATCTTGAGGTTATTTTCAGCTCGGTTTCCGATGCCATTATCACGGTCGACGAGGAGATGAATATCGTCCAGCTCAATGATACCGCCCGGAATTGGTTTGAGGATATGCAACCTGGCGGAGCAGGGAATCTTACTGTTTTGTCAGGTGATATGGCTGGAGCCTGTCTGGAGGATGCACGAACAGTTATTCGCAGAGGCACGACCGTGCGTGAGCATCAGGTTGAGTGCCATAAAAAAAACGGCGTGAAACGAATGGTAAGTCTTACAGCTGCCCCGCTGCGTGATGATATTCAGGAGTTGAATGGGGCAGTACTGGTATTGCGGGATATAACTCTTGGTGTGCCTGAGGGTGAAAATAAAACTGGTCGCAGTAGATTTCATGGATTTATAGGCTGCAGTCGCACGATGCAGGTTCTGTACAACCTGATTGAAAATGTAGGGAAGGTTGACACCACAATTCTGGTTACAGGAGAATCCGGTACTGGAAAAGAGTTGGCAGCAGAGGCGTTACATGCTGAAAGCCAAAGAAGCAACATGCCTCTTATTAAAGTGGACTGTGCCTCAGTCTCTGAGGATCTACTTGAAAGTGAACTGTTCGGACATCGAAAGGGATCGTTCACTGGTGCTGACAGAGACCGTCCCGGCAGGTTGCTTCAGGCTGATCAGGGGACATTGTTCCTTGATGAGATAGGGGATATCTCATCACGCATGCAGTTACGACTCCTGAGATTTCTTCAGGAGCAGACATTTACTCCGGTTGGACAGGATACGCCGATTCAAGTAGATGTTCGTGTCATTGCCGCTACGAATGTTGATCTTCAGGCGAAAGTCAGACGGGGAGCTTTCCGTGAGGATCTGTACTACCGGTTGAAGGTTGTGGAAATTCATCTGCCGCCCTTGCGGGAGAGACGGGAGTGCATTGCTTTACTGGTTCATCATTTTCTTACGTATTATGCAAATAAACTGGCCAGGAAGGTTTATGCAATTTCAGACCAGGCTATGCAGGTACTGGTCAGCTACTCCTGGCCAGGTAATGTTCGTGAGTTGCGGCATGTCCTTGAGCGTGGTTGTGTGATGTGTAATGGGACAACGATTCTTCTTGAACACCTTCCTGACGAAATATTGCGGAATAGTGTCTACCCGGTTACCGACAAAGGTACAGTTGCCACCGTTTTTGATTCTTCGGTTCAACAGGGAGCAGCCCACTATATGCTCAGTGAGAAAGACACTCTTCTGGAGATGCTCAACAGGGTGGGTGGCAATAAGGCGAAAGCTGCCCGGCTTCTGGGGATGGACCGAAGCACCCTCTATCGAAAATTGAAAAGGTACAAGTCTGTCGCAGACTGAATAGTCTCAATACTAAAAAAAAATCGCTCTAGAGCAGGTGTTGCATAAGTGTAGCATGCATCACCTGTGACACACATCTGCTACACTTATGCAACACTTTCTTTCTTAAGTTCTCCTTCGCAGAGAAATATTCTAACCCACCGATATTATGCTGTTGAAGCCAGTAGAGATGCTGTTATGTACAGCGTTTTTGTTGAGAATTCAGTGGTATCTCATTTGCAACATACCTGACAACAATCCTCCGTTCTGAATCACATTCAAGGTCCAGTGCCCGAAGCTGGACATATGTGGTATACAATTTGCTATTACTATACTAACACATTGTGGTAAAGATGAATGCGACCAACAGCAATCAGATGAGGAGTGACAATATGAAAGCGAAAACAGCAGTTCGTAGCTCAGGTGTACAGACTCAGTCTCATCTTAGCGTAGACTCTCAGGTGTATACGGCCGGAACGACCGCGATCGGTGTTTTTGCCTGCGCGATAGGTTTGTGGGCTGTGGCTTGTCTCATTGGTGGAATTATGAGTAGCGGCGGTCCCTTCGCATTAGTCGGTAACTGGTTTAGTGCAGTTTTTGGCATATAAAACAAGAGTATTCCGTTGTAGCTTCAGGAGGTAATGTGAATGAAAAACAATATTTCAGTTAAAGAAAGAGGTCGTTCTACATCAGCTGATCGATCAGATGCGGCAACCGAAGTTTCAAAGGTGTCGGTAACGGTTGTCGGTGTTTTTGCTACTATCGTCGGCTTATGGAGTCTTGCCTGTATAGTCGGTGGGATCGTATCTAGTGGTGGTGTCACCCAGTTGCTGGGTTCATGGTTTAAAGCGGTGACGGGCAATTGAAACCAGGCAATTCTCTATCAATGTAAATATGGAAACCGGGGTAATACGTGTTCCCGGTTGTGATGCCGTGTTTTCAGGCTGGATAAAGGGCAGGATGAAGCATCATCCTGCCCTTTATTTGTGTTTATTTCGGTGATGTTGTGAGGAAGAACGTAAGGCTTCTGAAATTGTAGCTTTAATCTTTGTTAAAGTTGCAGTAAACCAAGAGAGGCGCGTAAAATAAAGTCCTTCTATATAGGAATAGGCATGGGTGTTCTTGTCAGAAATCTGATGATTTTTTGTATAGCAGCTTTTTCCGTTTTTCTTGGCTTTCTCTTTTACCATCTAGATAATAGACTGCCGGTTAAAAGCTATAATGCATTTACACAGGATGCTGCTCACAGTAATCTCAGCACGTTGCATATTACAGGGACTAAAATTGAGGTGGTCCCTGCTGTTGGTGATAGATATGTGGTGAGAGTCCCGGATCCGCAGATAGTATTGGACAATGTAAGAGCGGATGATGTCGAAGTAGTATTCCATGAAGATTACAGCCGTTATTATTTTCAAGGTGGAATGGTCGCCGCGGTATCCCTGTTTGCTTTTGTCGTATTTGTATCTACCTTTGGCAGAAAGCAAAATGGTGATGACCTGAAATTTGCCCGCGACAGGGTGATCTTCCCCGGTACTTCATCAGATAAAATCCGCTTTAAAGATGTTGCAGGAGTACCAGAAGCGCGCGAGGAACTGGAAGAGGTCGTTACATTTCTAAAAAATCCTGAGAAATTTCGTTCCATCGGTGCATATATTCCGCGCGGCCTTTTACTTCAGGGACCTCCGGGAACAGGCAAAACACTTATGGCCCGCGCAATAGCTGGTGAAGCCGGAGTACCGTTCTACAGTTTCAGCGGTTCGGATTTTGTTGAAATGTTTGTTGGAGTTGGTGCTTCCAGAGTGCGCGATCTTTTTACAGAAGCAAAACGCAACGCTCCCTGTATTGTTTTTATAGATGAGATTGATGCAGTAGGTACTATCCGAACCAGTGGATCTACTGATGGAACGGATGAACGTGGTCAGACTCTGAATGCATTACTGGTCGAAATGGATGGTTTCGGTTCAACAGACTCCATCCTTGTTCTCGGGGCTACAAACAGGCCTGATATCCTTGATCCGGCATTGCGGCGGCCAGGCCGGTTTGACAGGCAGATCACGATTTTGCCCCCGGATGTCCGTGGTCGTATAGAAATTCTTGAAACGCATTCAAAGAAGGTGTGTCTGGCAGATGAGGTAAATTTGAAAGATATTGCGCATATGAGTTCAGGTTTTACCGGCGCAGAGCTGGCGAGTCTCGTGAACGAAGCTGCACTGCTCGCTGCCCGAAAAGGCAAAACTGAGATAGGCAAAATTCATTTTGATCTGGCACGTGATCGTTTATTGCTCGGTGTGGAACGCAAGGGTATGGTCCTGACGGAAAAGGATAAAAAGATATTGGCCCATCATGAGGCAGGACATGCGATAGTTGCCAAGATGCTGCCGGAATCGGACCCGATCCACAAAATTACCATTATTCCCCGCGGGAGAGCTCTTGGACAGACGCAACAGTTGCCGCTTGGGGACCGTCATGCTTACGGTAAAAGATACTTGATGAATCGTATCAGTATGCTGCTGGGCGGGCGAGCTGCAGAAAAACTCATCTTCCACGAATTTACAACCCAGGCTGAGAATGATCTTGTGCAGGCTACTGAGATTGCAACCAACATGATCTGTAAATGGGGCATGGGGGAGTCGCTAGGTCCTCAGGCATATGCTGTTGAAGATGGTGGTTTTCTGGAAGGCGGTCTGAGTCGTATTGCTGTTAGTAATGCAACGGCAAATCAGCTTGATAAGGAAGTGAAAATACTGCTCACCGCGTGCTATAATCAGGCAATTGCTATTCTTGAACGCGAAAAATATTTTCTGAAAGTGCTCTCAGAGATTCTCTTGCAGGTCGAGACTCTGGACAGTGAAGAGTTTGAGATCATTTATCAATGTTCGTTGTCGAAGAAAGCACAGAAGTATGGTCCGAAAGTGGAAGAATCTGAATGTGCAATCTGCCCGGCTAAAGGGCATTGCCTGCATAGTTGAAAATCTTGCGTGAGGCGTGAGGTGGGATTTGGAAAGGGTAACTGCAATGCAACCCGGCTGGTATTTGCCTTTATAGTTACACCGGCTAATAATTGCCCGGCTTCTGAGATAAGGGGAACTGGCTGTCGTGTTTCCTCCCGACTCTTAGCTCCTTACTCTTGTGTCCCTTCTGATACTGATGTTTATGGGTAACTCTGAATAATATTATATGTATTCTTTACGAAAACTTGTCTGGGCTGCGTATATTGTGGTTGGCAGTCTGCTGGCACTTATCATTTTGCTTGGGGCGCGGCAGTATATGCTTTCAGGTCAATATACAAGAATTATTGAACAGAGCGAACGCGCGATCTTTCACTTCTCCACTATCCGTGAATCTATTACTGAATCGCTGATTGACTCGCGCTGGCAACGTTTGCAACATACAATTCCCGATATTGAAAAACTGAATTCCGAGTTGGTGCGTCTTCAGGAGAATACGCTTATCCCGCCTGAGTTTCGTCTTGCTATGGTTGATAAGGTTGATCTGGCTGGAGTGATTATTTCGGTACGTCGGTTGATAAGTGGTGATGCGCAACCTGATGAACGGAAAAAATTGCAGGATCAGATGCGATCAATTGCAGATCATCTGCTGCAGTACGACAGGATCATCGTGAGTCATGCACGTGCTCGTATTCTCAATTTTCAGATGGTGATAATCGGGGCGATGGGGCTTATTATCAGTCTTGCAAGCTTTTCCTTAAATAAATTATATGGAAACACTGTTGTACCTCTGCTTCAGATATCAAGCCAGTTACAATCGGCGGGACAGATTTCTGATGAATTCTCAAGTGGGGCCGCTTTGAGTAGTGAGGTAGCTGATCTTGTCATGGAAATCAGAAAAATTGCTGCAA
Organism: Desulfopila sp.; assembly: GCA_041582995.1. GTDB lineage: Bacteria > Desulfobacterota > Desulfobulbia > Desulfobulbales > Desulfocapsaceae > Desulfopila. Next base: position 14,012 of record JBFHGS010000036.1, on the reverse strand, counting down.
AAGTTGAACTGCCAGCAGAAGCGCTATCTGAGAGTCCTCATGCCACGCGGCAATCAATTCTTGCGGAAATGATCAATGAAACGACAAATCAGCTGAACGGTATTATCAACTATGCTCAACTTATGGTTGATGATGACAGCAGGGATCTTTCCATACAGGATAAAGAGATGTTGCAGAAGATTATTGATAGCGGTGTGGATATAGCAGACAGGTGGCAGAGAAGTACAACATAAAAGCGATATGCTGCAAGCGAGACAAGGTACTATAATCCTGCCGGCAATTTGCCCGGCAGGATTTGGTATTTATCGTGTTTCCCCCTTTTACCGGCAAACATGGGACGCTATGGTCTATGGTTGAGTGACAATAAAAACGTAAAGCAGAGACCGACTCAAAGATAAAAATTTGTACTAAGCAATAGCTGTAGCGAGTTGATATTCAGATGTGTCAGCTCGTAATGGAATTATTACTGAGGGTTCTGCATGAAACCTGGGACCAATTCTGTGCTGTTCGAGGTACTGGGTAAAATCCTTGAAGGGCATTGGGCGTCCGTGAAAATAACCCTGTAAGACATCACAGCCTTCCTCGATAAGAAAAGCGCTTTGCTGGAAGGTCTCCACTCCCTCGGCTACAACTGTGAGCGAAAGAGCCTTGGCCATAGCAATAGCTGCCCGTATAATCGCAGCATCCCGTACATCACCTTCAATTTCCCGAATAAGACTGCCATCAAGTTTCAGAGTGTCTAGAGGTAAGTGTTTCAGCGAATTGAGTGATGAATAGCCAGTGCCAAAATCATCTAGTTCAATGTGCAGCCCCATTTCACGGAGTGAGTTCAAAACTGTTTTGCCGCGTTCAAGATCATGCATAAGGCAGGTCTCTGTCAATTCAAGTTTGAGCCGTTTGGTGTCTATATCATGGCGTGTTATGATAGCCTTTACTTTTTGCAGAAACCTTTCATCGGAAAATTGGCGGGCGCTGATGTTGACAGCGACTGCAAAGTCGGAAGGCACATTATGCAGATTAAGTTGATTGATATGTTGACAGGCTGATTCCAGGACCCATTCACCAAGAGGCAGAATCAGGCCGGTCTCTTCTGCGATAGGGATAAACGTAGCAGGGGAAACGGAAGGTCTACCCTGTGGTATCCAGCGGAGAAGGGCCTCAGCGCCGCACGGTTTGCCGGCACCATTCACCTGCGGTTGATAATACAACGAGAATTCGTTTTGATGTAGAGCATATTGTAATTCATCGGCGATTTTGGTTTTTGAATTTATAATGGCCTGTCTTTCGTGTCTGAAAAGACATACTCGGTTACGACCTAGTTCTTTTGCTTCAAACATAGCGACATCTGCGCGTTTCAGTAGCTCTCCTTCACAGAGGTAACTACCTCGAAAGAGGGCCACACCGATTGAGGCGCTGGCGTGATGTATGTGGTTCTGGTTGCCAAGGAAGTAAGGGGTTTCAAGAGCTGTTCTGATTTTTTCGGCAATGGTGGCGGCGGTGTTGCACACCTCTTCCTCTCCTCTTCCTACAGATTCGATGAGGATGAGAAATTCATCTCCCCCCAGCCGGGCAATGGTATCGGTTTCACGAACGCATTTTTTTAAACGTCGACCGACCTCGACCAGAAGGGCATCACCAGTATTATGACCCTGGGTATCGTTAAGTGTTTTAAAGTTATCCATGTCGAGCATGAGAACTGCCCCGTAGTTTTTCGTCCGGCGTGCCGTGGCCATGGCGTGTTTGAGTCTGTCTTTTAACAGTCGTCGGTTGGCAAGTCCTGTGAGCGGATCGTATAAGGCCAGCTGCCGAATCTGGTTTTCGGCCTGCTTACGCTCAGTTACGTTCCAGATGTAGCCATACCAGAGGGTTCCACCTGTGGAGAGTCTTTCAGGTGTTGCGTGCCCCTCAACCCAGATTGTGCGTTTGTCTTCAAGACATATACGAAACTGGTCCTGCCAGATTCTCAATTTTTTCCCTGAGGCGATAATTTTATTACGGACCCGGGCAAAATCATCCGTATGCACGAGGTCAAAAAACCGACGAGAGTTACGGCAGACTTCGTCGGAAGTGACGCCGCAGAGTTCTGCCGCGCCTCTGCTGGCATAGGGGAAAGAGGAGGAGCCATCAGGGTTGATGCGAAACTGAAAAATTAAACCGGGTATATTTTCAGATTGTTTCTCAAGCAATACGGAGAGTTCTTTACGTTCAGTAATATCCTGAATAGTGCCGGAAAGAATTTCTGCTTCTCCTGATCTGTTCAGAATGACAGACACTTGTTGGAAGACGCGTCGTTCTCCACCATCGGGACGGATTATTCTGAATTCGAGATGCGTTGCCTGTTTGTATTTGATGGCCTTTTGGAGAGAAGTCCTTACAGCTGCACGATCATCAGGGTGGACAAGTCTGGTTGATGTTTTGAGAGAAACTGGAAAATTGGCGGGTGTTTCTCCGAAAATTGCATAGATCTGTTCGGACCAGGTCAAATCTCCATCTGTAATCCGCAATTGCCAGTCACCGACAGAAGCAAGTTGCTGTGCGGCTAATAAACGTTGGCGAGTAGTGGTGAGAGCCGCAATTGAGTTTTCCAGTGAGCTGAGAGTGCGACGAATATGGCCTTCAAGTGGTCGAAAGATAAAAAGTATTTCAAATAGAAGAGTTAGAATTGTCGCAAACCATATTGCCTCCTCAAGTGTTTCAATTTTAAGGATCGCTGCTTTTCCGATCTTCTGGTATTCATCGACAACTGCATCGAGAATCGGCTCCAGTACGTGCGGGCCGTACATTGTAAGAAAGAGAGCGGCTGCCGACCGGTTGCTGAGCTCATGCATTTCAGATAAATATATGACCTGTGCCTGCTCAAGAAAATTTTCAAGTGCGATATCAAGGCCGACCATAGGGTCTTCATAAATTGTCTGCAGGTTATTGTTCAATATTTGCGGAATATTCTTTTCCACTGAACCGTTACGAAGCAACTGGTAGGAGGAACGTATCTTATTGAGTGTTCTGCCTACCTGAGCCCGGGCCATATCGAATTCTGCTTCATCAGTTGTTGTTGACATCAGAGTGGTGAAGAAGGCAATTCGATTGACCAGCCCGGATTGATGGCCGGCAAGATTGACCAGGCTTGAAAAGTTTCGCTGTTCAGAGACGACCTTCTGCATAGTTATGAATGATGCGGTTACCAGAATTGCGATGACACTCAAACCGACTACATACCTGAATCTGAGACTGTGTACTGTTTGTATAGGCTTCATTCAATTTCGTCCTGAAATTTGCTTAAGTAAAAAAATGGAATGGATAACTGCATGTGCAGTAGTCGCTGAAGACTTTCCCAAAGCATTATCAATACAGGGTATTTCGCAAAGTCTTGAGTGAGGACGAATGTAGTATGTAATTATTAAAGTACTGTTAAGGTTTGGATCGGAATGTGCGAGTAAAGAGAGTGTTCGATGGATGAACGTGTTGAAAAGACAATATGTTTGAGAGTAGTTCGGTCAGATGTAAAGGCTAAATGCTCCTGTCATAGTTTATGGAATAGCCATTCCTCATGTGTTGAAATGACAATCACGTAAACGAAAACATGCCCTGAAAGGAGTGTAATTTCTTTCAGGGCCGTGATTATTTCTGAAAATGTGTCGAGGAGTTTTCAGCCGAAGCGACCGGTTATATAATCTTCTGTCAACTGGTGACGTGGGTTGGTGAAAATCCTATCTGTAGACCCGACTTCAACCAGGTTGCCAAGGTGAAAATAGGCGGTGCGTTGCGACACGCGTGATGCCTGCTGCATTGCATGGGTTACGATCACGATAGAAAACTGCTCTCTGAGTTCAGCGATAAGTTCTTCGACTTTGGCGGTTGCGATAGGATCAAGTGCAGAACAGGGTTCATCCATCAGGATGACTTCAGGGCTTACAGCAATTGCTCTGGCGATACAAAGACGCTGTTGCTGGCCGCCTGAAAGACCTGTGCCGGGTTCATGTAACCGGTCTTTCACCTCATTCCACAGACCCGCTTTGGTGAGAGACATTTCTACAACATGAGCCAGTTCGCTCTTGTTAGCAGTGAGCCCATGGATCTTCGGACCGTAGGCAACGTTATCAAAAATTGATTTCGGAAAGGGATTCGGTTTCTGGAAAACCATTCCGACTCTTGCTCTTAATGGTACTACGTCGACAGTTGGATCATAGATATTGACATCATCAAGGCGGATATCACCTTTGACTCGGCAGGATGATACTGTGTCGTTCATTCTGTTCAGGCATCGTAAAAATGTTGACTTACCGCAGCCGGAAGGGCCGATCATTGCCAGGACTTCATTGCACCCGACATCAATACTGACATCGTTAATGGCACATTTTTCTCCGTAATATACCTGGACATTCCGACAGGTCATGCGGGGATTGTCAACAAAGGGCTTTCCAACAGTTTTCTGGACTGAAGTCCGGGTTATATCCAGAGTTTTCTCCATTGTTGTATCATTATGGATAAAGTTGGGAAATGTGGTTTTCGGCATATGAGCTGCGAGTTCCATTGATGATCTCTTTTCGCGTAGTAAAAGTACGATGTAAGCTGAAAGCAGCGATGACAGCTTAAAAACCGTCATCGCTCTATAGTGTTCAAGCGTGGAATAAATTACATTCCAATAGTCTTGAGGTTCTTCACGTTGGCTGCGTATTCCTTACGCTCAGCTTCAGGCATTGGAATCATGCCCTTGTCTGCAAGGTACCCTTCTTCGCCCCATGCTTTTTCTGAGCTGAATTCTGCAAGGTAGCCTGTCATGCCGGGAATAACATCAACGTGGGCCTTTTTCACGTAGAAGAAGAGCGGACGTGATACAGGGTATTTGCCGTCAGCGATGTTTTCAAACGTAGGAGCTTCTGATTCGATAAAAGATCCCTGGATAACATCTGAGTTCTGGTCGAGGAAAGAGAAACCAAAAATACCAACTGCTGCAGGGTTAGCCTGCAGTTTCTGAACGATCAGGTTGTCGTTTTCGCCGGCTTCAACGAAAGCACCGTCTTCTCGTACGGTGTGAGCCACTCTGGCGAATTCCTTCTTGTCCATATTTTTGATGAAATCGAAGGATTCCGCCCCACTCTCCATGGCAAGTTCAACGAATGCATCACGGGTACCGGACGTCGGAGGAGGTCCGAGTACTTCTATTTTGGTATTTGGCAATTCAGCGTTTACCTCATTCCAGGTTTTGTATGGGTTGGCAATAAGCTGGCCAGGGTTCTTAGGATCCGGGACGTCTTTAGCAAGAGCCAGGAAGATATCCTGCCGAGTCAGTTTAAGCGGTGCAGTATCTTTAGAATTAGCGAGAACAATTCCGTCGTATCCGATCTTTACTTCGACGATGTCTTTTACACCGTTTTCAGCACACTTCTCAATTTCGGAGGATTTTATAGCGCGGGATGCATTGGTGATATCAGGATACTCTACGCCAACACCACCGCAGAACAGTTTGAAACCGCCGCCTGATCCGGTTGATTCAATTTTAGGGGTTTTAAATCCTGAAGATTTACCGAACTGCTCAGCGACAACAGTCGCGAACGGGTAAACGGTGGAAGAACCAACTATGGAAATGTAGTCGCGGGCTGCCATTGCAGGTGCGGAGCTGATCATAGCCATAGTGAGTGCGCTTGCAAATAAGAGGCCTTTGGTTTTCATTGTTCTTTTCTCCTTGAAAAAAGATTCTTGTTTGTTCTGAGATGTGACTGAAATTTCAGCCATGGTTTCTGTAGTTACTACCATTTGATTTCAAATTTTTTCCTGAGGTAAACTGCTGCGCCGTTCATCAGAATGAGGAAACCGAGCAGCATCATGATTGCCGCGGAGGTTTTTTCAGTGAAAGCGCGCTCAGGGCTGTCTGCCCAGAGAAAGATCTGAACCGGAAGAACTGTTGACGGGTCGGTGATACTTCCCGGAACATCAACTATAAATGCAACCATCCCTATCATTAGCAGTGGTGCAGTCTCACCAAGAGCCTGTGCCATGCCGATAATTGTGCCGGTTAACATACCTGGAAGAGCCAGAGGCAGAACGTGGTGGGTTACTGTCTGGATTTTCGATGCACCTATACCGAGCGCTGCCTCACGGATGGATGGGGGCACCGACTTCAGCGAGGCGCGTCCTGCAATAATAATGGTTGGCAGGGTCATCAGGGTGAGGACAAGACCACCGACGATCGGTGTTGAGCGTGGCATTCCCCAGAAATTGATGAAAATTGCCAGACCGAGCAGGCCAAAGATTATTGATGGTACCGCTGCAAGATTGTTGATATTAATCTCGATGATATCAGTCCAGATATTGTTAGGAGCGAATTCTTCAAGATAAATGGCAGCTGCGACACCTATTGGAAAGGACAGTGCCAGAGTGATAAGCAGGGTATAGAATGAGCCGCGTGCAGCTCCCCAGATACCAGCCTGTTCAGGTTCACGTGAATCACCGGCTGTAAAAAAGGTCGTATTGAATTTCTTTTTAAGTTTACCCTGCAGTTCCAACTGATCAAGCCAGACCAGCTGATTATCATCTATTCTGCGGTCATCCTCAGGGACATTCCGGTCATAATGGCCTTTCACCATCATATCGACATCGTCATCGGCTAGAACCCATACCGACTGACTGGTACCTATTATCTTCGGGTTGTCTTTAACCATGTCCATAAGGGTGTATGCAGCAGAAGGACTGGTGAGTTTATACAGTTGTTTTTTGTCATTTCTACTCTTCACATCTGGAAACATTTTACTGAGTGAAGTCTTAACCATTCCTGGATAATTTGCTGCTGACAGGTTTTCATCGATGAAGAGTTTGCGGTCGAAATCAACATCGATCTGGATGAATGTTTGCTGAAAGGCGGTGTAGCCGCTTGATATAATCGAAGTGAAAAGGAAACCCAAAAAGCTAAGTGCTATGAGGATTGCAGCAATTCCCATGCGCTGAAAACGCTTCTCAGCTTTGTAGCGACGTTTAAGGCCGTCGTTGAATTTAAGGCTGATTGATGATGTCTGGTTTGTGTTCTGCATTGTGTATTTCTTGTCCGATAGGATCTATGTCTGAATTCCCGGTAAATCTCGTCGAGGAGGTATCGTGTTTATTATCAGTCGTACTGCTCTCTGTATTTGCGTACTACCCGGAGAGCGATAAAATTGAGTACCAGCGTAAAAAGAAACAGAAAGAGTCCAAGAGCGAAGGCGGCGAGGGTCTTCGGGCTGTCAAATTCCTGATCGCCGACAAGCAGGGTGACTATCTGTACAGTCACTGTGGTAACGGCTTTTAACGGATTGGCGGTAAGATTAGCTGACAGACCTGCAGCCATGACAACGATCATCGTCTCGCCTATGGCACGTGAGACGGCTAACAGTACTCCTCCGACTATGCCGGGAAGAGCAGCAGGAATAACGACGTTTTTGATCGTTTCAAATTGTGTAGCGCCCAGCCCCAGTGAGCCGTCACGAAGTGTCTGTGGAACAGCATGGATTACATCATCAGAGAGTGATGAGATAAAGGGTATAATCATTATTCCCATTACAAGTCCGGCTGCCAGAGCGCTCTCTGATGAGACCGGAAGCCCGAACAACGCTCCGGAGTTGCGAATCATTGGTGCTACAGTGAGTGCGGCGAAGAAACCATAAACAACTGTCGGAATACCTGCCAGAATCTCAATAAGTGGTTTGGCAACAGTACGAACATTTGAACTGGCATATTCAGAGAGATAAATTGCTGAGAGTAAGCCGATCGGGATAGCTACCAGCATAGCTATAGTGGCTATCAGCATGGTTCCGACAAATACCGGTATAGCACCGAATGCTCCAGAGGATCCAGCCTGGTCTGACCGCATTGCCGTTTGCGGACTCCAGTCAAGGCCAAAGAGGAAGTCGCTGACCGGCACCGATTGAAAGAACCGCAATGCTTCAAAAAGAACAGAAAACAGTATTCCTACAGTTGTAAGAATGGCTACGGCGGAACAACCGAAAAGAAATACCATGGTGACGTTTTCTACAAGATTCCGTGCCCTCAGTTCTGTTTTTATCCAGAAATATATGAGGGTGGTAGTGGCGAGCATGGAAATGGTGATGAGCATGAACACCAGATTCCGCGCTCCAGTCTGCAACTGCTGATATTGCTCTGCTGCAAGCTCTATGACTGGATTTGATCGGTCAGAGACAATGTTGCCTGAGACTATATTTCGTATGTCGTTGATAACGAGAGAGAACTGGTCGGCTCGCATCTGCTGGACATCGGTTGGCAGATTTTTAATTATCATTTGAGTGATAACTGAAGACTCAGCCATCTGCCAGACGGAAAATATGAGTAATGCAGGAATAGCACAGGCCAGGGCCGTCAACATTCCGTAATGGTTGGGTAATGAGTGCAGAGCCTGCACTCCCCCGACGCCCCTGGATATAGTAACAGCTCTGAATTTACCAAGCAGAAAGGCAATCGCGGTAAGTAGCAGTATATATGGTACAGAATATGAATAGAGCATTAATGTATTTACTGTTAAGTATTGGATGAGTTGCCTGACTGTGCTCGTGTGTATGCCAATGGGGAAAAAATATTACGCGCAACGAACAACATTGCCTTCAACAAGGTGAATGACTTCTTCTGCAATATTGGTGGCGCGATCGCCGATGCGTTCCAGATGCCTGCCCAGCAAATAGATATTGATGAGGCAACCGGGGTGACTGTTGTCACGACGGAGCATCTGTCGGGCTCGGTCATACGATTCTTTCAGGATTACATCGACATCGTCATCCATGATAAAGACATTGCGTGCCAGTCTGGAATCGCGGTTGACTAGCGCATCAAGACTCATTCTCAACATGGTGATAACTTTTTCAGACATCCTTTTATATTCAAGCATCCAGGTGTTGTCCTGAATATCACATTGATCAATGACTTGGGAGATGGTCTGTACCCGGAGAGCGATACTCACAGCCATGTCGCCTATTCGCTCAATTTCATTATTTATTTTTATAACAGCGATAATGAATCTGAGATCACTGGCTACAGGCTGATGCAGAGCAAGAATCTTGAGGCAGTCCTCTTCAATCTCAATTTCCATTTCATCTATTTCATAATCAGTACAAATGAGTTTCTGGATGATTTCTTCATCACGGGTACTGATGACTGATGCTGCCGTGCGTACACGTTCTTCCACCATTGTACTGAGGAGCATGAGTTTCTTTTTAAGATTCAGCAACTCATGATGAAATGTATAGAAAGGTTCCATTTGTTAAAAATCCCGTGAAATTGAGTGATTGTGGTGCAAAATATTGTTTGATACCTGAGATACGCAACACAATACGTGGTGAATGTTTTTCGACAATTAAGAGAGTGTTAGAATCGCGTTAAGGTAGGTGAAAGGGCTTGCGGGGTGTTGGAAAATACAGAATGTATACAATGGATCAGAGAGGAGTGTCGGAGCAGGAAACAGAGCTAAACAGGTCAGAAATACGATACAGGATCGTATTGATGCAGTCCGGGCTTCTCAGAACGGTATCGCTGGAGTTATTTTACGAGACCGCCAACGTCAGAAACTACTGGAAAAAAATACCATGGGAAAAGTACACATTTTAATTGTCGAGGATGAAGCTGATATTCAGCAACTCGTAAGTTACAACCTGATCCGTGCAGGATTTCATGTTACCTGTGCCGATAGTGGCGAGGAAGTTCTTGACTGTCTGCGTAAAGAAAATATCGACTGTATCCTCCTTGATCTGATGCTGCCCGGTCTTTCCGGGATTGAAGTGTGCACAGAGGTCAAAAAGGGAAGAGCAAAGGAGTACAGTGCAATTCCAATCATTATGCTTACTGCCAAGGGCGAGGAAGAGGATGTAATTGTTGGACTCGAGTGCGGTGCTGATGATTATATTACTAAACCGTTCAGTCCCAAGGTACTGCTGGCCAGGATTAAAGCAGTTTTACGCCGCAGTGCTGCAAAAACAGAGGCGAAAGGCGATAATAAGCCTTCGACGATCGTTTGTGGCAACCTGGTGATAAATCAAGGTAAACATGAGGTAGTGCTGCAGGATCAGGAGATTCAACTTACGGCAACGGAGTTTGGTATTCTCGCATTGCTGGCAGGTAAGGCGGGTTGGGTTTTTACCCGTCAGCAGATAATTGATGCGGTTCGAGGGTATGACTTTCTTATCACGCCACGGGCAATTGATGTGCAGATATTCGGGCTGCGTAAAAAACTTGGAGAGTCTGGCACGATGATCGAGACTGTTCGCGGTATAGGTTATAGATTCAAGAATGCGCAGGACGAAAGTGAGAATTCAGAAATATGAAACATCATAAGCTTATATGGCAGATTTATCCTGCCACTCTGGTTGTGGTCATTGCGGCAATAATAGCAGTAACCTGGTATGGCTCCGTTGTATTCCAGAAGTTCTATCTGCATGAGTCTGAAAAAGATCTCGAGGCTCGTGCAAGTCTCATAAAATCAAGAGTGTATGATTACCTCGAAGCCGGAAAGGTAAATGACCTTCGAAGTTTTTGCAAGAATGCCGGGCGGGAATCCGGTTCTCGTATCACCATCGTGGACCGGGAAGGCGTTGTGCTTGCTGATTCAGATGAAAATCCTGATATTATGGACAATCATCGTGAGCGGCCTGAGATTGCTGAAGCATATCTGGGGAAGCGTGGTCGGTCCCTGAGATACAGCCATACCATCGGCCAGAGTATGTTGTATATAGCCCTTCCTTTATACAACAGTGGAAATCTCGGTGCACCGGGGGGTGATCTGGTGGATATATTTACAGTTATCCGTATGTCCGTGCCAATAACCTCCTTATATAACACCCTGCAGGGACTCCTGTTCAATGTAATTATAGGTTGTGTGCTGATAAGTCTGGGCGGAGCTCTTGTAACCCTATTTATATCGAGGAATATCAGTCGGCCACTTGAAGAAATGACCCGCACTGCCAAACGTTTTGCAAAAGGTGAGTTTGAGCAACGAATGACTCCAATGCTCAGCAAGACTTCATCGCATGAAGTAACGGCCTTGGCGGCATCTATGGATACTATGGCCGAAATGCTGGATGAGAAAATCAAGGCAATTGTGACCCACCGCAATCAGCTTGAGACTGTTTTTTCGAGTATGGTGGAATCAGTGATTGCCATTGATCGTAAAGAGCGGGTTATCAGCATCAATACAGCGGCCGCAAATCTACTTGGCATATCGCGTGCTGCTGCTCATGGTAAACTGGTGCAGGAGGTTATTCGTCACACGCATTTGCAGGAGCAGATACAGCAGATCCTCAAAACGAAAAAATCGGTCGAGGATGAGATCGTATTGCAGGATGCCACAGGAGACAGATATCTGCAGACCAGTGTTGTTACCCTGAATGATGACAGAGGTCGGAGTGGCGGGGTGCTGATTGTCATGAACGATGTGACAAACCTGCGGAGGCTTGAGCACATACGCCGCGATTTTGTCGCCAATGTGAGTCATGAACTGCGGACTCCGATTACCTCAATCAGGGGATATGTGGAGACCCTTCTGGATGGAGCCCTTGACAGCCGTGAGGATAGTGTTCGTTTTCTGGAGATTGTCCTGCGTCAGTCACAGCGTCTGAATGCTATTATTGATGACCTTCTTGCGCTGTCCCGTATCGAGCAGGAGTCAAATGAAGGATCTGTCCATATGGAAGAAGGACCTCTCTGCTGTGTACTTGAGACAGCAGTGCAGACCTGCCAGGTCAATGGTGACCAGCAGGGAGTGAAAATGGCGTTTGATTGTCCAGAAGGTATCATCGCTACTATGAATGCTACGCTTATCGAGCAGGCACTGGTTAATTTGTTGGTAAATGCAATAAAATACAGCAAGAGCGGCGACACGGTGAACGTGAAGGCAACTGTTGTGGACTCTCCTGAAGGTAGCAGGGTGCGTGTTGCTGTAAAAGACGAAGGCTGCGGCATTTCAGCAGAACATCTGCCCCGGCTCTTTGAAAGATTTTACCGCAGTGATAGAGCACGCAGCAGGCAACTCGGCGGCACGGGACTTGGGCTGGCAATTGTTAAACACATTATCCAGGCGCATGGGGGGACTGTTGAAGTGCAAAGTCAGCTTGGAGAGGGGTCTGAGTTTGTCATAACCTTTCCCGGTCGGTTGGTTTGATCCCGACTTTCCGTAAATATTGTGCGCAATGTGAAAATAATGCCTAAAATTTGACACTTTAAGTTGTAAATCTGCCTTGGTATAGCAACGTTGAACACAGGTCGTTCTGCGTGGTATGCACCTCTTAGCTATTAGGTACCTAAAGGGTACCTAAAGGGTACCTAAAGGCAGTCAGCTCTGCTTTGTTGAAAAAATGGCATGAAGGCCTTGCTGGTACCCGATATCACGGGCGCTGGCAGGGCCTTTTTTATGCTTTGATGCTGGATTGGACATTCATTTTTAAAGTGTGATATTCTACAAGAAGAAAGGGGGCGTCACTCAAATGCGATAGTATTTGGCAACACCAATGCATATTGATTTCGAGGCAGAATATGGTCAAATCAGGCAAGTCAAAACGAGATGAAAGCCCTCTTGCTTCAAGCCCTGTTTCGAGTGAAATTCTTTTCACCATCCTGAACAGTATCGATGGTATTGTGTATATCGCAGATTTCGAGACGAATACAATACTCTTTGCCAACAATTACTTGAAAAAAATATTTGGGTTCGATCCGACTGGTCGGAATTACCAGCATCTCGTTTATAACAGTCAGGAAAGCAGCAGCCTGTTTTTCGATAATTCCAAATTGATTGGTGTCGACGGCATGCCAGCAACATCAATTCAATGGGAATATCAGAATCCTTTCAACAAAAAATGGTATGCCGCAAAAACCAGAGCGGTAGAGTGGACAGACGGCAGCTATGTGCGCCTTGAAATCGGTCTGGACATAACAGAACACAAGCAGATGTACAGCTTCTTAAATGAAGCACGTAACCAGGCTGAGAATGCCATAAACACGAAAAACAGGTTTGTCGCTCTCGTTGCTCATGATCTGAAGTCACCTTTTGTCTCTATTCTCGGCATGCTCCATCGTATTCTGAAAAAAGAAACATTCGCCTATGAGGTACATAGAAAGTTTCTTGAAAATATCATCGTTAACGGTCAGCGGATGCTGAAAATGATAGATAATTTATTAGATATGGACAGGTTGGAAACTGGAAAAATCAAACCTGAACCATGCTATTTCGATGTTTCTGAAATGATAGATGATGTCTTTGATAATTTTTTACATCTTGCTGAGCAGAAAGAGCTTATTCTTGTGAATCAGGTTCCTCATTGCACCGAGATCTTTGCTGATAAATATCTGTATTTTGTTGTTCTCAATAATCTCATTTCGAACGCAGTGAAATTTAGCTTTGCCGGAGGGCAGATAGAAGTTTCACTGGAATCAGGAAAAGATCAGACGCGGTTGATGGTGCGTGATCAGGGGCAGGGGATTCCGGGGCATTATATCAATGATATTTTCAAACCTGATGTAAAGACAACAACCAGAGGAACAAGTGGTGAAACCGGCTCCGGTCTCGGCCTGATATTCTGTCAGCAGATTATGAAAGCCCACGGCGGGAGCATCGTAATTGACTCCCGCGAAGGAAAGGGATCCGTCTTTTATGTGGAACTGGGGTCTTCCTGCCGTTTGCCTGAATCTTCCGGGGACGGTTCGGAAGGCAAGGGATCTGACTGACGAGAGGCTGCATTCATTGCTTGCAGACAGAATGTGCCACCCGGTGTATCCGGTGCTTCAGTTCCGAGGATAACGCCTATGAGTATTCGGTGATTGAGTTTACTTGCCGGGGCGGCCGGGAGTAGCTGGTCATGACTGGTTGAAAGATGGAGTATTTCAGCAGATGTCAGTTCGTGAATAACATCCTGCAGTATTGAGGCACTGTATGCAGGGTGATGCTCAATGATATCCTGTTCTGTAACCGAAGTATTCTCTTCGAAAGCTTTCTGCACTGATTCCATGATATCAAATGCTGCACTCAGACGTTGTGACGGCATGGCAACCTT
>JBFHGS010000035.1:0-27635 GCA_041582995.1 Desulfopila sp. | reverse complement strand
GGTTATCATCCCCGCCACCTCACGAGCTGCCAATTTCTGAGGTGCAAGTGAAGTCTAGAAAAATATTACGCTGCTTCAACGCGATAGGCAAGAGCAATTGAAATTACAATCGTTCCTCAGCTATTGAAAGTCGGTTAGGACTTCAATTTCAGCAGAACCTTTTCACCTGATGCTTATCCATTTTCCAGCACTTGGCCAGAGAGATATTCAACGATATCCTGTTATTTTCAACTTAAGGGAACGTTAAGAGAGACTCAAAGGGACAAACAACAAAGGGGATAACCGAACGATTATCCCCTTACCTCGTATATAGATGACTGAGTACCATCAAACGATGACTCCATATACGACTATACTACTTTCCGACATATTTTCTAAATGCGACCACAATCACTCAACCGTAACGCTTTTGGCAAGATTTCGTGGCTGGTCGACATCACATCCCCGCCGTGAAGCAATCTCATACGAGAGGAGCTGAGCTGGTATTGTGTACAAAATCGGATTCATCACATCAGCTACCTTCGGCAAATAGATGACATCGTCAGTTATATTTGCAAGATGACCATCACCTTCCGTACCTATAAGTATTATCCTGCCCTGCCGCGCCTTGATCTCTTCCACATTAGAAATCGATTTCTGATACACTTCGTCCTGAGGGACTAAGGCAAGTATCGGCATATCCTTATCAATAAGAGCTATCGGGCCGTGCTTCAACTCTCCCGAGGCGTACCCTTCTGCATGGATATAGGAAATTTCCTTCAGTTTTAACGCACCTTCCAGTGCAATCGGGAAATTCAGGCCGCGACCAATAAACAGGAAATCACGCGCGTCATAGTAACTTTCAATGAGTGTTTCAATCTCTTGCTGAATCCGCGGCAATTCCTGAGCAATAACCGCTGCGATACCAATGAGTTCTTTGCCAAGCTGAATGACCTCTTCAGCCCCTACAGTTTTCTTCTGCTGGGCCAGATACAGAGTAAACAGAAAAAGAGCTGCAAGCTGAGAGGTGAATGCTTTGGTTGAAGCAACGCCTATCTCCGGGCCTGCATGGGTGTATATGGTTCCGTCCGCTTCCCGCGTCATTGTCGAGCCGACGACGTTACAAATGGTGATAACTTTGGAGCCAAGACCTTTAGCGATGCGCATTCCTGCAAGCGTATCTGCGGTCTCACCGGATTGTGACAATGAAATAGTCAGAACCCTTTCGTTTATCAGAAGATGTCTGTACCTGAATTCGGAAGCGATATCGACCTCAACCGGAATTCTGGCAAACTGCTCTATCCAGTATTTGGCCACAAGAGCCGAATGCAATGAGGTTCCACAGGCTACGAGAACAATACGGTCTATATTTTCTATATCTTCAGCCGTCAGGTTTACCTCCTGCAGATTGATCTCTCCGGTTTCAGGATTAATCCTGCCGCTGACGGTATTGGTGATCGCCTGAGGCTGTTCATAGATTTCTTTCAGCATAAAATGCTTATAACCTGCCTTCTCAGCCATGGCGGCATTCCAGGTGATGGTCTCGACCTTCTTCTCAATCTTTTGGCCATCAACTAACGAGAACACCTCATGACTATTGCCCGTGAGGATCGCCAATTCCATATCATTTAAAAAGATGACATCATTGGTGTATGGCAGCAGGGCAGGAATATCAGAGGCCAGAAATGTCCCGGAGTCCGCACTCACCCCCAGCACCAGAGGGCTCTGGTTTCTCACGGCAATAAGAGTATCAGGCAGACCTGCCCACAACACACCTATTGCAAATGATCCTTCCAGTAACGCAACCGCCTTTTTCACAGCTAGAACCAGATCACTCTCAAGGTTCTCTTCTATAAGATGGGCCAATACTTCCGTATCGGTTTCCGAGGTAAATCGGTGCCCTTTTTCCTTTAACTCTTCACGCAGTGAGTGGTAATTTTCAATTATTCCGTTGTGCACTACAACGAGGTCACCTGTACAGTCACTATGAGGATGTGCATTCTCAGTAGTAGGCGCACCATGTGTTGCCCAGCGAGTATGACCAAGACCAATGTGAGAGGGAGTAATTATCGCTTCATCTATTATGGCCTCAAGGTTGGCAAGTTTACCCTTAGACCTGTGTTTTATAAGTTTGCCCTTATCCAGATAAACAACTCCGGCTGAATCATACCCCCGATATTCCAGACGTTTGAGACCTTCTAAAATAACAGGTAAAACTTTTTTGGGCCCACAATAACCAACTATTCCGCACATATTCCCTCTTTGAATGTATAAAATTAATGCTCATTCCCGGTAAGTACTCAATCCCTGTATTTATAATTCGGGAGACAGGTCGAAGTCTACGCTTATCTGATTTTTTCTATAAAAAGCAGAGGGGACTGACCTGATTTTCACGTAGTTTTGCGAAAACAGGATCAGCCCCCCGGTATAGAAAAAAACTATCTTTCAGATGGATTACAAAACCGCCCTGCTGTTCATATGTAGAATAAGATCAAGCATTCTGTTGGAATAGCCCCATTCATTATCATACCAGCTCATAACTTTAACAGATTTGCCGATGACCTTGGTTGATTGTCCATCAACGATGGAAGAGCGACTGTCGCCCTGGAAATCAATAGAAACAAGAGGAAGGTTGGTGAAACCGAGATACCGATTTGCTGCCTTTTGCAAAGCAGCATTGACTTCTTCTACCGTTGTCTCTTTTTCGACTTCCATAACTGCATCCACAAGGGAAACCGTTGGGGTGGGAACCCGCACTGCCAGTCCGTCAAACTTACCTTTCAGTTCCGGGATAACTAAAGAGACAGCAGATGCAGCACCAGTCTTCGTTGGAATCATGGAAAGAGCTGCAGCGCGCGCTCTGCGCAAATCGGAATGAGGGAAATCGAGAAGACGCTGATCACCGGTATAGGCATGAACTGTAGTCATCAGGCCGCGTTCAATACCAAAATTATCTAAGATAACCTTAGCAAATGGTGCCAGACAATTGGTTGTGCATGATGCATTGGAAACGATGTGGTGGATTTGAGGGTCGTACTCATCTTCATTGACACCCATAACAAAGGTTTTCACATTACCTTTTGCCGGCGCGGAGATAACAACCTTTTTAGCACCTGCATCCAGATGCGGTTGAGCAGATTTATCATCACAGAAAAGACCGGTACATTCTGCAACATAATCTACGCCCAGATCGCCCCAGGGAATTTCTGCCGGATTCCTCTGACTGCTTACTGCAATTTTTTTACCATCAACCTCAATTCCATCACTGTAGACGCCCACATCTGCGTCCATCCGCCCCATGACTGAGTCATATTTGAGAAGATGTGCAAGAGTTTCAGTATTCGTCAGGTCGTTGATTGCCACTATTTCAATATCTTTAAACTGTGGGTCTTTTCCAAGTGCTCTGAAAATGTTTCTACCAATTCTGCCAAAGCCATTAATTCCTATGCGAACTGTCATGCCCTATCTCCAAGTATCATTTTCGATTATCTTTTTTCTGATTACACAAAATACAACTACGGCACCACTGCTCTCAGCGAAGAAGATCTGTTCGGCAATGTCGTACCTCACACGCACTAAAACGATTTAATTTCTTTAAGCTGAACCTTTGCTAATAACTTGTCCACCTGTTCACGGGTACCTACCAGTGTTCCTTTCTGACTGGCAGTGGCAGCACCGCAGGCAATCCCTTTGCATAAGGCGTCCTGCATGCTTTCCCCCTGGCTCAGTCCCCAGACAACCCCGGCGACCATGGAATCACCCGCCCCGATAGGATTGGCAGCTACAATCTCAGGACTGGCAGCCAGCCACGCCTTACCGTCATGAACCAGCACTGCGCCTGCTTTTCCAAGCGAGATAATTACGTTGCCCGGCCCCATAGCAGAAATTGCCACACCGACTGCTGCTATCTCTTCCCCGGTGCCGACCGGAAGACCGGTGAGTTCATGTGCTTCTTCATCGTTTGGTTTGATCAGCAGGGGTTTTGCTGCACAGTTCTGACGCAATGCCTCACCGCTTGTGTCCAGAAAAACCTTTGCTCCTGCCGACTGAATGATACGAATCAGATCAGTATAGTAAGTCTGCGGTACACCTGGTGGAAGACTACCGGCAAGCACCCACCAGTCTCCGGGCTTAACCCGGTCACTTATCTTGCTCGCGAGCTGCGTAAGATCAGCCTCGGTGATGGTGGGACCCGGCTCATTCACTTTCACATACTGTCCATTATCAGTACTGACAATCGACACGTTGGTTCGGGTTTCTCCCTCGACCCAGACAAAATCTGTTTCAATACCAAGGGACCTGAGTTTATCATTCAGCATTTCTCCACTCTTGCCAGCAGCAAAACCGAGGGCTACACTTGAAATCCCAAGTGACTTCAGCATACGGGCGACATTAAAGCCCTTGCCGCCGCAGTCTACCCGCCAATCTGATGCCCGCAGGACAGTATCAAAGGCAATAGCATCAACCGTCATTTCCCGATCAACTGCTGGATTGAGTGTAACGGTGAATATCATCTTTCACTCCTTCCAGTATTTTTCAAAAAGCGCTTTTTCTGCTTCTGTTGTCCACATGTTTCCCGGCTCAAGTTTTTCGGCAATATCGGGGTGGATTTTATGGAGATCATCGAGCCCGATCAACGGCAAA
This sequence comes from Desulfopila sp., assembly GCA_041582995.1. Lineage (GTDB taxonomy): Bacteria > Desulfobacterota > Desulfobulbia > Desulfobulbales > Desulfocapsaceae > Desulfopila. The sequence continues at coordinate 23,012 of JBFHGS010000035.1, read as the reverse complement.
TCGAGAATTTGCGGAAAGATTATAATCTTGCCGGCGTAGCGACCATCAATCATTGCCTGAATACCCTCTTTGGCTACATTCATTCCGCCAATGGCCCCGACACTCCGACCCGGATTCAGGCTACCTTTTGCGGCTTGATCCAGCACCCGAAACTGGTCGTCCAGGGTTAGCCCGGAGGTGCCTGTATATTGAGCATTATGCATATAGACCGTGCTGAGATTCAGATTTGCCATAGTTCCGTTAGGTACTCCTGCAAAAAAGACCAGCATACCGTCCTTGTGCATCAGTGTATCCGCCTCGGCCATCACTGCAGCAATAGGGACGCTGACAACCACATCCTCGGCACCCTGCCCGCCCGTAATACCCATAACAAATTCATAAATTGATTTGTCATTCGTTTGAGGGTTGTACGTGAACAGTTCACAGCCGTTTTTTTCAGCCAAAGGACCGAAGCGTTCCTTAATAGCCTCCAGCCGCATATCACTTACCTCTGTGGCAATAATCTTGCGTGGTCCATCAGGAAGTTCAATAGCTCTTTGCACATGCATTTGCCCCATTGGCCCACCGGCACCGATAAACACAGTAGTGCCACCCGCCTTCAGCTCACAACGATTGCGTTTTTCTCCGTAAGATGCACCTATATCCGGGCCCTGGCTACCGATAAAAGCAATATAATCATAGTGAAGGCGACCGACATCAGCACTCACCAGACCGTCCAGTGGTGTCTGACCCACGAGATTCAACGTTCCCCTGCGCATAATATGCCTGGCAACATCACTTACGAGTTGTGCCGACCGGGGATCAAGCATGACAATATCATCAAAACCGGCACCATCAGTGAATTCTTTCGCGATCTCACCATACTGGTCCTGGCGTATACTGTTGCGTACAACAACTTTTGCAGAGGTTTGCTCGGCAAGCTGTACAACACTTGCCGGCGCGTCAGTTAAAATAATGGTTCCCGGTGCAGTAAGACCTGTGGAAAAAGTGTACTCCCTTTCATCTCCAGCCCTGCCGATAATCCACATAACCCCGCCATCTTTCGGATCAAGACGCCTTCGCTGGGTGTAGGATGCGAGGACACAGCCCCAGGGTTCAAGTAGAGATGCCTCGGCATAACCCATATCGCCGGTAACCGGCAGCAGACATGCACCTTCGTCTGTTTCCAACATCTCCGGCCCGATCAGGTGGTATTGAATAAGTCCGCCGGGGATTGTGTAACCATACGCGGTACTTTTACCGTTCTGATAAATATCAGGCTGTACTGCGACGCGTTGTCCGACTCTGTATTTATCCTGCAGCTCCTCTCCCACCTCAAGAATGGTGAGAGCTGCTTCATGGCCAAGCCTGGTTGGCTCTTTTGTGAGATCCCGATTGTAGAGTTTGGGATGATCTTTGCCCATTCGAATGAGTTTCACATCGGAAAAACACAAGCCTACACTGTCAACACGTACAAGCATCTGGTTTGGTCCAGGCTTCGGCACATCTAAATACTCAGGTTTACCGTCTTTGCCTATATTCTCTTCACCGGCTCCATACATATTCCACACCCATGTTTTTTCGGGAGCGGTTCTTTTTTCAGATTGATATTTTGTATATTGTGATGTCACGACTGCCTCCTGGGCTCATAGGGAAATTCAGGTTAGATACTACAACAGATCGTCGTTTGTTTTATACAACTCCATAACAGCTTCTGAACTGTCCAACTGCAACGCTTTCTCTGCTTTTTCTTGTAATTTACTATAGTTAACCGCACGGATTATATTTTTCACTGCCGCCACATTGGTCGGACTGACAGACAACTCACTCACACCCAACCCGACCAGCAGTGTAGCGAGATTAGGGCTGGCTGCCGCATTACCGCAAACTCCAACCCATTTACCATGCGCTTTTGCGGCTTTTACCGTCATCTCGATCATTTTAACGAGGGCGGGATGGTAACTATCAGCTTCAGCGCAGAGATCAGGATGCATACGGTCTATGGCCAGAGTGTATTGAGTTAAGTCATTAGAACCGATAGAAAAGAAATCGACTTCTTTGGCAAGATGATCAGCAACCATAACTGCAGACGGCACTTCAATCATAATACCCAGGGGTAACCGGGGAGCGTTTAACTGCGAGCGAATACTTTCGGCAATATCCCGCGCTTTCTGCCACTCCGACATTCTCCCGATCATGGGAAACATAATATGCAGCCCGGTTGATCCGGATTCCTCTTTCTGCCAGACCGCTGTCCGGTAAATCGCTTCCAGCTGGCGCCTGAACATATCTTCATATTTGAACGAGAGGCGAATCCCCCGCATACCCAAAAAGGGGTTTTCCTCGTGGGGGATGTGCATCCAGGATACGGGCTTGTCGCCACCAATATCCGCCGTACGCACAATCAGCTGACGACTGCCAAGTTCTGCAGCGATAGCCTTCAAACTCTCGCATTGCTCTTCAACTGTTGGTTCCGACAGAGAAGATTCAAACAGAAACTCTGTTCGTAGTAACCCCACACCTTCACCACCATTTTCCAAAACAAGTTGGGCATCTTCCGGCTTGGCGATATTACATACTACATCGATACGGTGACCATCCAACGTTTCGGCAGGCTTATGTTTTTGCGCACCTTCTGCTTTGCGGATCTGATTCCACTGCGCTATCCACTCCATCCCATTTTTCCGCGTTGCTTCATCCGGATCTATGTAAATAGACGATGCCTGTGGATCGACAATAATCAATTCGCCATCCTCAATGTTCTTCAGTTCTCCCTCGCCCAGACCAACCACAGCGGGAATACCCAGGGCACGTGCAAGAATCGCCATATGGCTGTTGGGACCGCCAAGCTCTGTACAGATTCCGCGAACGTTCAGACCATTCAACCCTGCTGTTTGTGAAGGGGTGAGATCTTTTGCCATCAATATGAAATCTGTTTGTGGATAATCAACTGCAGAAACAGCTGGTACCATCAGCGCCAATACCCGATCACGCACGTCGATAAGATCTGCAACTCGTGCCCTCAGACGCTCGTTATCAACTTTTTTTAATGACTCGACCTGTTTCTCAATCGCCTGATGAAAGGACCAGGCGGCGGTCTTACCATTGACGATGAACTTTTCACTGTCGGTTAATACCAGTTCATCCTGCAGCAATTGCTTTTGAGCATGCAAAATAGCGGCTTCATTTGGAGCTATGCGTTGCAGGTTGCCTATCAGTTCATCAAGTTGATGTGCAGCCTCAGTCAGGGCGGTGCTGAAAAGCCTGGCTTCCTCTTTGGGCTCTTGTGCCTCCTCTTCATAACGTATCTTTCCCGCCTGCAATCGAAATGCAGGTGCCATCGTAATACCAGGTGAAGCCGCTGAACCACGTATCATCAGACGACACTGAACATCGGGTAGAGCAGAGAGCACGGTCAGTGGATTATACGATGCATTATCCTGCTGCTCATCATCGTCCAACCCCTGCTTGATCATGTCAGCGAGAACCTGAACAGCCTGATCCGCTTCGGGCCCCTCGGCGGAAATGATCAGAACATCGCCAAGACTCGCGCCCATGGACAAAAGTGATGCCACGGATTTAGCCGTTGCTGTTTTCTGATCGTTTCGAATACGTATATCCGTTTCAGAAAATTTCGCCGCCTGTTCTGAAATTAAGCTGGCAGGGCGAGCATGCATACCTTGAGCGTCGACAACCTTTGCTTCTGCTGTAACTGCATAATCTTCCAGTTTTTCGGACGGTGCTTGTTCAGTAGCATTCAGCGCGCTCAAAATGTCGGTTTTATCAGTTGTGGTTGCCAGTTTTTCAGCTAATGCTTCATCCATAACCACTTCTGTCAAACGCTGCAGCAGGCTCAGGTGATCCTTACCTTTGGCTGCGATACCGACAATCAAACGTGCCACGTCTCCTTTATCATTCCACATGACACCCTGAGGTACCTGCACAATAAAAACACCGGTTTGAATTACCTGCTCTTTTGCTTCGTTTACGCCATGCGGGATTGCCACGCCATTGATCAGATAGGTGCTGACTTTTTCTTCACGCCCAAGCAATGCTGCTAAATAGTCGCCACTGACAAGACCTAAAGAGGACAAGTTTTGGGAAATCAGTTCAAGTATTTCCTCTTTAGTCGTTGCCTGGACATTTAATACAATCTGCTGTGGACTGACAGTCAGTGCATCTTCCGTTGCAGGTTTATCATCTTGTGGCGCGGGTGCCTGAACAACTTTCTCGGATACTTCGGGTTTCTCGATGGTCTCCGATTCTTTTTGACCACCGAGAAATTTTTTAAAAAAAGACATAATGATCTCCTTTAAAAATGTGTCGATCTTTGAACAGGTCCCCATGTCTGGCGCTTTACTGCTACTGCATAATCAACAACGGTCAGCTCTAACAGAATTTCCACACCTGGGTTTCATGAATAATTGCCGCTTTGCTCAGCTTCATCGTTGCACTCAAAATTTCACCCCTGAGGCAAACCCATAACAAGTATATGCGTTTGGTAAAATTTTGAGTGCGTCTAGAATTTGTGCGAATCGCCTATTTTTTCAAGCTCGCTCCAAGTTTAACGACCAGCTCGTCGTAGAAACCTGCATCCATGAAATTATCGATGCTCAAATGTTGTGCATGAGGCAATACTGCCCGGGCGCGATCAGTCAACTCATTTTGAGTAATGACAATATCTGCATCTTTCAGATCATTAATAGCTGCGTTGGTGACCTCAATATTGAAACCTGCTGCCTTAATTTTTCCGCGCAATACAGTTGCTCCCATTGCAGAAGATCCCATACCGGCATCACAAGCTACAACAATTGATTTGACACTTTTAGCTGAAACTGGAATTGCCTGCCCTTTTGCTTGTGCCTTGTTTGCATCAACAGCAGCCTGTGCTGTTTCAATGTCGTCAGTCTCTGAAGCGTCCTTACGAATAATTACCGCTCCAATGATAAATGAAGTGGTGGCAGAAATTGCTATGGAACTCAGAGTTAAAACAATACCCATCCCTTTTGTAGACATCAAGGTCAGCGCAAACACGGAACCAGGAGATGGAGGACCAACCAGGGCATTGCCCGCGACCATGTTAAAACCAACACCCGCCATCCCGCCAGCGATTACGGCAACAATCAAGCGTGGCTTCATTAAGATATACGGAAAATATATTTCATGAATACCACCGAGGAAATGAATGATAGATGCACCATAGGCAGACTTTTGTGCTGTACCTTTGCCGACCACCATGTACGCGATAAGAATCCCCATGCCGGGGCCAGGATTGGTCTCAATTAAATAATAAATGGATGCTCCAACATTAGCTGCCTGCTCTGCACCCAATGGCGTGAAAACTCCATGATTTATAGCATTGTTTAAAAACAGGATTTTTGCAGGTTCAACAATGATTGACACCAGAGGCAATAGAGACATATCCACGATCCAACCAACACCCGATGCCAGAGCCTTTGTAATTACAGAAACTACCGGGCCAATTATTACATAGGCAATTAGGGCGATCAGCATGGAAATAATGCCTAAAGAGAAATTGTTGACCAGCATTTCAAATCCAGGTTTTATTTTACCGTGGACCTGCTCGTCAAATTTCTTAATGGAAAAACCACCCAGCGGACCAACAATCATAGCGCCCATGAACATTGGAATATCAGTACCGACAATAACACCCATTGTCGTCACTGCTCCTGCCACGGCACCACGTTCACCACCAACCATCTTACCACCGGTGTAACCAATCAAAAGTGGCAGTAAATAGGTAATCATAGGACCAACCAGTGTCGCTAATGTTTCACTCGGTACCCAACCGGTTGGTATAAATAGCGCAGTAATCAATCCCCAGGCGATAAATGCGCCGATATTTGGCATTACCATACCACTCAGGAACCTTCCGAAAGACTGAACACCTACTTTCAAAGCTTTAGCAGCCATCAACCTACCTCCTCATTATATGGTTGTTAAACTATCCATAATCAAACCCCAGATGATACATGTGCCAAGGTTCGGTTTATCCATGCCAGCCGTAAATCCACCTTGAGCTTCATTCGCTTCTTTCATTTGCAGTTCCCCTTGAGTTATGAGTTGATGCGAGCTAGCCAAACCGCTGTACAGACAGTAAGTGTAATCCGGATTGACATCTTCAATTTATGTCACATTGATCAACATTGTTTTTTACTTGTAAACGATTACAGAATTGATTGTCAATAAATTTATCAAAAAGATGAACCAGGTTTCTAAATCAAAAAAATGGTTTGCTTATACAGATGATGTTACGTGGTAACAGAAAGATACGACCAAGCTTTCGAACTGGAGTTCGCGCGCATTATTCAGTAATCGTTTGCATATTATAGTTGATCCAGAGCATAAATACCAGTCATCCCCCATTCCGTTTCAGCAAGCACCATAGAGTATCCTGTCAATTTCAGCACAGAAATCTCCTGCCGCCTTCCCCTTACAGACACTTCACTAAAACACTGATTACCTTACAGTTATTTGTCATCAAACAGTCCAATTCACCCTGCAGAAGCATTAAGTTCTTAGTTGCTGAGTTGAATCGTTGCATAGTCTGCCCACAATAAACTGAAAACATTTGACGACCAGACTGCAAACGTTTACAATAACCAGGTACTACTTCTGTACCCACACCAGGAAGGAGATTTAAATGGTTAAAATCAAAGATGTCGCCGACGCCGCTGGCGTATCTACAGCCACCGTATCACGAGTTCTTGCAAATAAGCCCCATGTACGACCGGAAGTTCACAAACGTGTTATGGAAGTTGTAGATGCACTTGGTTACCGCCCGAATCGCGTTGCTCAAAATCTTCGGTCAAACAGTTCAAAAATCATTGCACTGGTTGTTTCAGATATTGAAAACCCTTTTTTTCAACGTGTCAGCAGGGCTGTTGATGATGCAGCGCACGAACAGGGTTACAGCGTATTGCTCTGCAATACCGATGAAAATCCGGAGAAAGAAGAAATATGCCTAAATCTTCTGCGCGATGAGAACCTTGCCGGCGTCATTCTTTCTCCCACACGCCGCACTATCAATAATCTCGCAGGACCGTCATCTCTTTCTCTCAATATACCGATGGTTATCATTGATCGGCACGTGAGTAATATGAATGTTGATAATGTGGTTATTGATAACGTAAAAGCTGCCCATACCATCACAAGCCATCTGATAGGACATGGTTACCAGCGAATAGCAGGAATTTTCGGAATCGGCAGTACAACTGGCCGTGATCGGCGAGAGGGATTTATACAGGCTTTAAAAGATCACAATATAAAAATGATACCAGACCTGACTAAATACACCAACGCCAGGGAAGAAGACGGATTCAATACCACAATGAAACTGCTGCAAATTCAGGAGCGACCGGACGCCATCTTCACCAGCAACAGCCTCCTGGCCGCAGGCTGCCTTTTGGCTATTCGTGAAAGCAAACTCTCCATTCCAGACGATATTGCTTTTGCCAGTTTCGACGATACGACCTGGGGGAAATTGCTCGAACCATCACTCACTGTTATTGATCAACCAACCTATGAGATTGGTCGTACAGCAACAGAAATGCTCATTAAAAGAATTCAGGACCCGACACGTACCAATCGCGAAGTAGTTCTCAATACAAAGCTTATCATTCGCCAATCTTGCGGTTGCGGAGGTAAATGAAATCAGTGCTGACTTCTTGCATTTTTCATTCACGCCCCCTTGCCGGCTGCTGCAAATCATGTTCAACCTTCATAGAGAATCATGTTTTCGGAAGAATACAGGTATCGTTATAGCCACCGCACACTCTTCCATTTCAGTATACGCAGCCCAACCAGAGAACAAAGATGATGCAATATTTTTTTCTAAAATTTCTGAATTTCCTTATTTCTTGCCTATTTTTTCCACATTTTCTCGATAAAAAGAAGTTTGAGAGAACAACTACAGCAAACACATCAGGCTTTCCTCGGTACCGTCTCTTCCCCCCCCCTCCCTTCCCCCCTAAGGTACCGAGGGAGCCTGGTGTGCTTGTCTTTCACAAGAAGAAACGCGAAGTAGCGTATCCGGAAACTCATCAGCTTTCCGTCCAAAATGGATACACCTCAAAACACACATCCTTATCAATGTGCAGGTAATGAAAAACACAACGCTTATATTTATCCATGTTCCCAAAACAGCCGGTACCTCTTTTTATGAATTGATCGAAAAGAATTACGATAAGAAAAACCGGTTCGTATTCAATATCAACAAAGGCAAGAACCCAATCCCAAAGCTCCTGAGAACAAAAAAGAAATCTGATATACAGATAATCTACGGGCATGGGACTTTTGGTCTGCATGAAATTTTTCCACTGGCAAAATATGTGACCTTTGTCAGAGAACCTGTTGCACACACTCTTTCCAATTATAATTACATCAGAACTCGACCCCATAATGCCCTGCATAAAAAAGTGAAACAGATGACGTTCAAGGAATTTATTCTGAACATGAAAGCCATGCATCATGACAACCAGCATTATCGACAACTGACCAATACCCTGTTCAGAATAGAAAACTCTGAATTTTACAATCAGTCGATAGTACCTGACTTCACTCTGCTGGAACACGCATTGAATCGTGTCAATTATATCTACCGACACGAAGAAATTACTATGGCAACCCAGAATTTGGCACAGGATTTCAATTGGAAATACTCAGAATTATCGCGCCTTAACACATCGCAGAAAGCAGAATTTGAAATAGATGATCAGGATATAAAAAAAATCAAATCAGTCAATTACCTGGACGACTATATCTACAACAGGACTCAAAGCCTTGTGACTGATACCAGCCAATAATAGTATCCTGACGACTCCTGAAAATCGGCTCTGATAATTCAGGCATCAATAACAACTGCCTGGAATCAGAGACCGCCGTTACAAACAACGCAGAAACAATAACATTCATATACGGCGTCAGGTCCCCTTTTTCCACACCTCACTTCTCATCCCCTCTCCTCGCATGTACAAACTTGAAAAGAGGAGATCAGATAAAAACATGATAATAAAATCGTTGCTTCTGCACGGCGATTACTTTTTTTCACCACCGTGATTTCTTCACATTTGCTCCCTATTTTCTGCATACTTTACCGCTAAAACTCTTTTCATCAGAGTAGCGAAACAGCTCCTGATATACAACCTGGAATCGTTCAGGATAGTTCTACAACGTAAAACAGCATGCAAACAGATGTCAGGTCTCCCGGTATCGTCTCTTCTCCCTCCCCTCTCTCGTAGATACCGGGAAGACTTGGTACTACTCTCAACGTACGAATTGTTTTGAAGTACAAAAGGATATGCCAATGAACCAACGTACAATTGCAAGACTCCTTCCTCCAATTATCCTGCTGACAATGATCCAACTCACAGGTTGCGCCGGCACCAGCACCGGTGATGCGAATCGTGGTCAGCAGGATTCTTCTGAAATGAGATCAAAAGGGCGCGGTATGCGTCAGGGACCTCCCCCAGGGGAACGCGACAATCAGAAAGATAATCAGGAGGATCAAGCGCCGCCTGAAGAAGCGTTCACAGCCTGTATAGGTAAACAGACTGGTGACTACGTCGAATTTACAGACCAGAGAGGAGAACTCCTGAAAGCAACATGCCAGGACTATAATGACCATCTGGTAGCAGTCCCTGAAGGGCTTGAAAAAAAGGACTCTCACCGCTAACCCTGCTTCTATGAAAAGAACATTGGGATTTGCAGGACGTTTATGAGAATTTTGAATTCCCTTAGGATAATGAAAGATGAAACTCATTAAAATGACTATTCAGAAGCCGCTGATCATTATCACTTCTACAGTTATGATCGCCTCTTCTGCTTTTTCACCACCTAGTGCAGTGGCAGGCCCTCCCGGCATCCAGATGAATCGTCTGCCTCTGGGGCATGACGTCGTACATGTCGGCTCTCTGGTATACTTTTTCCTGGACGGTATTTTTTACAGGAAAGCACCTCAGGGGTATATCGTAGCGCCTGCACCTATCGGGGCGATAGTACACGAAATCCCGAATCAGGCTTTACCCGTTCCGGCTAATGGAACGCAATATTACACGCTTGATGGAACCTATTACCAAAGGGTTCCTGAAGGGTATGTCGTGGTTGAAAAACCAGTAAAACCCTACACTAAAAACCCTGTCGCGCATAAGGGCGACAAAGTGCGTGTGATTGTGGAAATTCTTAATGTAAGGTCCGGACCGGGTTTTGATCATCCTGCGGTCACAAGGGTACGGGAAGGTCAGGTGCTCGAAGTTCACGCTTCACAGGATGACTGGATAATGGTCAAGCTCTCTGACACATCCTTTGGCTGGATAAAACTGAAATACACCACTCCTGCAAAAGCTGCGGCTGTGGGTTGAACCAAACTAGCCTGATCCCTGCCACCTTCCTCCAGTTCCCCATCTCGGGTGGCGGGGAATCCGGTTATAGCTGCAAACTGCCATTACCGCTGAGATTACTGTATGATAATCAACTACGCAACCAACCATCTTCGGCAATACATTCATATACGCCAGCCTAAATTACACTGGCGTCTCCTTGATTGTCTGCTGGGAACAACAGCGTTTACTCTTGCAGTTCTAACTGTATAACTGAAGTTTCACTGCACTGGTGGTTAAGCATTCGCTGAAAGATCCTGTCTCTAACTCAGAAATGAATCCACCGCCATACATGATAAATCAATTCCTATATAACTTGTGACTCTTCCCTGCTACGAAGTCCCGCCTCCTCCCATGGAGTGTAAATTCCAACCGAATACACCACGTCCTTATCCCGTTAACAGATCCCTGCAGTTACATTTCCAACAAGAAAACAAAAGTTTCAATACATACATAGTCGTTTGATATTCCAAACACAATCAATCTACCAGCCAGGTTCTGTAAGTTTATCTGTTCATTACTATTGAATAAAAGGCTATCGTTCTTCATAATTATGCTATACAACCTAACCCGGACTTACCACCAATAGAGTCAGGAAAATCAGCCTCTTTTTAGAGTGCTGTACAGGAGATTCTTAGTGTTGATAAACAGCAAGGGAAGAACGAATCTATTTCAGGATCGATTGCATGAAGGACAACTGCAGCATCTTTTTTCCAACATGCAGGTGGCCGTATTCGCCTCGATACTGAATGCGACCGTTTTCTTTATTATTCTCTTCATGCTCCTTCCCGGTCCTACCCTCAATTCCTGGTATGGGGCGTTGCTTTTAAGCATTTTGCCACGCGTGGGCTTACTTCTGGTCCATAAAAACAACCCGGACCGTTATACCCGGCAGGCATGGACGTTGTTTCTCGTGAGCAGCTATTGCCTGTCCGGTATTGTCTGGGGGCTGAGCACACCTTTATTTTTCACGCAGTTACCTCCTCTTGCTCAGGCCTTTCACATCCTGATTCTGGGCGGCACATTAACCGGTGCTGCTGTCTATCTGGCTCCACTCTTTCCCTGCTTTGTCTTCTTTTCAATACCACATATTCTGCCTCTGCAGATCCAGATCATCCTTCTCGGCTCAGATCCGCTGTACATGGCCATGTCCATCGTTCTTGCACTATTCACTATTATGATGTTTCTGGTTGCCTACCGCTCAAACAAAGAATTCACAACCCTCAATAAACTTCGATTACGCAATGATGCTTTGATGAGCCAACTCAATGAAAGCGAATATTTATTCCGAACACTGACCGAAAACACAGCCTCGGCTGTGTTCCTGATCCGGGATAACCGTTTTGTATATCTTAATCCCGCTGCTGAGGTCATTACAGGATATAGCTTGCAAGAGCTGGAAAACCGGCTTTTCTGGCAATTTATACACCCCGATCATCAGGAACTCCTCCGGACCCGCGCCATGCTGCGCATACAGAATCCGGAGCACCCTGATGCCCTCCGACGGTATGAGTTTAAGATTCTGCACAAAGATCAGTCCGTACGGTGGATCGATTTTACACCAGCGGTAGTGGATTTTCGTGGCGATAGAGCAATCCTTGGAACCTGTTCGGATATCACAGATCGGATAAACTCTCAGCAAGCCCGCCAGGAATCTGAACGGCAGCTCCTCGAAGCTAAAAAACAGGCAGAAATGGCTAACCAGGCAAAAAGTGAATTTCTTGCCAGCATGAGCCATGAAATCCGCACCCCTTTAAACGGTATTTTGGGCATGCTGCAGCTTATACGTATAAGTGACCTCGATAAGGAAAGCTGCCAGTACCTCAAAGTGGCCAGAAACTCAGGGGAAGGTCTTTTAGCAATCATTAATGATATTCTGGACCTCTCCAAAATTGAAGCCGGAAAATTCGAACTTGTGCCATCGATTTTTGATGTCCACACTCTAGTGAACAGTGTGGTCGAAATTTTCTGGTTTACTGTTCAGAGCAAGGGTGTGACCCTGCTGGCTGAGATCACCCAGCAGGTTCCCCGTTTTCTTTCGGCGGATCTGGTCCGGTTGCGGCAGATTTTATACAACCTGGTGGGCAATGCCGTGAAATTTACTCATGAAGGGCAAATTCACATTACCTTACAGGTACTTTCAACGGATGGGCAGCAGATTGAATTGGAACTCCAGGTTAAAGACACCGGTATCGGTATCCCGGAAGATCAGCAGGCCGGTTTATTTAATCCCTTTGTACAAGCCAGTTCGACTCAGGCCGTACGCGCTTCCGGTACCGGGCTGGGATTGTCAATCGTAAAGCGCATCGTCAAATTCATGGGTGGGGATGTTTCTCTGGTAAGTAACGTCGGTCAAGGAACATCAGTTTCAGTCCGTTTCCGGGCGGAAATCCCTGAACAACATGATATTGCAGCGGCTAACCACGTTGCCCTACAGGAAGAAAACCCGCAGTTGCCCGCCAACGCACAACTGCGGGTACTGGTGGCCGAGGACAACAGTATTAACGAGCTTATGATCCGCAAGTCCCTGGAAAAAATGGGCCACATTGCAGTCTGTGTTCCAGACGGAGAAGAAGCTCTGAAAATGCTGAGGCAGGAGTCTTTTGACTGTGTCCTGATGGATATTCAGATGCCCGGTCTGGACGGCACGGAAGTAACCAGACTGGTCCGCAATCAGGCCTATGCCGAGATTGATCCGCAGATTCCCATCATCGCCCTGACCGCCTACGCACTTTCCGGAGACCGGGAAAAATTTCTATCCCTCGGCATGACAGACTATCTCTCCAAACCTGTTTCCGTTGCTGAACTTGCCACTGTCCTCAGCAAGATCAATCCTTCGCAGAGCAAAGCACAAACTCCAGACGCATAGTACGCTATCCATCGGACATTAAGCAGATACTCCACCTTTTGGTGCTGCCCCGGGCTAAGGCAGACAGAACTGAAGAGATGACGTTTTTTCCCTCGCCACAGTAACCGGAGTATCAGCCAACTACCAGCAGCCGCAACACATAAACAGTCAAAACACCGCCAACCATAGTCAGCAAGAGATTCCTGGTAAAAAAGTACATCATCAGACATGCAGCTACCCCCACGCCTCCAAGCCAACCAGCGTTTGCCGCACTTGGTGCAACAAGTGAAATGAGGATTGTGCCGGGCAGGGCATCAAGAAATTTTCGCAGCGGCCCTGTTTGCGGAAGCCGATCTGCCAACAGCAATCCCCCGAACCGAAAAGCGTAGGTTATCAGCGAAGCTGCAACTATGGCGAGCAACCCGTTTTCCAAAAAGTATACGTTATCCATGTGCCTGCTCTTCTGCGATTTCAGTATTGGTGCTGTTAACAGGGATACAAGCGGAAACAACGGCCCCGCCAATACCGCCGATAACGATATACCATTTTCCCGGTAAATATTTTTCGCATACCAGCGCCAGTCCGATGGCTACGAGCCAGGGCATGATATCACCACAACCTCGCCATAGACTGAGCGTCAGCGCAGCAAACACAGCCGTGAAGGCAAAATCCAGGGCATACTTTTCCGGCTGGCTGATAAAGCTGCCCAATAGATTTCCTCCCAGAGTCCCGCAAGACCAGGCACAGAGCAGCAATACACCTCCTCCCAGAAGAAAGAATGGATCGGTGCCTGATCTGCGATGTTCTGCAATAGTGACAGCCCAGTTCTCGTCAGCAACAAGATGCATAAGCAGCGCCTTCCGCCATAGCGGATGGCCGCTGAATACCGGCTGCAACGATGCACCGATGAGCAGATAGCGCAGGTTGATGATAAAAACAGCAACCGATATTGCCATCACCGAAAGTGGAGCCTGCCACATATCTACCATGACAAATTGAGCTGAACCGGCGAACATCAGGATATTCATGGCTGACATTTCAGCCCATGAAACGCCTTTCTGGGCACTCAGGACGCCTAACACCCCGCCGTAGGTAATGGCACTGACTGCCAGAGGGATATTAGCCCAGGCCCCTTTGTATATACTCGACGCGTACCGTTGTGGGTATTGTTCATTCTGGTTATCCATACCTTACCTCAATGCCTGTAACCTTTTCTGAATATCCACGTATTAACTACATTGAAAACTGTAATATCTAGCCTGCATGCACCTGTACGTACAGATTCAGATCTGCTATTTTTTTATCGGCACAGACTGGATTCATAGATGCAACTGTCATATAGATATGCTTATCGTGATTGAAATTGTAATAAAATACACTCCCGCAATTTTTTTTGCACACAACACGGAAGTCAGCATCCACATGCAATTACTGGCAACTACATAGCAAGCAGGAAGGGCCTCGTCATGAAACGTATTGATACTATTGAGCTGCAGCAGACAACCCCGGGAACCTGCAGATCCTTGACCGTCATCCGCTATGGCTCACCGGGAGATAGTCCAAAGGTCTATATTCAAGCCGGACTTCATGCCGATGAAGCCCCGGGATTCCTTGTCGCCCACCATCTTCAGCAACAGCTTGACTCTGCAGAGATCATCGGCGAAGTTATCCTCGTTCCAGTCGCAAACCCTTTAGGCCTGAGCCAATGGCGCGACGATTTTCTACGAGGTCGTTTTGATTTTGCCAATTCAATCAATTTCAATCGTCAGCATATCGATCTGGCTGAAAAAATTGCACTCAAGGCTGAAAATCTTTTAGGTGACGATCCAACTGAAAATATCGCTGTCATACGGAAATGCACTGCAGCACTGCTAGAAGAAATTACACCTGCAGATGAGGCCGCTGCAATCAAGAGAATCCTCTTCAGTCTGGCCCATGATGCAGATATTGTACTCGATTTACACTGCGACAATGACGCTCTCATGCATGTATATATGGGCACTCCACTCTGGCCCGAAGGAGCAGATCTGTCGGCGTATCTCGGAGCTGAAGCTACTTTGCTTGCAAAAAAATCAGGCGGCGACCCTTTTGATGAGGCATGCGGTCGCATCTGGTGGGATCTTGCAGAGAAATTCCCCTCTCATCCCATCCCCCCGGCTTGTCTTGCGGCAACAATTGAATTACGTGGTATCGCAGATACCGACCATACCGTTGCCGCACAGGATGCCGGCAATATCATCGCCTTTCTGCAACACAGAAATGTTCTTCAGGGAGCAGCGCCAGAGCTGCCACAACTCAGGAATGAAGCAACCCCGTTGACAGGAGTCGATTACCTCAAGGCAGAAACACCGGGCATTGTCGTCTTTTTGAAAAAGCCGGGGGAGTATGTCAGGAAAGATGATATCATTGCTGAAATAATTAATCCCTTACCAGCTAAAGGGCAGCCAGCGGTCCATGCACTCAGATGTCAAACCGACGGCTTGCTCTTCACCAGAAATTATGACCGGTTTGCGAGGCCGGGAAGAATACTGGCAAAAGTTGCAGGAAAAGAACCGTTACGTGACGCAGGAGAAAGTTTACTAACCTTGTAGCGCTGGCAACCGATCAGGGCCTAAACATCTGCTGTGTTGACAGACAGTCACAGAGTTGTGAATACACTTCTTTTACATGGTCCCGGCGCAAATCTCCGGCAACGCCCTTGATTATGCGGCGAGCCAGCGGCCCTTCTGCGAAGATGGTTTGCAATGGGGTTTCAAACGCACTGTCCCAATCTGTTCGATCCCTGCATCTCGATGCCAGATGCTGCCATATCTCTAAGGCGCGTATGCTTTCAGGCCCAAGACCAAGCAGTGCCAGGTACCCTGGGTCGCTGATTACAGCCTGATCACCATCTTTGATAACCCCCTGAAAAATTTCTGCAAGCAGGTCAATGTCGCATTTTTTCTGGGTGTGCAGTTCCTCCGGCCCCTGTGCAGTTAACTCTTTTACTGCCGAAATAATCAGTTGAGCAGTAGCGAGGTCCGCAAGCGGAGTCTCCTGAATATCGAGCACCCTGATTTCTATAGCCCCGCGATCGAAACGGGCAATTGCCCCCCGTGAGTTCAGAAATTCATGGGTAAGAATGCCTTCAGGATCGTGGCCGGAAATAGCCTGATACATCGGCTTGAAGATCTTATCCTGATATTCAGCATGAGAATAGACTGCTTCAGGAATGATTTTACCAGCAACCTGAGGAATCTTAGCGGAGTTGGTACAATAAAATTTCATTCTGCTGTCAAGATGACTGCCCGCTTCACCATCAAGTATCGGTGACGAAGCAGTCAGTGCCGGCATTATCGGCATGAGCAAACGAATTGCCGAATGAAGCCTGCCAAACTCTTCGTCCCCGTCAAAAGACAGATTAAGATGGGTGGACTGCAGGTTTGACCAGCCATGACCACGACAATCAAAAATCCGGTTATAGGCCTGATAAATCGGGCCGCATTCATGTGGCCACAACCGCGTTTCGCGCAGCGGGTCCATCCAGGGATGGGCGGCTGTCGGCATCAGACAGCCGCCCAGATCTGCAAGGATTGTATTCAGTTTGTCGACATGCAATGCAAACCGTTCTGAAAGATTATTGAGTGACGATACAGGGCCATTGGTCTTCATCTCAATGACATGGAGCACCAGCTCATTGGACCAGGCAATGTCACCAAATTCAACTTCGCCCTCAATAGCCCCTGCCACGATTTCGATTACTTTATCCGCCACGGGATACACATCAAGAGTATCCCGCCTGACGATCATGTACTCCAGTTCAACACCTATAGCCTCAAGTAATCTCCAGTTACTCAATGTGTCTCCCTCCCTTAACCCTGTCTTCAATACGCTGTCTGAAGGTATCGATGATCCGCAAATAGAGTTCCTCGCCAAGAATAGAATCTTCAATACCGGCATCGAGATTCGGATTGTCGTTCACCTCAATGACTACTACCCGGTCGCCGACCTGCTTCAGATCCACGCCGTATAGTCCGTCTCCAATGAGTTTTGCCGCCTTCACAGCTGTATTGATCACAAGTTTTGGAACATGGGCCACCGGAAAAGTTTCGCATTTACCAAAGGTATCCTTGCCCTTTTTGTCTGTACTGATAATCTGCCAGTGTTTTTCGGCCATATGATATTTGCAGGCATACAACGGCCTGCCATCAAGAATACCTATACGCCAGTCATAGTCTGTCGGCATAAACTCCTGAGCAATCACCAGATCAGACTTTTTCAACATTCGCCGCGCTTCATCCTGCAAGCGCTCCCGATCCTTCACCCGTATAACTCCTTGTGAGAAAGAAGAATCCGGCTCCTTCAGGATACACGGAAGACTTAACTCACTGAGGACCTGAGATATATTTTTGCTGTGTAACGTCAGGGTTCTGGGAATCGGTACTTTGTAGCGGGACAGTAATTCAGCCAGATAAACCTTGTTGGAACAACGCAGAATAGAGACGGGATCATCAATAACCACCAATCCTTCCGCCGCTGCCTTTCGGGCAATTCTATATGTGTGATGATCTACATTGGTGGTTTCCCGAATAAACAGACCATCAAATTCAGACAGGCGATTGGAATCATCCTTAGTGATAAGTTCAACCCCGAAACCACGTGATTCTGCAGCTTTCACAAAAAGTTTCATCGCTCTGGCGTCTGAAGGTGGACGCGGTTCCGCCGGGTTCTGCAGGATAGCAAGATCCCAGCGGGATACCGTACGCTTCGGAATGACCAGTTTTTTTCCTGCAAAATAGGATGATGCAACAGCTTCTGCAAATACCTGGTCTGCTTCAGGGATATCCTTTACGGCAATCGGCGATATATTCTGCAACTGCCACTGATGAGCCAGTGAGAAATCTGCCCTGAGAAATGGTGCCGGGAAATATTTGAACATTGCAGAAGCGAGAGCTTCATAGCGTTTTTCAGTGGTCTTGCCAAAATAAACATTAAAAGAAACCTTTTTATCTGTCTCTCCTGCGAAAGGTTTCTGCAACAGATCCTCAACCTCACTGGAAACAAGCCGGACAATCCCCATGGATTTCATATCCTGAATGGTCGTGGTACTGGGTATAGACTTATGATTTCTCGCTTCGGCAAGCAATGAAACATAATAGCCGATACTCTGATATCGGTATGATTTACAAATATTGAAGACCTTTGCACCTTTCATTGAGGCAAAAGAACTGTCCGTTAAATAGGTCCGTGCTGCAACAGGTTCAACACCGGTCAGATTAAGGGGGAATTCTTCGGGATTCTCAATAACAACAATTATAGACACTGAGTTTTCCTCACGTTTATTTTTTCTTTCGTGGTGTAATAACAAGCAGGTTGGCGTCAAAAGTCAGCGTTGCGAGCATAATAGCAGGTATCAGTCGGTTAAACTTCACCTCATAATACTGATCATCTCCCAGAGGATTCGAGTGAAATGGATCGGCAACTACTGCACTTCGTGTTTTAAAATCATAGCCGGAAAGCACAACAAAATGGCCGGTTGGCTCTCCATGTATATCATCAAAAATCAATTGATTGCCCAGATCTACCTCTCTGGCACTGCGATAGAGGTATGTCGATGACAGGCCGGTAATAATTGGTTTGTCTTTTTTCAGAAAACCCCGAATGAATTCCGTTGAAAGATCTGCAAACAATATCTTCCCTTTCAAATCTAGAAAATCAAGATATGCCTGGGTAATAACTTCCATTTTCGGAGTGCGCTTCACCTCCAGCTGAAGAGTAAGTTTCTGCCCAAGTTCTTCGGGTGGCAAATCAAACCAGGTGGGATCAAATACCTGCATGTCGAAGGTATAAAGCGTTACATCGTATCCGCGCTTGAGGGCGTGACAGCCAAGCCATACTGCCAGCGTACCACCACCTTCGAGATATGGTACCTCTTTAATTACCTGAGACAATGAAATATCATCGTCATAGTAAGAGTAAATTGAGTGAAGGCAGGTTGGACCGCAAGTCGTGTCATCCGGTTGGGGCAATATTTCAAAATGAAGTCGATTTTCCATATATGATAGCGAATACCAGATAGAATAAGGAGTTATGTATGTACGATACCAGGAGATGATGTATGGATACACAGAAACATAGCATGTTTATGCTCAACATCCGCCAACAATACATCGGACTTGAGTCTTTGAAAACATACAACAACTGCTGCGACCTGATCAATACCTCAGTCTTGAAAGAGGATATCAAATCCAGACATATCTGACTGCTTATTTTTACTTTTGAGAAAAGCGAGAAAACCTGCCCCGCTGCGGCTCATGATCCTCTCTTCAGGAAAGCCAATGGCATGAATAAAATCGAGACATTCAGCAAAAACGCCAACCTTGCCGGAGATGTGGGCATCACTACCAAAGGTGAGATAGCCATCATGACGGGCGACAGCTTCGGCAAGAGCGGCACAGTTTTTCTTACTACCGGGACGAGAGGTGGTAAACGATGAGTTATTAATCTCTATGAGTACATTATGCTGCACAGCCGCCTTCGCCACCTCATCGACATCAATGGGGAAAGCAGGATTGCCACCATGGGCGAAAACATCTATCTCCCCGGAGGCCATAGCTCGTATCACTCCGTCAGTATGCTGACTCTTCGTTGCAGGAGGTATAAGCGGCTCATGGAGACTGGCAAGAACAATATCCAGTTGCTGATGTACCTCTGCAGCAATATCCAGTTCACCTTTGAAATTGATGATATTAGCTTCAACCCCGCGCAACACACCTACTCCATGCAGAATCCGGGGGATGACACGCATATTCATGAAATACCAGAAATGCGGTGCACCCGGCATCTTAGGACCATGATCTGTTACAGCAAGCAGTTTAATCCCCCGGGCGGATGCGGCCTGCACATTTTCGGTAAGTGTACTGTAGGCATGACCGCTGGCTACAGTGTGAGTATGGCTGTCTACTTCGATGTTCATGAGATTGCTGCTCCACAGGTGGGAAATACATGGGAGGACAGGAGCAACTGTTCAAACCGAAGATCTTTTACAGCTACGCTGCCAGGCCCTGAAATATGAGATATAGAGGATTTCGTTCGTTATGAGACGCATCCTGACTCTTTTTTGATACCTGAGATAGCAGGTAACTGCAAAGGATAATCGAGACTCATTAAAAATCTGACCTCTTGATTTTCCTTATCACCTCTCTTTCTCAGCATAGTGCACACATCTTGAACAAGAACGATATCCTTCTGAAAATGTTCGAGGAGGCGAGTAAATACTTATCATCTCAAATATCTGAGTACTGCTCGTATAGTCTGATATTTTCACCAAAGCGTTCTGCCGCCCGGCGCTTGGCGGTATTGCTCATTACGAGAACGCGTCTTGTTGTTCAGGCAGAGAAGTTGAAAAACAGGATATTGACAACGTTACACCTGTAACATATATTACGTTCACTATGAAAAATACTCAATGGATTCTCTTCTCATACTCTGTCCCTTCATCTAACGCGAAAGCGCGAATGCGCATTTGGCGCCGAATCTCTGCCACCGGAGCCGTCCAGTTAAAAACAGGTCTGCAGATTCTCCCAAACAGGGAAAACCTGCTGGAGAATATGACCTGGCTCATTGGAGAAGTGCAATCACTAGGTGGCGAAGCACTGGCTATACAATGCAACCAGATCGAAGGCATAGAGGATGAGCAGATCGAAAAGCTCTTCCAGTCTCAAATTGATCCTGAATATCTGCAGATTCAGGCTGAAGCGAGATCTTTACTGACACCAGCAGACCTGCCATCAGATATGGACCGGACAAAAGAACTTTCCAGTACTCTCAGAAAACTCCGAAAAAGGTGTGAATCATTGCAAAGTAGGGATTTTTTCCCTTCCGGTGCAGCAGTAAAGACTCTTGCCGTACTTGATGCCACCTCTGAACGTCTGCGTAGCTCTGATGACTCAATAGCTCCAGTCACGTTGCTTGATCGCACCTTCTACCAAAATCGAACCTGGGTAACTCGTGCTCAACCGTATATTGATCGCTTGAGCAGCTCCTGGCTCATCAGCCGCTTCATCGACGAGAAACCGCGCTTTCGGTTTCTCGAGGCTAATGAAAATGAGCAGGTACCCAAAAAAGAGATTCAGTTTGATATTGTGGGTGCTGATTTTTCACATCAGGGCGAATTGATTACCTTTGAAGTTATGGCTCGTGATTTCGGTCTGCTTGACCCTGCGGTCATCAAAATCGCTGAGTTGATACATTTTATTGATGTGCAGGAAGAATCATCCCTTCCTGATGACGCTGCTTTATTAAAAAATATTATTGATGGTTTGATTGTCATTTCCACCAGCGACCACCAACTGCTGACGAATGCCCTGTTGGTTTTCGATGCCCTGTATGCCGCATTCTCGAAAAAATAATACAGAGAGAAAAGCAACCAGCCCCAATGTAATGATCAAGCAATGTATTCGCGAAATCCGGTCATTCCAGTTCTCCTGATTTCGCGTTTTGCAACAACGAATTGGAACAACACGCCACAATAGAAGGAAAACACTATGCCTCCTTATCCACAACACCTCGAAACAAGCAGCAAAAGAACCGGCAACGACTATCAGAAGATGCACGACTGGCTGGATAACCATCCGGAAGACAAGGCTGCCAGACATGATCTCGAAGCGCTTACCGAAAACAGGGAATACGTTCGCTCCACATGGGGCGATGAAGCAGTGACCGAGTTTTTTCTCCATATAGCTGAAGATCTCCTCATGAAGGAAGTAGCAACTCTTGAAAAGGCGGGTTGTGGTGAAGAGGCTATCCAGCACAGCATTGAAGTGGCGAGAAAATCTCTGGAGATCAGCTCCCGGGTTAAAATTCCATTGGATAAAAAACTCATTGCCAGAGGTGCGATCTTTCATGATCTCGGCAAGGCCAAAACCTATGGCATGGAACATGGTGAGATAGGTGCCAAAATGGCTGCAGAACTCGGTCTTGAACAGGAAATACAGGATATCATACTCAAACATATCCGTGGAGGACTTACAGCGCCTGAGGCGATAGAGCTTGGGCTCCCGGTAAGGGACTATACGCTCAGAACAGCGGAAGAGAAGATAATAATATATGCAGACAGAATGGTTGATATCTATATCGACGGTATCGTCCCGGATGCTCATGAAAGCATGGCTGAAAATACATTCATAGATATTTTAAAAGGATACCGGAAGTATGGGAAGAATGAGACAACGTTGCAACGGTACATCACCCTGCACGAAGAAATCCAGGGTTGGATGAAATAATAGATTCAGCCTGGAGGGACACCCTCCAGGCTGAATCTATTAGGCAAGCACGCATGAACAGACAACGATCCGATACAGCACTTCTCTTTTCTGCCAGAACCACACGTCTCTTCGCTTATGGTTTTGTTTCCGTGGTGTTGGTCCTGTATCTTGCGGAAACAGGCTTGAGTCCATTTGGCATAGGAGCGCTGCTGAGCGCAACTCTTGGCGGGGATATCGTCGTTTCCCTCTGGATAACGATGATAGCGGACCGCATGGGCAGAAAGAAGATGCTCATGCTCGGTTCCCTGCTCATGATGCTGGGGGGAGCGGTATTTGTCTTGACGCAGAACCCCGTATTACTGACACTTGCCGCAATCATAGGCATAATCAGCCCAAGTGGCAGCGAAATAGGACCTTTCCTTTCTATAGAACAGGCTGCACTCGCGCAAATCGTACCAGGCAGGAAGCGAACTGCCCTGTTCGGCTGGTATAATCTTGCCGGTTCCTTTGCCACTGCAGCCGGAGCTCTTGCCGGGGGCTGGC
>JBFHGS010000034.1:0-27678 GCA_041582995.1 Desulfopila sp. | reverse complement strand
TAGTGGTCCAAGCGACGCCACACTTGATGAACTGATTGAATCTTCAAGCGACCTCCTCTCCAAAAGTCAAGCTGCTGTCACTGGTGAAACGGTTACAAGTGACAACGTAACCTCATTGCAGGATAGTTTTGCTTTCTCAGGTTATAACAAGCAACGCATCAGCGTTGACTTTTATAAAATTGATATTCACAACGTCTTTAGACTGTTCAGACAGATTACAGATCTCAACATAATCGTTGATGAGGATGTTCAGGGTACCCTCACCCTTGCTTTAAGCGATGTCCCTTGGGACTTTGCGTTGGATATCATACTGAATCTTCAGGATCTTGAAAAGGAAGAGCGCTATAACACAATTGTGATTTACCCAAAGAAAAAAGAATTTGCATGGCCTGATCGTGCAGAGGATAATCTTTCTTTTGAAGCTGATATTGAGGTTGTAGAACAAGAAGCCCTTATAATTCAACAATCTGCCAATCTCCCTCAGGAGATAATGGAAGCGAAAGAGATCCTTCGTCTAGCCAGAACTGCAGATAACAATCAAGACTTCGAAGATGCTGCTTCGTTATACGAAAAAGCGGCAGCCCTCTGGCCTACCAATACCAGTATTTACAACAGATTATCGACCATCTACCTTGTGCAGCTCGGCATGAATTCGAAAGCTGTTTTTTACGCCAGGAAAAGCCTCGAAGTCGATCCGAAAAACGCCAGAGCTGCACTCTATGCAGCAATTGGCTCTGCTAACATGCAGAGAATTACTGATGCCTCTGAATATTTTACACAGGCAATCAGCGAAGATCCACCAATGAAGGAAGCTCTGTTCAGTTTTGCGACATTCAGTGAAACTCATAATCAAAATATGGCAGCCCTTAAACTTCTGGACAAATACAATCAGTATTACGGTGAAACCGTTGACACTATGCTCGCTAAAGCCCGTATTTTTGACAAGATGGGCTCCAGCGATCAAGCGACTAAGCAGTATCAGGCAATTATTGCATCAGGGTTTCAACTTCGTCCTGACCTGAAAGAGTACATCATGGGACGCTTGGCTTCGGGAAACAATTAAGTTCTTAATTTTTTGAAATTTACAGCCCATATCCATCAAGGTTGATAGACAGCACCAAGAGGTTTTTATGATGTCCATTAAAAACATTTGTATCAGCAGCTGCCTCTTACTTTTTCTTGCTAATTTTACAGCTTGTAAGCAAACACCAACTACAGGCGGTGAAGCAGCTCCAACGGCACCGGAAAGTACTCAGCAGGCGATTCTGGATTCTCCTTTACAGCAGATAGACGACTCACCTGCCAACAAGGTTTTGCCAGTCCGTTACCAGACACCAGCGTACATGGTTGATCTTGAACATAACGAGGAGATTGACGAAGAGGCTTCATCAACGCTCAAAGTTGGCGCATCTATCAGGTCAACCCGAGGCCCGCAACCTCTCTGGGATATCCTGAAGCGTCTTGCCGCTCTTAAAAAGATGAATGTCTCATGGGCAAGTGATGTCGACCAGAATGTTCTGGTTGATGTTGATATCAATGCCAGCGATGACTTCTACGGCTCTATAGACAATTTGCTACGACAGGTTGATTATTTCCACGAAATGGAAGGCAACACCATTGTCGTCAAATATAAAGAGACGCGCCGTTTTCATGTTGCAATGCCGTTTTCTAAACAGAACTACTCAACAGGCGTAGGCGGTAATGTTCTTGGCAATGATGAAGAATCCAACAATATAGATGGAACTATTGAACTTAAAAGCTCCAACAATGAGTTTGATATCTGGAAAAATGTTCAGGAAAATATGGATGCTATCATATCAACCTGGAACACCACCGCAACTACGAAAAAACCTACTGTTGAAGCAACTGCTACAGAGGGTGCGGAACCTGATGCGGCTGCGGAGCCTGAAACCCAACTTGCAACTCGTCAAATGTCTGCCGGCGGTAGTATGTATATTATCGATAAACCTGTCGGTATGATTACAGTCACTGCTCCAAGACCTTTACTTGAACGGCTCGACATCTATTTCAGAACCCTAAAAAATGAGCTGTACAAGCAGATTACAATAGAAGCAAAAATAATCGAGGTGGTTCTTAGTGACTCCTCCAGCATTGGTATAAATTGGAGCGATGTTCTCAAGAATTTTAATATCAGCGGCACTGTTAATTTCGGATACAATGGTCAGGTTTACCCATTCATTTCAGCAAATGAGAATAATAACGGATACAGCAGTTACGGGTACAATGACACTGGAACCGATTATGAAACTTATTCCAGTATTGACGCACATCAACAGCTACAGGACCCTGGCCGCTTCATATCCAAAGTGACTCTTGGCTCACAGAATTTTGATGTTTTTCTGAATGCGCTGAAAGAACAAGGTGATACTAAAATTCTCTCAAACCCGAAAATCAGTGTAATGAACGGACAACCTGCATTGATTACTGTTGGTAGAAATGTCACATACGTGGATTCGATAGATTCAGATCTTGATACAGACACTGGCGTCATCACATACTCTGTTGAAACTGAAAGAATTTTGTCCGGTATTGGCATGTCCCTCACTGCGACCATTCTCGATAACAAGCAGATCATAATGAATCTTGTTCCAGTAACATCTGAACTTGTTGAACCAATCGATTATCTTGCAGTTGGTAACCTCGGTGGCTCGGTTGGTCTACCTGTTGTCAATGTTCGTGAAATGAGTACTACCGTTAAAGTGAACAGCGGAGAAATGCTGGTAATTGGCGGCCTCATCAGCAACACAGAAGAATCGACAGGGGAATTTGCTCCGATACTCGGAGATATCCCGCTTGTTCGGTATCTCTTTGGTTATGAGGAAAAAGTTCAGCAAAAGCGTGAGCTCATCGTCCTACTGAAACCACGAATAATTTAAATAAATTTTTTTAACGTATAACCTTCACATCACTAAGGCAGGGAGATGATCATGGAGAGGCTGAAATATTTACTCTTAGGAATTCTGGCACTGACCTTGACAGGTTGTGGGCAGGCAGTGATAGAGACCCTTAATGTTCCTGAAACTCCTGGCTACAATGCACCGGGTTCAGGAAAAACGGCCGTCATCCTACCATTTGCAGATTACTCAAACGGTGATGACATTGCTTCAGCACATAGACGCAATCTCATGGTTACTGAAACGTTAACTGATCGCATGGTTGCGATCGGCTTTGGTCTTCCTGTGCAGGAAGATGTATTTCAGTACCTTGTCGCTGAAAACATCATTGGAATTATGCCGTATGAAGCAACAAAATCAGCGTCTCTAAAGTATGAACTTTCAGGCGACTGGTCGGATACCATGAAAAGCGAGATACAGCACTATCTTGGACAGCAAAATATGGAACAGGCTACTGGAGCCACCGGAAACCCCGGAGCTCACGGCCTAACACCTAAAACAATTGCCAAAATAGGCCGGTATTTCAACGCAGACTACATAGTACGAGGTAGGATACTTGAGTATAAGACACGAGAAGATACTGAATGGGCACCGTGGAAAAAAGGTATTCTTCCGTTTATCAATAACGGAGCAAACCGCATCCTCTTTGGTTTTGCTGATTCAGATAGTTATGACCAGTTAAATCATCAGTTCACCGGCGCAATTCTTGGGTCTACAATTGGTTACGATAATAATTATCCATGGGGTAATGGTGATGAAATTCTCGGTATCAGTGGCGGTAGTGATGCTAACTCGGTTCTCTGGGGCGGTGTAGGTTACGGCGCAGGTAAATCGCTTTACCGAAGCGGTCGTGTAGAGCAAGCTGCCGTTCAGCTCCGTATCTGGATTCAGGAAGCTGCAACAGGTGATGTTGTCTGGACTAATCGAATCAGCGTCAAGGTTTCACCAGAATCATTCCTGGCCGACAACCAGTATGACGTGCTGTTTAACCAGGCTATTGAAAAAGGTGTCGCTACCTTAATTGATAACTTCGTCATTTATGGTCTGATGTAACATTACATCACATTATATTCTGCAACAAAAAAAGGGGTTGGCTCATAATTGAGCCAACCCCTTTTTTTGCTTTTATAGAAACTGAATTAGTTCTCAGCAGCTTTCTTAGCTTTTGCGTTCTGAAAAAGAGCCATAAAATTTACAGGCTCCATCAGAAATGGTGAGAAACCACCATCCACCGTCACCTGGCTTACTATCTGCCGGGTGAATGGGAAAAGAAGAGTCGGGCAATCCACACCAAGTACCATCTCGATATGTTCAGCCGGTATATTTTTTACCAGGAAAATTCCGGAATGCTCTATTTCAAGGATGAACAGGGTCTTGTCATCATCTTTAGTTGCAACTTTTGCATATACCTGCAGAGTCACCTCAAAGTGATCAGCATCGACCGGTTTGTGGTTCAGGTTGAGATTTAACTCAACTTTCGGCTCAGACTTCTGCGGTGTGATATATACTTCAGGTGCATTCGGGTTTTCAAAGGAAAGATCCTTTATGAACATTTTCTGCATGCGAAACTCCGGGCGCGGAGCAGATTCTGTTTTCGCTTTTTCTTCTGCCATTATTGTCCTCGTATTCAATGGTTATCATGTGTGATGTATACAACATCATCGGGGCCTATAAGTACGCTGGCATTTAACCGTACTTAGCGGCATCAAGCAAGCTTTTCGGCAGATTCTGCCCGTTTCTGCTGCTCCAGAACAGGTTTTAGAAATATACCTGTATATGATTCCGCTACTTCGGCTATTTCTTCAGGTGCACCACAAACTACTATTTGGCCACCCCCGTCACCACCCTCCGGTCCGACATCGACAATCCAGTCAGCAGTTTTGACGACATCAAGATTATGTTCAATAACAACTACGGTATTACCGTGTTCTACCAGACGTCCCAAGACATTCAATAGATGCTGGATATCAGCCGGATGTAACCCGGTAGTCGGCTCATCGAGAATATACAAAGTTTTACCGCTAGGCCTGCCAGCTAACTCCCTTGCCAGTTTTACACGTTGGGCTTCACCACCAGAAAGGGTTACAGAAGACTGTCCTAGTTTTATATATGATAAACCAACATCCAGAAGGGTTTGCAACCTGCTCTTAATCGGAGGAACATTCTGAAAAAACTCAAGTCCCTCTTCAACAGTCATATTCAAAACATCATGAATATTCTTGTCCCGATATACAATATCAAGCGTTTCCATATTGTATCGCTTCCCCTGACAGCTCTCACAGACCACATAGATATCAGGCAGGAAATGCATGGCGATCTTTATCACCCCTTCACCATCACATGCCTCACATCTCCCGCCTTTAATGTTGAAACTAAACCTTCCCGGCTTATAACCACGGGTACGTGCTTCAGGCAACCTCGAAAACAAGTCTCGAATCGGGGTAAAAACACCGGTATATGTCGCAGGGTTTGAGCGAGGTGTACGTCCAATAGGGCTTTGATCAATATCAACAATTTTATCGATATGCTCTAACCCTGTCAAAACACCAGCATCACTTTCATATCTGTCTTTTTTTAATGACAAGCCTTTCTTCGCGAGCCGATACAGTGTTTCAATAACCAATGAACTTTTTCCTGAACCTGAAACACCGGTCACGCAGGTCATGACTCCAAGTGGAAATGAGACAGTTACATCCTTCAGGTTATTAGTTGAAGCTTTCTTGACAACGAGCTTATTCGCAGTCCCCTTCGTCACCTTTTTTCTATTTTCAGGTACTTCTATTCTCTTACGATTCGAAAGATATGCCCCGGTAATAGATGTTTCACTGGCCAATAATCCATCAACCTTTCCTGTATAGACAACCTCTCCACCATGTACTCCTGCGCCAATCCCCATATCAAGTACGTGATCTGCAGCGAGAATAGTATCGGTGTCATGCTCAACAACAATCACACTATTACCAAGATCACGTAATTCAATCAGTGTGTTAATGAGTTTCTGATTATCTCTCTGATGCAGCCCAATGCTCGGTTCATCAAGTATATATAGAACGCCCGCCAATCTAGAACCTATCTGCGAAGCCAACCTGATACGCTGTGCTTCTCCTCCAGAAAGCGTACCTGCCCTGCGCTCCAGAGAAAGATAACCGAGGCCAACATCTTCTAAAAACGAAAGCCTATCGACAATTTCTTTTAAAATAGGTTCCCCTATCTTCCTTTCACGGCTGGTGAACGGCAGTATAGGTAATTCGGCGAGTAATTTTTCAATAGATAAGCAGGTCAGCTCGTAAATGGACCATTGTCCAACCTTCACAGCCAAAGCCTCAGGTTTCAACCTTGCTCCGGCACATTTAGAACAGGTCTGCTCATTCATAAATTTACTCAACTCATCACGGATCATTGGAGACTGGGTCTCATGAAAGCGCCGATCGAGTTGAGGAATAACACCCTCATACGTCTTTTCCGAGGTCATCATTCGCCTGCCCTTCTGGTAGAAAAAATGTATTTCCTCGTTGCCAGAGCCATAAAGAATAACATTCTGATGTTTTGTTTTAAGTTCACCAAAAGGAGTATCTAAGGAAAAACCGTAATGGGTTGCAACCCCGGAGAGCATCTGGCCTGTGTAGGTAGACTCAGACCGCCACCCCCATGGCGCAATTGCACCTTCAGTAATGCTTTTACTGTGATCCGGTACTACCAGAGATGGGTCAAAAAACTGATTCACTCCGAGACCACCACACTCTGAACAGGCACCCTGAGGGTTGTTAAAAGAAAATAACTGTGTAGTCGTCTGCGGCATGGATATTCCGCATGAGTGACAGGCTGCGTGTTCACTAAAAAGCTGTTCAGTTCCTTCATCCGGATAATTCACAAGAAGAAAGCCATCCGTTAACTTTACAGCGGTGCTTACGGAGTCAGACATTCTTCGGCGTATAGCTGGCTTAATAACTAATCTGTCGACTACTACCTCTATATTGTGTCGCTTATTTTTCTCAAGAGCCTCAACCTCATCTGCATGAAAAATCTCTCCATCAATCCTGACACGAACAAAACCTTCTTTTCGCACTCGCGCAAGAATCTGTTCATGACGACCTTTGCGGTCGGTCACTACCGGGGCAAGCAGAACAATCTTTTTCCCTTCAGGCTCTGAAAGTAGAGTATTAACCATGTCTTCAATGGATTGTGCCTGGATGGCACAGCCGCATTCAGGACAATGTGGCCTCCCGCATCTTGCAAACAGCAGTCGCAGATGATCATAAATTTCCGTAACTGTTCCTACTGTTGATCTCGGGTTTTTGCTGGTAGTCTTCTGCTCAATGGAAACTGCAGGAGAAAGCCCTTCAAGCGAATCTACGTCGGGCTTATCCATCTGACCGAGAAACTGTCGGGCATAGGTGGAAAGCGACTCCACATACCTTCGCTGGCCTTCAGCGTACAGCGTATCAAAAGCCAGAGTAGATTTCCCGGAGCCGGAAAGACCTGTAAACACAACAAGTTTGTTACGAGGGAGGTCAACACTAATATTCTTCAAATTGTGCATGCGCGCACCGCGTATGCTCAGCTTTTTGGGTTCCATAAAATATGTATATAAGATTCTGAAAAGATTCAGGACGAGGCTGGAAGGAGATTCATATGGTCCACTTTTATGCATCTATCCATCACAACAATAAGACCATTCTTTCGGGCAAGCGTTGCAGCTTCAGGGTTCCTTATGCCCTGCTGCATCCAGATAGCCTTGGCACCAATCCTGATCGCAGATTCTACAATAGGATATACTTCTTCTGCTCTGCGAAAAATATTGACAATATCTATCCTGTCCGTAATCTCCTGCAGTTCTGAATAGCAATGCAGGCCGAGAACTGAATTCTGTCCGGGATTAACAGGATAGACTGTGTATCCCGCAGCGATCAGGTAACGTGCTACCATATTGCTTGGTCTTGCCTCTTTGGGTGAGAGTCCGACAACTGCAATAGATTTTGCTTCATTCAGGAGGGGTCGCAGGTCAAGGTGTTTTTCAATGTTCAGCATTTCACACTCAGTTGAAATTAGACTGGGAAAAGTGGGTAACAGGAGGGTCTTACACAGGAGAAAAAACATTTACCCTTACAGCCTGCTATGGTAGCTTAAGCAGATATAATTATGACCCCATGGACAAAAGTCAAGAGAGCAATTATAGTTCGGCGTTATTCACATTTCAATAGTCTACCCAATAGACTATACGAATTTTCCATAACTTAATTCTCCATTACTCAGCAAGATCAACGAGGGAATTTCATGAACTTTCAGGATATAATATTCGAGCTTGACACGTATTGGTCAGGCAATGGCTGTGTTATTCAGCAACCGTACGATATGGAGGTTGGGGCAGGAACGTTCCACCCTGCGACACTGTTGCGTGCCCTTGGCCCTGAACCATGGAAGGCAGCTTATCCTCAGCCTTCCCGCAGGCCTACAGATGGCCGTTATGGTAACAACCCAAACCGTCTTCAACATTATTACCAATACCAGGTGGTTTTGAAACCTTCTCCACTGGATGTGCAGGAACTCTACCTCGGCAGTCTCAAACGTTTTGGTCTAGATCTACTTGAGCATGATATCCGCTTTGTTGAAGATGACTGGGAGTCACCTACGCTTGGAGCATCCGGCCTTGGCTGGGAAGTGTGGCTTGACGGCATGGAAATCACTCAGTTCACCTACTTTCAACAGGCGGGATCTATTGACCTGCACCCGACTACTGTTGAAATCACCTATGGACTGGAACGTATTGCCATGTATCTGCAGGGTGTAGAGAGTGTCTATGACATTAAGTGGAACGATAGTGTGACGTATGGTGAAATATTTCATCAGGCTGAAGTAGAATTCTCCACCTTTAATTTTGAAGAAGCCAATGTTGAAAAACTGATCGGTTTTTTCAATAGCTACGAAGAAGAAGCGCTGAAACTCGTAGAGAAAAGTCTTATTCTTCCTGCATACGATTACTGCTTGAAATGCTCACACACGTTCAATCTGCTTGATGCCCGAAAAGCAATCAGCGTCGCAGAAAGAACACGTTATATCGGTCGTATTCGTAATATAGCGAGAAAAGTAGCAGAAAAATATGTTCTGCAAAGAGAAGAAATGGGTTATCCACTGATCAAGGATAAAAAATAGATCGCTGCAAGAGAAGATGGCGGAAGTGCATGGGAATCGAACCCACCTGACAGGCTATTAACCCGCCACACCGGATTTGAAGTCCGGGAGGGCCACCAGTGCCCTGTCCACTTCCCCTTGCGCCCTAGAAGAAAGAGAGCATAGTAATATTTATTGACCTTGAAAACAAGTTTTTATTATACTACTGGCTACAATTCTCATACAGTAATAGAAGTGTCATCCTGCGGGTTATACTGAACCCGCAGGTGAGTCCCCCCCCATAAAACTCAAGTGTGATTACAAAAATATGCAGTGTGACCGACTTATTAAACTGGCTAAAACCTGGTACATCAGTGTTCGGGAAGAGACCATGGCCCCAGCCCGTATGATTTCCTTTATGGAAAAACATGTGAGCGAATGTTCTGTTTGCCAGGACGATCCTGATATTCGTGACGAAATCGCTAAAATCACCGAAATCATTTTACCAGAGTCAAAGATTCCCAAAGCAGTTCGTATGCAAAACGAAGCTGCGGACGACGACGATGATGATGACGAGAACGACGATGATGACGATGAGAACGAGGACGACAGCAGTGATGACAGCGATGACGAAGAAGATGTCTACGTTGACGACGATGACGATGACGATTTCGCTGAAGAACCTGATCTTGCCGTCTAATAAATAAAAAAAGACACATACATCTTATAAATACCGGGGTCGATAAATAATCCCCGGTATTTTTCCACTCTTTTCCAGTTTTCCTTAACCTGGTTTTATTTCTGTTGACCAGCGCCTCAGACTCTGTTCGATAAAAGTATTTATGGTCTCCTGCTCATCATTCCCTTTGCCATTCACCCGCAGTGGTGAGTCAAATGCAAAGCGTACAGGTAAGTTACGGTCTATTTTCCCAAAATCTTTCAGCAAAGTTCCATTCTGTAAAGCATCGGTCTTCAATGCCATTGGAATCACAGGAACATCCGCTTTTTTAGCAAGCTTTACTCCTATCGAACTCATCTTGTCCGGTTCAAAAACATGAGACCTGGTTGACTGAGGAAATACAATCACAGACATTCCATCCTGAAGCCGCTTTACACCTTCATCTAAAACAGTCTTGAGATCCTGCCTGGGATTCGTACGGCTCACGGCAATGGGATACCTGGCACCAACCACATGCTTGAAAACTGGATATTCCAGAAGGCTTTGTTTCACAACAAATGCTACCGGCTGCGGCAGTATCATTATCGGCAGCAGGAGAGTCTCCAGAAAACTCATATGGTTACCAATAATCACTGAAGGCTCTTTTAAATTACGTATATTGTCCAACCCTGTGATCTGTATATGGACACCGATATCCTCCAGACAATCCAGCACTGCATGACTGCTATCAGCCCAACGCTCAGCATCATACTCACCGCGCTTGGCAATCTCACTGGCTCTGAACACAATAAAGGCAAGCCGGGAATAGAAATGAAGCGACGGGAAAAACTGCGCCAATAGTGACAGTTTTCGTATTTTCGTTGTATAGGAGTTATCTTTCAGTTCAAGTTCATTCATGCTTACCTGATATCACAGATTAATTTAAAGGGTACAGGATAACGATGCTATCCATTTCTCACGGTTTGAAACTAGCATGATTATTTCCAAACACGCAAGCAGATTCGCCAGACACCTGCATCAGGCCTATCCTGATTTTACCGTACGGAATCATACATCTGCAGAAACCATGTCAGTATAGATTATCGACCTCTCGCCCCCTCTCTCAATCACAACAATAGTTACCATCATAGTCGCAAGTCGCAGCCCTGAATATAGAAACACAATGAACGACCGGAAGAAAGAAGCGAAAAGTAAAAAAAAGACTCGTTACGAAAAATCGTAACGAGTCAATATGTAAACGCCTTTAAAGGCTGATGTGGTCAAGCAAAATAGACACTTTTCTTTGGCTGCTTTGACTTCTATCTCATAGTTGTCTATCTTGATGATCATTGTAATATCCTCCTGGCACCATCTATCGCTACAGTGTAACCCACAAATTTCACCCCACTTGGTAGGGACAAAGTTTTTTCTAGAGTTACTCCATTAAATGGCACTCTTCTTTGATGTCTCATGTAGATTGCATCAAAACGTTACAGCATAACACTAGGAGTACCATGCAGAGTAAAGATCAGGGCATAACGGCAGAAAAAGTACAGAGAGCGTGCCTTGAAAGACCCTGATAGACTACTAACGTCTAGGCTCTTACGAGGATCTATGAGAAGACCGAGAATTTGTTGAGCTGGAGAAGTCTATATAATGAGTAAATTCTACCTGGAAACGAAAGGAAAACCATGAGAAATGCACTTATAGTTTTAGCATTTATCCTTACTATTTCAGGGTGCAGCATCACTTTGCCAGTTACAGGCCAGATTCAGAATTCAAATGAAACTTTTACAGGGACTGCTACTGGTTATTTAGATGGTGGCGGTG
Source organism: Desulfopila sp. (assembly GCA_041582995.1). Classification (GTDB taxonomy): domain Bacteria; phylum Desulfobacterota; class Desulfobulbia; order Desulfobulbales; family Desulfocapsaceae; genus Desulfopila. The sequence goes on along the minus strand of JBFHGS010000034.1, from coordinate 16,167 downwards.
ACTTGACTATTTTTTCTAATAAAGGTTCAAGCTGTACAGGTAATTTTGTGTATGTCAGTAGGCGAAATGGAGAAGGAATATTCACTTGCGATGACGGACGTACTGGCCCGTTTCAATTTGTATCGACGGGTACACGTGGTACAGGCTACGGTGACCTTGGGGGGCAAAGATTCACGTTTACCTTTGGCCAATGATTGGTCTGACCTTTAAGAGTGACTCTTGCCTGATTAAAGGTGTATCCATTATTAACAATACGTTTGCCCTGAAAGGGAACTTGAATGACATACTTGCCTAGAAGCACCTCTGGTGTCTCACGATTCCCCTCTGTGTCAATATAAGAGATAAGCTGAAAGTTCAGCACACTCAGCGTTCCACACTCAATCAATTATCTAGTGTCAGCCATCACCTTCTTACGCTTCACCTGCTCAAGCTTGAGGTTCTCCAATAGTCCAATCATGAAGATTGGGGCTCCGAGTACATTCTCAAGAGTGTCTGGAGTCATTTAGGCACCGTGTTTGCGAATCGTAGGGAGAACCTCTGAGGTAGCCACTTGCGGTATGCTTCTGCTTCAGACTTATTGGATCTCATGATGAGAGCATAGAGCCCAGACTCGGAAACTACGGTCATACCCTTATTGCAAGGAGAGACGATATCCTCACTACAAAACAAGACACTGTCAAAATCTGGGTACATAGCCACACCCCAGAAACGCAAAAAGCCCGTTACGAATAAATCGTAACGGGCTTATATGTAAACGCCTAAAGAGGCTAGTGATAACGTTGGTGGCGATGCAGGGAGCTGAACCCTTCTCGCAAAAACCAACAGTAAGCACCTGTAATTATTACACACTGGCATGTGGGTTCGATGCGCTCTTGTACCAGTAAAGCGCACCTATATTTTGCACCATAAATACAACATACTGAAAGCTAAGTCTATTCAATAATTCTATCCACCCTTCTGCACCTCATATTGTGTCAACAATAATATTCCATTAATCAAATATTACACTTGACATCGTAAAACATCTGACTACCTTCCTCATTAAGCTATTTAGTACGTATTTTCAACTATTTAGTGAATATACCTTTTTTTGTTGATTGTAGCAAATCGGATAAACTCGGGATGGATTGTATTTTTATACAGATTCCTCTTAATAAAAAGAAAGAATGGATTTTCCGCCTTTGTTTCAGATGTGACAAATCCCTTTTTTAACAAAAGGAACAAAGTCTCTCGGCCCTACCTGAAGCCGTAATTCAGGCCACCATCCGCCCTTGCATTCCCCGCCACAAACTACCTTAACGGTTGCGGGGATGGTGCCAATGTCATGGGTGAGGTGTACAGGCACCGCAATCAGGAAAATTAGGTAGTAAAGGTTTAAACTTGTCAACTAAACACAATCTTTAATATCAATAAATATCAAGCACATACCATGAGAGTGAGAATCGAATGAAAGCAACAAGAACCGACATCTTCATAAAAGAGCATTGCTGGGAGTGGTTACTGTCAGGAACCCTTCCAGCCTCCTGCACAGCAGATCGAGCAGGGCAAGTGCTAAAGACATGGCGGCTTTCAGCCGCCATGCTAACCGGTATGACCCTGGCGATTGATCCTGTGTTCGTTCGACATAACGGGAACCATCTGCACGCCTTAATTCTTGGTAGGAACTTCAAGAAAAACACGACTCTTGAAAGTGTAGCTGAAGAGGTAATAAGGCATGTCGTCGAAGCATGGCCAGAAAGTGTAAGAAAAGTCTGTGGCGTTCACAGAACCTATAGCTGCACTATTAAGGACGTTTATTCACGCGGTATTATCGACTACCTCGAAAGTAATAGGAACATGGCTACCACTATTTCAGGGAACCGTAGCAGGGAGCAATACGAACAGTTGCCCTTGTACATGCCACGTCAGATAGAACAGCGCACGAATATCGCACGGATGGTAGGACTGTCAATTACCCAAGCTAAGAAAGCAGCTTGAAGCCTTCGAAACCCCATTATCAACAATACGGCTATTAATCGGTCACAAGATTGACGATAACGTTTATTACCTTATTGAATTATTACCTCCTAACACCATCCAGAAGGCACGGGAAATGCTCGCTAAAATAGTGGCTCCTGTTCAGGTATAATACCTATTACAGGCCCAGGCGAGGCAAACCACGTATTTCGTTGTCTGACAGTTTCCTCTCAAGCTGTTTGAGAGACTGGAAAAACTTCAGGCATACCATGAGCCAATCAAGATCATGAGCGATAAAGAACGGGCTCTTGAGTCATCCATAGGAGGCAAATAACAATGGCGCCACGAAAACTGAACCGAGATTTTTGAGTGATATACTCAACCTTCTATGGGCCGGTAATTCGTATAATGAAATATCATTACTGACCGGCATATCAGCAAGCACCCTGTCAACCTGTCGGAAACGAGTGATAAGAGAAGATAGTACTAAATGCCTACTCAACAAGATTGCTCATGAAAAACATGCGGCAAAAGTTAAACAAAGGCAGGAAGTTTTTAACTGTAAGGTAAATGAATTGAAAACTCGTTATTTATAACCCGCAATCAGAAGGATGACACTACGTGGCATAATTTACAGGAAACGCAGAAATAATCAGAAAGTCACGGCCGGTAAAAGCTATCCTCCAGATCACCGTAGAAGATGGCACGACCGACACTATCAATCTCAACCCGCTTGGGGCGCAAAGCTTGTGAAACGACTTCGGCAGGGTGGTCCGCGCAATACACAATATTTAATCAGTGCTATTGTTCCGATTAACTCTGCAGAACTTATCCCTATGACTCGAAACTGGGCCGATCGCATCAACGCCGTTGAGAAGCATGAATAGAATTCATGGCTCACATGGGTAAGCCCACTCCTTAAACGTCACTATACGGCGCTATTAGGGGTCTTAAATGGCTTCTAATGTTGTCGTATCAACGCATGGTTACAGCACAAATGACAACAGCAACAAAAAGACCAGGTATCAAGTCCTTGAACACATCCGCCGATTGTAGGCGGCTACTCGCTCGCTCGATTAAGTTGTATAATAGCGACGAAATCTCAGAGTCAAAGTTAAGGACCCTCGCTTATACTCTTGAGAAACTACAGAAGTTAATAGAAGCTGACGTCAACGAAGCTCGGATAGCAGAGATTGAAAAACAGCTTGAAATCCTTGAAAAACGTAACTGAACAAAAAAAATATAATCAATGAAGAGACGAATTAACCGACTGTCTGATCGTACCCGGAAGGCGCTGGAAGCTGTAGAAGTTTCCGATGAAGTAATCAGGCTTTTCCCGCCAGCCAACCCGAACACATCTTGCACCTACTGGGACGTGCCAGAACATCGAAAATGGTTAGACAGGGAGCAGGAAACACGAACGGCAGGTATAAAACACAATTGGTGGGAAGAGCGCCCCCTCAAGCTTAGTATCGCATACTGCCCCTTCCGGTCAGTCCGAATCTCCTTTGGTTCCCTCGAAATACTCCCAGTCCTTGAAGGGCAATCATCACGCTGCACGCCAGAACCGATTGACGAGAGACTTTGCGAACAGTGCGAGTGGAATCAATCAACCGATTAATTGATTAATCAGCAATAATATCGGTTACATATCAGAACTACTGATTTTGTTTTTTATAAAGAACGGGGTATTGTGATAGTGAATGGATGAAGTGTCTCCTTACACCCCAAACAAGAAGAGGAACCTCATGAGAATCGAAATCGTATCCCCCGAAGCTATGAGTACCAGCAACAATGCCTACAATGAGATAGCCGACGGAGTTTATCGAAGTGAAAAAACAGGCGAAGTCCTGATCGTCGACGGGAACGGACAGCGTGCAGTCATTGTCAACCCTGACACCCACGGCACCGATTAGATTACGAACCTAACACTAAGATGGGAGCTGTAAAGCATATGGATGAAAGGAGAGATGAGGAAGGGACAGGCTCTGCTCTGCCTGTCCCGCAGGCGCTTTCAGTTATCGTTTAATTTTTGCGTTAACTGAAAGTTTGAATCTCCTCAATGTAAATTTCAGAGTCAACTGGAGCCTGATTTGACTTATTAAATTGAGGATTTTCAATAACATTAGTATTGCCATTGCCACCTTTCCTTTGCTGCTATTAGCAGCATGTTAGGCAGGGAGGAAAATATCCTTGACGTAGGCGAGTGTTTTTTGTAAGAAAAAAGGTGTCTATGCTTTTTTAACACATGCTACACCAAGACACATGCCAGTCACCCCTGCGGTGCTGGCATGTTTTCTTTCAGACCTTAATTTAATTAAAATGGGTCAAAAATTCAATGCAATAACAGGTATTCATCATGTGATTATTAAAAGGAATATCTCATTAAAATAAATTTTTATTTTCTCAGTATTTTCTCGAAGTTGTAAGACCATCCATTCTTTTTCCTTCTAAATAAAAGCAACGGTTCCAGTTATCCCTTTACAAGAAGCCCCCCAAGATAACCACTAAGTAACACTTTTGCCTCCATATTTCGTCTCTGCCCTCAGTCCCCTGCACCAGACCCTTGTAATGGAGTGCGCCTACCTCTTTACCATAACTTGTTTCTCTTTGGCGTCACTCTCTATCCACTCGCAAACTATTATCCAAAAGTTTACAAGGCGCAATTCACCACATATATAGTATTTTCAGATACTTAAATATATTTATTGCGAAGAAATGATATTTTCGCTATTGTTTTAAGTAAACTTACGAGCTATTATGGGTAATACTTTACATTCAGAAGAGGCGACATGACAACGAACCGACCGAGGAACCAGCCGAAGAAAGGCGACCTGATTAAGGTCGAACCGATCAAAACTATTAACGCGATAAACAAGATCAAGAAAACCCTGGAAGGTCACCCTCGCAATTTCTGTTTGTTCGTTATGGGCATCAATACGAACCTTCGGGCAAGTGACCTGCTGAGGATCACAGCAGGGCATGTTCGCCATCTGCAACCAGGTGATTCATTCGAATTGAAGGAGAAGAAGACCAAGAAAACCAGACGGATCACAGTCAATAATGCGGTTGTAAGTGCTATACAGCAGCTTTTAGCAAGCAGAGGTTATGACGACAAGGAATCATTGCTTCTTGGCAGGAAAGGGCCATTGACCGTTCCTTCAGTCAACCGACTGGTGAAAGGGTGGTGCAAAGACGCTAACCTAAAGGGAAATTACGGAAGTCATACACTGCGTAAGACCTTCGGCTTCATGCAAAGAACGAAATTCAACGTCGACATACCAACCTTGATGGTCATGTTTAACCATTCGTCACAGAAACAGACTCTTGATTACCTGTGTATTCAGGAAGACGAGATAAAAGATGCATACATGAACGAATTATAAGTGCATAGGTAAAGGCCAGATTCAATGAAGGGCAAACTGCAATGAATAAATGACAAAGCCGCTGTCGTGTGAGTAAGGCATGAAAGCTCAATCCTGTTCGAAGACATTGTAGGCAAAAAGCTATCAGATCAACAATTCGGATAATAAAAGCCCCGCCAAAGTGAAGTTGACGGGGCCTCGATACTAAGAGCAGTTAAACATCAAATTTAGCCTTTAATTAACGTTTATTTCCTCATAGGACCTAAGTGTATCCTTTAAACTCCCTGCAAATCCGTATATTTCGTTCAGACTCGCAATAGGGTGCCTCGTCTCAGTCTTTTCACTGTTGAATATCCCAATATAGTTTTGAGCTGTGTTGAAATGTAACCGACAGATAGGTTTCCTGTTGTTGTCGTCTAAAAGTATACCGAAGTAGCTCTTTGTGTCTCGATGAGATATTCGGGTAACATCAATGACCTCATGCAAGATAGCCCGGACGATCAAAAAACCTTCCATCTCTTCATCAGTAGTTACAATACTGGACGGGTCAGGCTTATTAGTGCTTTCCTCAGTGGGTTCATTCTCTACGGTTTCAACCTCTCTGGACAATGCCGACTTCAACCGATCATTGATTCTGCCATTAATAAGAAGACTCACAGCCTGCTTGACTATAGGGGTAAACTGTTCAATAACTGGCTGAGTCTTCAAGCCGCTATAAACATTAGTCAGAATAAATCTGACAAAATCTGGAGTTGGGGCAGCGAACTCCTTCTCAAGGAGATTTTTGATCTCTTTTATATATTTCAGATCATTAGCCGTCAGAAGCATCTGGTCCAGTTCGAACGAAGTTTTAGAGAGTTTTTTCAATTCCGGTATGATTTGTTCCTCGATATCCAGAAGGTTCAACTCCATGAATGGTTTTTCATCCATTTTATTAGGTTCATCGATATCTGAGTAAAACCTGTATACCAAGCCATTGGTAAGCACACCGATCCGAGCCGTTGTTACGTGAAAATAACGCCTTAATTGCGAAGCGTGACAACCATTCAATTCGGACCCGCAGCATTTACACTCTATGAGCATTGACAGTTTACCTTCAGTAACAATAGCGTAATCGACTTTCTCTCCTTTTTTGCTACCTACATCGGCTATATATTCAGGTATGACCTCAGTAGGGTCAAAAATATCGTATCCAAGACTTTGAATGAACGGCATTACCAGTGCGTTTTTTGTGGCCTCTTCTGTCTTGATTATGTCCTTTTGCTTAGCTGCTCGACTGGAAAGGGCCACCAGCTGGTCTGCAAAATCCATTTTCACCTCCATTTCAGATAGTTATGTAAATTGCATGAAATTTACTGATTTATACTTCTATCATGAAAGTGCCGTCAAGCGTAACCTTACGTTCCTTTGAAGGAAAATTAACTAATCACCGCCGCTAAAAGGCTTCCTCAAAGTCGTACCTCACGTGCTCTTCAATAACCTCTGACAGCTGTCTAAGACCATAAGCGCTACCATAAGTTCCATAATCGATCCGCTCATGAATGCGCCCGCATAACTGTGCTGCCAGAGCTTCTGGCACAAATGACTTCTTCAAGCAGTCAGTGAAGTTATGGCGAAAGCTATGGAACGCAATTTTTCGGTTTTCAGGTTTTGGCAAAAGACCACTTGCATTCATGTACGTCCTGTTGAACCACCGGGAGACTTTCCCACCAGCCTTTATTGATTTTGTATTAAACAACTCAGGAAATATTTTTTCCTCTCCAATGTCACGTAGACCTTCAACTAACTGCAAGAAACCTCTCTCTATTAATTTCGAGTGAATAGGTATTTCTCTCTCTCCAGAAGCATTCTTCAACCGGCCGTTGGCTTCTTTTTCATCTTGGTAACTCGTGAATCTAAATCCGTGCACACCATCAATGCTTATGATATCAGCAATCCTCAATTGCGAGATTTCCTGCTGACGTGCTCCTGTGTATATTGCAATCAGAGGCACCCAGAATTGCCATGGTTCCTTCATACTTTCAAGGTTGAAAATGACAGGATTAAACAGTTGCTCAAGCTCATCAGTAGAGAACGAATGCCGGCCATCAATAGCCTTCCTCTTTAACTTCAACTTCAGACCATCAAACGGGTTGGATACGCAAAAATCGTTTTTTAAAGCCCATGTGAACAGACTTATACAACGCTGCAAATGATCGTTCACTGTTTTAACATGCAGAGTTTTCGTAGGCTTCATTTGAAGGATTTGCTGAATAGACTTCCCTGCATATTTTCCCTTAGTCATATTCGGCGGCAATTTTATTAGAGTTTCTTTGAAATCACGGGCACCTGCCTTCGTTATGTTATCGATAGGAACATCACCGAAATACATAAATAGAAAATAAAATGACCCTTTATGTAGTGTTTCAGTTTGAGTTACCCATGCCCCCTCAAGTCGTTTCTCCGCACAGTATTTTTCGCAAACGGCCACTAATGTTGCAGAATGTTCTTTTTTCGTTGTACAAGGAGATGCCACAGAAGATACAGCTGAACTACCTGCAACAAGAAGACTTTTCACCTGCTGGAGTGCGGCAAGCTCCTTCTCTGCATCACCGTCATAATCAATTTCAAGCCCTTTAGCCTTGCCAGTGTTAACATCCAACTCGGCGAATGTAATCTTTCCCATAAAATTGTGTGCACTCATATCTTCCCCCGCTTCTAAACCATTAAATACTGATTGAAGATTGGTATATAGCATCATCGCCAGAGGACGAGCAACTTTATTGTCATGAGTCCTGAGACTACGCTTGAATTCATACCGTCCACCAAAAGCATGTCGGTGACGTTTTGGGATGCTGCGACGGAAGTAAAGGATGCCGCTTTCTGGGTGGCGCTGGAGGAATGAAAAAGCCCGAATCATGTATCACCTCGATGTACAAAAGTTTTGTACCAGTGACAATAATTCGGGCTAAACAAAAACGGCATTATTACAAAATATTGTAATAATGCCTTATGTAAACGCCTTCAAAAGGCAGGTGATAACGTTGGTGGCGATGCAGGGAATTGAACCCCGGACACTACGGATATGAGCCGTATCGTATGCAACATTGACCAGCATTGTTTTTTGTTGTTTTTCCATGTGTTTTCGGATACAAAGATTAACGCACTGCACACAGATCAATACAAACAAATTGACCTATATTGACCGAATCGGGGTACATAACGGGTACACAGAGAGGATTTTCCATTATGAGCAACATCAACTTGACGCCTGATAGGATCAGAAAAGCCAGTCTACCTGAGGGAAAAACGCAATCCTTCCTGAGAGACACAACTGTCAAAGGTCTTGGCGTTCGCATAACCCAGACAGCCAAGGTTTATATCGTACAAGGGCGACTGAAGGGAAGCAACGCTCAAGGACCGATCCGGGTCAAGCTGGGAGCCATTGAATCTATCACTCTTGAAGACGCTCGTAATGAAGCACAACAAATTATGGTGCAGCTTGCTCAAGGGATTGATCCCCGTAACGAAAGGAAGCGAAGAGCTGCGTCAGAGGAAGAAGAACGTCAGGAAATGAAGCGACAAGATGTCACCATCAGGGAGGCCTGGCCTATTTATATGAAAGAGCGTCAACCTAAGTGGTCATCTAAATACTACTCAGACCATGAGCGTATCATCACTCCCGGTGGCGACAAAAAGAAGAGAGGAAAAGGTCTGACTGTGGCAGGTCCTTTGGCAAGTATCTCCCATCGCCCCCTTTCAGAGGTAACTGCGAGTTCCATAAAAAGGTGGCTTGCTGATGAACAACCCAAGCGACCTACAGAAACAAGACGGGCATTCGAGATGCTGCGCACTTTCCTCAATTGGTGCGAAGATGATAAACGCTATAAAGGGCTGGCAGCTCCAGATGCCTGTTCCACTAAAGTCAAAAAAGACAACCTTGCAAAGAAGACCTCCCGAGATGACGCCCTGCAGCGCGAACAACTTCAAGCCTGGTTTGAATCTGTAAGACAATATGAAAATAAAGTTCTCTCAGCCTATATTCAAATGTTATTACTAACAGGCGCACGACGAGAAGAATTACTTTCACTCAAATGGTCAGATGTTGATTTCCGCTGGCAAAAGGTACACATCATAGGGAAAGGTGCTGTACCTAGAGACATCCCTCTCACTCCTTACATCTCCTCTCTATTAGCAAAACTCCCCAGACGCAATGAATGGGTCTTCTCTTCAACACGTGGGAAAGATGGACGTCTGCAAAGCCCTACTAGAGCATTCCAGAAGATGATGAGCCGGGCAGAGATCGAGGGTATTACGCTTCATGGATTAAGGCGCTCGTTCTCTACTTTATCGGAGTGGTTAGAAACACCGGTTGGTATTGTTTATCAGATCCAAGGACATATGCCCTCGGCCACCGCAGAGAAGCATTACAAAAAACGCCCTATTGATCTACTCAGGAAATGGCACATCAAGATTGAAGACTGGATGCTTCAACAAGCGAGAATCGAGCAATCTGAAGAATCCATCAACAAATCTCCTCTTAGACTTGTGATAAACGATTCGAAATAGGAAACACGATCAGCTTCACCACCGTTACAACGTAACATGAGAAAACATGAATAACAAATCAATGACGAGTGCAGAACGGCAAAAAGATGCAAGGAACGCGCATTAAAAGACCCCGACGGGCTTCTTCTGACAAGGTTGCAGGTTATACTCACACCTTATCCTGCAGCTTGCCTGGAAATAGTCTGCAAAACTACAGGAAAAACAAAACGCCAAGTAGTAGTGCAGGCCCTTGTCGAGTTAGAAAAAACGTTACAACGTAACGACACCGGTTGACCCAAATATTACCTTCTACAAATGATCTTTTTCCGAGATCAAAAATTATCAGCATATCAACAGCGAAAGAACCTGGAGAGAATAATCTTTTTTTGATACCGCATGATACCGCATGATACCGCATGATACCGCATGACACTAATGCCTTGTTTTTACTTTATTTTTTACTATTGAAAACATATTCCAATCTGCTTATTGTCATCCTCAACAATGGCAAACCGTGAGTATCCACTGGCCACAAATTTCGAGGAAAATATGGACATCAATTTAGGCACTCAGCAGGAATATTGGAACACTAAAAAAATTGCAGAGATCTACGGTGTGGTTCCTGACACCGTTCGGCGCAATCTTTGCGTTAGGGGCAACTTCATGGGTCTGCTTCCATTGAAACTTCCGAATGGTCGACTTCTCTGGCCTGCAGTCACACCTAAACAGCTTATTGAGAGGTAGCCAATGAGTGTAAACAATAAAGCGGCCTCTCCCCATATGGGTTGCCACCCGGGAAAAGAAACTTCATCACACATGAAACCTGACAACAGCACTTCACCGGTCAAACATCAAGACCAAACGAGTATGCCTAATCAAGTGAGGGCACTGCTTAAAGCAGATAACAACTCAACAACCTCACAAAAATTATTGGAATTAAGACACATACAGTTGGTAGGGTCTGCAACTACTCTCCAGTTCCGACACTTACTTGATGTAATGTACCCCCCCCAGGTGCTCAAGCCTCGAAAAGCAGGCTATCTTCTTGATTGCCAGGGTATAGGGGAGACAAACTAATGAGTCTCTCCCACGATATTGCAGTTCACTACGGAAAAGGGAAAGAAGTTAAAAATGGTGTAGGGTGGCTTACATGCTGCCCCGTCCATGGCGATAAGACACCTTCCCTCTCTGTTACTGATAGGGGTGATGATGATGTAGATGTGTACTGTCATTCTGGTTGTGATTTTAAGGAAATCAAAGGCCAATTTCGTGAAGATTCTTTGCTACCTGAGTGGGTGCCCGATAAGGATAAGGCAAAAAACACCATGCCTTCAACGAAAAATCATACACACACCACAATAGAAGAGAAACCTTCATACATCTGGAAGCAGGCCACAAAAGAGGGATTAGAGAACGCGAAAAAATATTTTGCTACCCGAGCAATTAATATAGATCCTTTCCCGGTCTGCATAAGGTGGAATAGCTATACCGATAAGAGAACCAAAGAAGAAAATAATATGGTTGTCTTCGCTGCATCTAAGCCTGATGACAAGAGTGTTTATGCTGTGCAACGTATCTTTATTAATATGGACACTCATAAAAAATCAGGCGCAAAAATGCATGGTCCCTGTGAAGGTCGGGGAATATGGTTTGATCGCAAGGGAGATATGACAGAAATCCTTGTTGGTGAAGGGATTGAAACTACCTTTTCTGCAATGCAAGCAACCGGGAAAAACGGCGCTGCCGCCCTTTCAACATCCGGGATGAAAAAGTTAATCATCCCGGATGAGACGGAAACCATCTACATCCTTGTTGACTCCGATCCGGTGAGGGAAAATGTCAATGCATCCATGCCTGGTCAGCGAGCAGCATGTGAACTGGCAAAACGATTCACGGAAAGCCGTGAAGGGCGTCAAGCATACTTGATCAGTCCTGACGAAACCTGTTTTTCTGATAACCCGAACAAAGTCGACTTCAATGACCTCTTGATGGAAGATCCAACCGGGGAGAGCATACGCAAGAGGTTTGAGAAATCCGACACTCTTGAGACTATCCCTTGGACCCCACCAGAAACAAGCCAGGACACCCTGAATAGCACAAGCGGTCAATATCCGGATTCCACCCTGCAGGCCCTGCAGGAACTAAACAGGAAATATGCTGCGGTGTTGCTCAGTGGTACCTTTCGGGTAGTAAAGGAGGGATTCGATAATTTAGCAAAAAAACACTCTCTTGATTTCATGCTGAAACAGGCTTTTTTTGACTATTACTCTAACACCAAGGTGGCTGTTTATGTGGGGACTGAGAAAAACGTTGAATATAAAGAACTGGCTAAAGTTTGGATGTCATGGAAAGGACGCAGAACATATGAGGATGTAGTCTTTGACCCTTCTGAGAAAACACCATCGAACACATACAACCTCTTCAAGGGATTCCCATTAAAACCCAAAAATGGCGATTGGTCCAAAATGCGGAATCACATATCTCAGGTGATCTGCAGTGGAAACGAAGAGCACTTCAAATACCTCTTAGCCTGGATGGCAAGAGCGGTTCAAGAGCCTGGCGGGGATAAGCCTGGTGTCGCCATTGTCCTCAAGGGCGGCAAAGGGATAGGGAAAGGAGTTTTCACGAATTACTTCGGGGCAATTTTTGGTGAAGCTTTCCTCCCTATTGCTGATTCGGAAAGTTTTACAGGCCGCTTCAATATGCATCTTTCTAAATCCCTGCTTGTCTTTCTTGATGAGGCAGTATGGGGCGGAGATAAAAAAGCAGAGGGTAAGCTCAAGCAGTTGATCACCGAGCCAACTGTTCTCTTTGAGCCTAAAGGGATCGACAGCCTTACCATGCGCAATTTCATCAATGTCATTATCGCAAGTAATGAAGATTGGGTTATCCCAGCAACCGGTGACGAACGCCGCTATTTGGTCCTCGAGCCTTCATCGGAGTTCCAGCAGGACACAAAATATTTCGGGGAGATCGTTCAGGAAAGAGACAACGGTGGGGTTGAGGCGATGATGTATGACCTGCTTAACCATGATTTCAATGATGTGAATCTGCGTAGAGCACCGGTCACAAAAGGTCTTTCTGATCAGATACTGGCATCACTGCCGCCAACACTTCATTTCTGGTTCAGTGTCCTGGATCGTGGACACATTCTCTCCGATCCTGAAACAGGAAGCCCGCGACAGACTGACTATCATGAGGAAGATATGTTTATTGATAAGTTTTGGCCGCAAGCAGTTTTCAAACGTGAAATCTACGGCGAATACCAAACATGGTGCCACTCAAGAAACGTTCGTCACATCTGTGTTGAGGCACAGTTTTGGAAAGCCGTAGCGAATGTTTGGCCGTGTAAGGATGTGAAACAGCGCAGGGCCTCTCGGACATATGGTAGAACAATCATTATAGATATCCCTGATCTGGATAATGCCAAGGTGGCATTTTCTGAAACAACAAGGGTTAATTTTAATGAGCCTGATGAAGGTGAAGTCGGCTTCCTGCCATTCAGCGATCAATTTTGAAACAGGACTGCTGAATGGCCAGGGGTAACGGCGCTGGACAGGGAGAGGCCAGGGGACCAGGACCACACATAGACCTGCCATATCAATTAGTTAACTTGGTGGACAGAGGTGACAGGGTATTCTCGATTAACTTGCCACAGAAACTGAGATGAGCATGCTCCACTTTCTTACTCCCGTTTTTATGGCAATCTAATAACTACTTAGACCACCCTGACCACTCTGGTCAAGAAGATATAATAAATTGATATTACAATGCAATTCAGGTGACCAGGGGATGCCTGCTAGTATGAAGTGGTCAGGGTACACCCATGACCAGAACACAATAAGTGAAACATGAAATGACTCTCAGAGACTTCAATGACAACTGGTTGCACAAAGATCTGCCGGTCTTCTTCAGGGTAAAGCTGCAGGGCGCTGGTCATCCACTTGAATTCCAGCAAGGAGACCTGCTGAGCATTTCAAACCATGTACCTTTTGAAGGTGACAGCTACGTCGCCTTAAAGGTCAAGGGGATGTGCCAGATCGTAAGCTATAAAGAATTCAGCCATGGCCCAAATAGACACGATAATGTTATCGGAATTGTACAGTGATACGAACGGAGGTGTCACGATGATAATCGTGCATTGCCTGGGAGAAAACGCTGAAGAGTTTTATCAGCCAAAAGGGTGTAAAGGCTGTGACCAGCTGCTATTCATCGGAGTTAGGGGCAAAGCTATGGCGTGCTGTTTCTCTCCGACTAAATTCATCAAGATTACATCGGCCTGGAAGCATTTTTTTGTACCAGGAATGTGACTTCGACGACCGCTGTAGTTTCAGATGATGATTTTTAGCATACATCATTACTGCAAGAATATATTGTGGTGATGGAGGTGGAATATCGATGGCCAGAGTCGGTATGTCTTCTGAGTCCTCAGTAAAATTGGGAGGGTAAGCGCATGGCAAAGGTAAAAACGAAGAAGAAACAATTTGATTGGGAATTGATAGAGCGTGAGTATCGGACCAATATGTACTCAGATGCCGAACTTGCTAGGCGACATGGTTGCAGCAGGACTGCGATTCAGAAACACGCGAAAACTGGCAAATGGTCACGGGACTTGTCTTCAGCTGTCAGGCGGGCTGCAAATGCCAAACTGGTTCAGGAAGATACACAAGTTATAGGGTGCTACACGATGCTAGATAGTGAAGCAATCGACCGTGCATCCGACACCAGAGTTGAGGTTATTAAGTCTCACAGGAGAGACATAAACCGCTTACGTGATCTTGAGGTAGGAATGATTAGTGACATGGGGAATAGTCCACAAAAGACGCACATCACTCAGTTTCAAGGCCAGATCATAAAGCAGGATGTGAGGTTAGCAGTTACGGAAAGGTCTGCAGCTCTCAATAACCTAGCAAACGTGATGCACAAGAGAATTCAATTGGAACGGCAAGCGTTCAACATTAAGGATGATGATGATTTAGACGGGGGCAAGGCCAATCCTCTCGCGGTCATAATCAAGTCAATTGATGGCATGTCAAAAGGACTCCCAGTATTTGATAATGAGCAATAGATACACATCAGAATCACTTGCTAGTTGAACCACTCTACAAATACAGGCCTAAGTGCCAAGTGAGAGTGCTTTACGAACTACACTATTTTTTAAGGGAGCAGACCATGAAGATTTACACAGAAGTTGTAATAGACATTGCCAGCGGAAAAGTAGAAAGTGAAGCCCTCTGTGTCATTTGAACACCATCGAGCTGTAGCATTATGTAAAGGTGGTGAAGGTGTCGAAGAGACAGCCCACGAAAAGAAATTGGCTTCAATCTCTAAAGAGCAGTGGAACCAGTATTAAGAACGTTTCAAGCCTTCTGAACATTGTCGCACTGCTCATATCAAACAAGATTTCGATCACTATCTGTGGCAATCTAAAAAACCACCTGCTACCTTGATTTTTATCGCTACATCAATGAATTATACTTATGACAGTTGCAGATTGGTTGCAGGGCCCAACGCGAGGCCAAGCAGAGCAACTTTTGAACCGACATATGAGATCAGTCATCCCGTCAAATCGCACCTCCTGCATGAACTCAAGATGAGATCACCACACGGGAAGACGACCAGGCAACTGCAAGAAGATAGCGATAGCACACATGAAGGAGTGGCGACCGAAGGAAGCGGAAACGGAGATGATGAAACGGTACATTCCCCTTCCTCCTGAACAGGAAATGATAGACGAGATGGAGAAAGAGTAGGTTAGACTACAGCCAATTTTGTTATTACCGTGGATGTCCGACTTCTCCTAGGGAGTGAAGCAGTCAAGTATCACGACAATGTTCTAGCAATTCGGACCTTCAAAAAATGTAGCAATCGAGACTTATCGGACAGGTTCGCGGCTCGGGTCTCAATCTAACCTTACAGAGTATATTTTATGATTAGCAGCCAGTAGATTAAGGAAGCATCATTTGAGGGTAACGTGTTTTTAGCATGTTACTTAAAGCAAAGTAAAGCTAACATAAAGCAGGCATAGGTCTCTCCCCTCTTCACCGCCGACCATTGCTACCTGCCAAAACACCTATACCAGACTTCGATAGATTAAATCTAAGTAGACCAAGCCGCAGCGATTTCTGTAGATAATATCCTATGAACACTCTCTTTCATTAGTGGGGCAACGTTGGTTCCCTATGTGTCAGGATAGTTTTCGCCTCCCATATTTCCAATTATCCAATGGGCGAAGCGAGATTCGACAGTGTCAAAACGTTATTCAGATGAGTTTAAGGAATCAGTTATCAAGAAAATGATGCCACCTTCTCCGGTATCC
>JBFHGS010000033.1:0-28226 GCA_041582995.1 Desulfopila sp. | reverse complement strand
GAATTATTGGGGTATTGCGAAATGAAGGTTGTTGACATATATTTTTCGGATATTCTGAGCTGTGTAAATCGTTATATGTCCAAAGTTTTGGAATGGTTTTATTTATTGAGATTTAGTACCGGATACTATAGGATACCGCAGCTGATGATTGAGGGCCGGATGCCTGAATTTCATTATTTCCCAGCCTAGGGAAAAAAGGGTTGCATAGAAGTTTCATTTATAATATCGCACCTGTTGAGAACGTAGAACTGCCATTTATGATTGTTGATTATGTTTTTCAGGTGTTTTTTACCAAGCGATTTTAATCTCATAACTGTACTCAATCGGGTTTTTTAAACGACCTGAACAATCGCTGCCACCGCCATAACCGAATTCGGTGATATCTTTCGCATGACACGAGCAAATATTTTTACCTGCATTGCGGCTGCAATACTTTTTGTTAGCTTCTGGGCGTTGTTGAATAGACCCGAAGTCGAACCTCCCTGGCCAGAAAAGATCCAGGGGTTCGCCTTTTCTCCTATGCGGCCGTGGAACGACCCGCTTAAACATCAGCTGCCCACAGATGCTGATATCGAATCAGATCTGGAACTTCTGTCCGGTAAGACCAACGCGATACGAACGTATTCAGTGGAAGGTGCGCTGGCAAATATCCCTGCACTGGCCAGCAAGCATAATCTGAATGTTACTCTTGGTGCCTGGCTCGACAAAGATCTGGAAAAGAATGAAGAACAGATTGAAACAGTTATAAAGCTGGCTAAAGGGAACTATCGCAACGTCATTCGCGTCATTATAGGCAACGAGGCGATATTGCGTGGCGATCTTACCGTAGAACAGGTTCGAGGGTATCTTAAGCGTGTCCAGCAGGAACTTACTATACCTGTAAGTACAGCGGAGCCATGGCATATCTGGATCAAGGAAAAGGAACTTGCAGAAGATGTAGACTTTGTGGCTATCCATATGCTGCCCTATTGGGAGGGTATCCAGCTGGATCGGGCTGTCAGCCATGTTATTGAAAAATATGACCTGGTGGCGCAGACGCATCCGGAGAAGCAAATAGTTATTACTGAGGTCGGTTGGCCAAGTAGCGGTCGTACACGGCAGAGTGCAGTTGCTTCTACCGCAAATGAGGCGACATTTTTACGGCGATTTCTGAAACACGCTGAAGAGAATGATTACGTCTATTATGTGCTGGAAGCTTTCGATCAACCCTGGAAACGAAAAAACAGCGAAGGTGCGGTAGGTGCCTACTGGGGGGTGTATAACGCAGATCGGGAACCGAAATTTCCGTTCACCCAGCCTATTGTTGAAATACCGGAATGGCAACTGCTCGCAGGGTTGTCGGTTTTTATTGCTGCCGTAGCCTTTATGCTGCTGCTCATTGACAGCAGAAATCTGCGCTTTCGCGGGAGTGGTTTCCTGGCTTTTGTTACTTTTGTGGCTGCCAGTGGAGGTGTATGGATAGTCTATAATTACACGTGGCAGTATTTGACACCTTCAACTCTTTTTGTCGGTGTGCTGTTAATTCTCGGGCTTACTGGTTTCACCATCGTTCTGCTTGCAGAGGCTCATGAGTGGGCCGAAGCTTTGTGGGGGGCAACAGGGCGAAGACCTTTGAAGCCTGTTGATACCGACGAAAATAACTGGCCCAAGGTATCTATCCACGTACCGGCATATAATGAACCTCCTGAGATGATGAAAGAGACTCTGAATGCTCTTGCTCATCTTGACTATCCGGACTTTGAAGTCATTGTCATGGATAACAACACCAAAGATCCTGAGGTCTGGCGTCCAGTTGAAGAGCATTGTCGCCTTCTTGGTCCGAAGTTCAGATTTTATCATGAAGGTAATCTGGCCGGTTTTAAGGCAGGTGCCCTGAACTACTGCCTTGCTAAAACTGCTGAGGATGCCACCGTCGTAGCTGTTATCGACAGTGACTATGCTGTAGAATCCGATTGGTTACGGGATCTTGTGCCGCAGTTTCTCAGACCGGAAATTGCAATTGTTCAGGCTCCACAGGATTACAGAGATGATCGTGAGAATCTCTTTAAGGCTATGTGTTATTCAGAGTACCGTGGATTTTTCAGCATTGGTATGGTCATACGTAACGAGCGGAACGCGATTATTCAACACGGCACCATGACTATGGTGCGTAAATCAGTCCTTGAAGAAGCAGGACGCTGGGCGGAATGGTGTATCACTGAGGATGCTGAGCTGGGGCTGAGAATTTTTGAACGGGGGCATCAGGCTCTCTATGTTGCGAAAAGCTATGGCCGTGGCGTTATGCCGGATACTTTTATAGACTTCAAAAAGCAGCGTTTCCGCTGGGCATATGGCGCTGTCCAGATAATGAAATTCCATAGCAAAGCTTTGCTTCGTAAGAATCAGAGCAATCTTACTTACGGGCAGCGATATCACTTTGTCGCCGGCTGGTTACCCTGGATTGCTGATAGCATCAATCTCATATTTACTTTGGCAGCTATAGCCTGGTCTGTTGCTATGGTGACTTTCCCGTATAAAGTTGAGCCGCCGATGGTTATTCTGACCATTGTTCCACTGTCCTTCTTTATCTTCAAAATGGCAAAGATGTTTTATCTTTACCAGCACAGGGTAAGTGCATCCGCTTCTCAGACAATAGCTTCGGCTGTTGCAGGTCTGGCATTAACTCACACTATTGCCAGGGCAATTCTGCAGGGATTTGCAACAAAAAATCTACCGTTTTTTCGAACACCCAAAAAAGTTGCAGGCAGTAACCTCTGGTATGCCCTCAACTCCGCACGGGAAGAAGGTCTGATTGCTATTGCACTGCTGCTCGCTGCAGACACTCTGGTACGGCAACAAGGATTTGAGACAACGGATATGTTTGTCTGGGTTATTGTGCTCGTAGTTCAGTCCACGCCGTATATAGCAGCGATTATAATGTCATTTATCAGTGCTTTTGAGAAATTGCCAGCAACTCTTGTCAGGGAAAAAAATGTACGTCCGGTAACGAGTGCTAAGATTGAAACTGTGGTCAAAGATAGGTCTGTCCACAAGTAGAGCAGAGCCCCTGATCCTGCGATGGAGGATAGGGCAGAGACATTCCTCTGCCCTGTCTTTTACAAAAATCGTTCTGTAGACCTGTATATTGTAAATAGTGTTCTACAACTTTAGTGCTCTTCGAGGCACAAATGAAGGACCATAGAACGCTATGGCTATGTGACGGAACGAGTAACGAAGTCTATGTGCTAACAGGGGAACGGCTCTGCAATAGATAAAGTTTTCCTGTGCACATTAGGGTTGAGGTGACAGAAGTTGTTGTACGCGAAGTAGCTGTCAGTTTGGTTGTGGGGTAATGGTGACCTCGAATTTCTGAAACTGGATAGATGTATCCGGTCCTTCTCCGACCAGATGGAACGAGAATCCCTGTCGTGATTTGATATTGTCGAATTCAAACTGCACCTGCCCCTCTTCTCCTGCATGCAATAACGGTAGCGGGGGATATTCAATACTTTTCACTTCCTGCTCAAACTGGCGAAGCGTCAGTTTCATCTGTACACCTTCCGGAGGAGCACTTATGGCTTTCAAGCGAATGTCCACGTGAACTTTCGAATTCTCCGGGAACGCAAGATATTGAGCACCTATGAGATTGTTTGTCCACTCATTGACGATCTTTTCCGGTAGTTTCCGTATTTCTCCTTCAGCAAATTGCAGCACCTGCGGTTTATCTGCATCCAGAAGCTTGTTATCAATAACTGTGGCCAGAGCAAAGAGTTTATCAGCACTGTTTTCTGTATCTTCTATGAACGTTTCCGGGCGGGGACCGATAATTCGTGTATTTTGCATTTTCTGGCAATTGCCATCCCGGCCACATTCATAGAGGTAATTGTCGGCTGTCTGCCAGCGGAGTTTGCTGCTGGTATAACTGACCATCTCTCGCGGAGTGGAATAGTTGCGGAACATGCTTCTGCCGACTATTGAAGGCGGCATCGGCAGGTTAAGGTAATCCAGAATTGTTGTTTCGACATCTACCAGGCCGTAAGTACCTTCTTTCTGTCGTGGGAGTTGTTCTTTTTCCGGGGCGAGGAGTATGGCATATCCCCAGCTGGAATACCAGCCAGCTCCTTCTGCACCATGTGATTCATCAGAGGTGAAGATTACCAGCGTATTTTCTAAAACGCCATCCTGCCGCAATCCATCAACAAACGCTGAAACTGCATCATCGAGCTGGGCGACTGTGGCAATTTTGCGTGAACCATATTTCTTGGCCATCTCTTCAGTGGCAGTAAACGGCTGATGCGTGGCAACGGTCAGGAGAGAAAGAAGCCATGGCTTTTGCTCTGCTTGAAGGTTTTGGATATATTTTCGTGCTCCGTGGAAGAAATCTGCATCAGTGGTTCCCCAGATAAAGTCGGTGCTGGTCCTTTCTGTGAACCATTCAACACCGTGAACATTTTGAAAACCCATTGTCGGCATGGCTCTCTCTTTGTTCATGAATTGAAGTCCTGCCCCTTGAAGATAGTGGGTGGCCCAGCCATGCTGATCCATCTGGGCAGGCAGACATTCTGAGGCCCGGGCCGGATTGCTTTGCAGTTCAGTTGCTTTGGGCATTTCATAGCTGAATTTGCTGAAATCACCACAATGCAGTGAGTATAACCCCCGAATAGTCTGGTGGCTATGAGTAACAAATTCGGCCACAAGCATGCCATCTTTTGTGCTTTCAGCAAACTTACGCATCTGGAAGATAGTTTCCGGAACATGCATCTTCTCTCGAATTTCCGGAAGGTAGATGCCAGAAATACCTTCCAGAGTTACGATAAGTACATTTTTTGCTTTGCCTTTATCTATAAGCTTAGTGCCGGTAAGATCTTGAATTCTCAGGCTTTCAGGTAGATCTGCCTGACTGATTCCGCTCAGCTTGACAGCACGGGAACCAGATAATGAATCAGTGAGCAACCAATGCATGGGATTGTAGCGCTCAGCAATACTCTGACCGCTTGCTGCTTTGGATATCGGATGATGTATCCCGAGCAGCAGTATTCCTGTCAGCAGGCCGCATGCAGTAAGCTTCCAGCCTGTACGCTGTACGGGAATCACAATTGCTAAAATAGTTAATAGAAAAAAAGATACTACAAATATGGGCAGTGCCAGGTGTAGACCGGCAGTGGTATTTTTAACAAATGTTGGATCGAGAAGATATTGCAGATCCTGCCAGGACGGTAAGCGCTGCATCGCAGCGAGCAGTTCCTGAGACATGGCCTGGGTAAGGGTCCAGGTGAGCAATAGCATTGCTCTCAGCCAGCGTGGAGATTTTAAGACAACAGCATACAGGAGCATACCGAAGCCAATATCTGACAACAGACCTGCAGGAAAGTGTATACCGGAACTGATTACGCGAAGACCAGCTGGAAAAAAACAGGGAACAGCAAGTAAAACTGCAGTGATTATATTGTTCAAGGTGATATACTCAGGTTAGATGAGGGGATAATTACAAGATAGATTAAAATAACATATTGAATGCTTCTTGGAAACATCTCTTGATGCTCAAAGCGGAAATTCCCTGGTTCGGAAAGTAGAAATATTGCAGGAACTGTTTGAACGGATAAAAACTCAAGGCCGGGAATCAATAATAATCTGGCGTGCGGAACACATCGCGGTTATCGTTTCCGGTTTGCGGTCCTCAGGGGTTGTCAGGCTTGAGGGATAATCTGTCCATGACTCAATACGTATCGTAAACTTACAAAGTATATGACAAGAACAATTATTCATCCAGTTTTCTTACACATTTTTCTCATTTTGTTGTGTTCAGAAATGACTTTTGCTACAGATGTATCTGTCTCAAAAACATCATCTCTTCAAACACATACACCGTCGCCATTGAGATTTATTACACGCGGTACGAACGTGATCGATCTGAAGACGCAGGCGCCTCAATTTTTTCGTGGGATCGGCTATTCTCCGTTTTTGTCTGGTGAAACACCTCTGAATGGTGAAGCTCCAGGTAATGATGAACGATATGTTGAGCATTTCTCCCTGTTAAAAGGGATCGGAGCTAATTATCTTCATGTCTTTCCCCTTGCCATGCCATCAAAATTTTTTGAGGCTCTTGATACATCGAATATTGTCTATGGCCAGGATATCTGGGTTTTTCCATATGCTGAAGATTTTCTGGCAGAAGACTATCTTGCCTGGTCATTTGATATCATAAAAAACGCGATTGACCATACTTACAGGGTAGGGAGGCCGGAAAGACTCGTCCTGTTTTCTATAGGCGATGAACTACAGGCTGAATCGGTGATCAGAACGAATCAGCGTCATCCTGAGATCCGTGATTTTACAGGGAAATATATTATTGTAAAGAATCGTACTGCAACGGAAATTGCTCTGGCAAAACTGATCGATAAAGCCATGGATTATGAACTGACGACCTATGGTGAACGGCATTTATATTGCCACACAAGCTGGACTCATATCGGCCCGCTCGCAGACAGACCGGATCTTGACGTTCCGAAAGAGCATGTTCTGACTCCGGATATTGGCGATCTGATGTGTATGAATGTCTACACTTACGCTAAAGGAGTACGTACTTCAAAGCCGGGGTCGGTGACTGGCAGCAGCTATCAGGGGTATCTCGAAGAACTTGCCAGCAGTACTGATAAACCGATATTTATCACACAGGTCGGTGTGTCGACATCTTCATTTGAACCAAAACCGAAGGCTGCACCGGGATTTGGTGGACATCGAATCGAGGACGTTCCCCGCACATTAGCCGCAATCTGGAAAGATGTTACTACTGCCAGAGGAACTGAAAAAATCTGCGGTATATCCTTTTTTGAATTACAGGATGAATGGTGGAAAAGCGGAGAAGACCCGACCGATTCACAGCGTCACGAAATAGAAGACCCTGAGGAGTGGTTTGGTCTCTATGAAATCGGTGAGAGTGGGCGGCTTGTTCCTAAAGGGAAAATTCCTGAAACTGTGAGAGAATTGTTTCGAAAAACGAGTAACTGACACCAGCGCTACTGCGTGAGGTTATGGGTGGTGCATTGTTGTTTTGATTGTAATCGAACAGGAGAACCGGTCAGTAGTAGTAGAGAGCAGCATACAGCCATGCTGCTCCATAAAAAAACAGGTGTTGCATGCCAAACATCTCACTTCATGAATATTATGTCTGTATAATGACAATTCCGGGAGAGGAATAATGACTAAACACATTCAGAAGAAATGCCCCGAATGCGGTCAGCAGTTGCGATTTCCAAAGGATATCGGCGGGATGCTTATGGCATGTCCTTCATGCGGGAAAAAATTTCACTCCGATTTCAAGGTTGGTGGGGTCCGAAAGCCTACCAGGATTCATGTCGTTCAAGATGTCTTTGAAATGCCTTCAAAGGTGCTGGACCGAATCACACGTTTTTTTTCCTCATGATCTGCTCAGTTACCTGAGATACATAATCCCACCTCAATATCTGCCGTGAATAATTTTTTAGGGCTTCCTCTGCTATCTGTGCTTAACAACGATCCGGTGCATGCTGATTTCCTTACCAGTTCAGTGGCATAGGGCTGTTTGCTCTTTCATTAGTGCCTCACAGAGTACTATCCTATGTGTATATGCGGGAGAAAAATGGAGAGAACTTTTTTCTTCAGCTTTGAGAGGTCCGGATGCAGAATGAGGCCAAAAGGAAGAAGGGCATTTGAAACGGGGAGCATTCTGGAAAAATACTGAAATGTTCTTGCAGTATCTGCCTGGGTTGGTAAACATATCGCCATGTTTACCGGATATATACTTATACTCTCAGCGGCAACGTGCTGGGGCCTGATTGGCATTTTTTCCAGCCTTGCTTTCTCGCAGGGTGTTGAACCAATGGAAGTGGCCTTTTGGCGAGCACTTATTACCTGGATCTGTTTTGGTTCGCAAGCCCTTGTTCGAAAAGAAACGCGTGTAGATAGAAAAGATCTGCCATTACTGGCGATATTTGCCGTTTTTGGTATTTCCCTTTTTTATATAGCATATCAGTATGCAGTAAAAACAGGGGGAGCAGCTTTTGCGGCAGTACTGCTCTACACAGCACCTGCCTGGGTGGTGGTATTTTCGTATTTCATTTACCGTGAAAAGCTGACAAAAATTAAAATTGCTGCTGTAATCCTGGTAATATCCGGAGTTTATCTAATATCAAAAACTGGAGGTAATGCCAGCAGTGGAGCCGTACTCGGTATTGTCGCCCTCGTTTCGGGTCTTACTTCGGGGTTTTGCTATTCGCTCTATTACACTATAGGGAAGTATTTTTCGAAAAAATATTCATCTTCTACTTTGTTCCTTTATGTTCTCCCCATCGGCATGCTGGGAATTCTTCCTTTTGTACATTTTGTTCATAAAACGCCGCTAGCCTGGGTTGCCCTCATCTGCGTTTCTGTTATTTCTACATTTGTGGCAAACTATTGTTATTATAATGGATTGAAGTATCTGGAGGCTGGGCGCGCGTCTATAGTTGCTACTGTTGAACCTGTCGTTGCAGCTGTAGCCGCATATGTTTTTTTGGGAGAATATTTCACCTTCCTTGGATACTGGGGTGCTGCTTTGGTTATCATTGCTGTTGTAGCGACTATTTATGAGAAAAGCAGTGTGAAAGTGAATCCTGCTACTGGGTTCAATACCTGAGTGCCGTTGATCTGTAGTTTTTGAAAATAGAATCTGTAAAAATTTTTTTAATCAAAGGCAGAATTTCTCAACACTCAGTATAACTGATTGCCAAGCCGCCAAGTGAGGTCTCTTTAAATTTTGAGGACATTTCAAGACCGGTTTGTTTCATAGCTGCAATGCAGTTATCAAGTGGCATGAAATGGACGCCTTTATCAAGTAGTGCCAGACTTGCGGCAGTAAAAGCCTTTACTGCGCCGAAACCGTTTCGTTCAATACAGGGAACCTGAACCAGGCCGGCAACCGGGTCGCAGGTCATTCCCAGATGATGTTCGAGAGCCATTTCTGCAGCGTGTTCTATCTGAGCTGCACTGCCGCCGCGGATTGCACAGAAGCCGGCCGCAGCCATTGCGGAGGCAGACCCCACTTCTCCCTGGCAACCTACTTCTGCGCCTGATATAGAGCTTCTATGTTTAATGAGGCCGCCAATGGCAGCAGCCGTAAGCAGAAAAACGCGTACATCTTCGGCGGTCGCATTTTGGTGATGTACTGCATAATAAATGACAGCAGGGATTACACCGGCTGCGCCATTGGTCGGTGCTGTAACGACCATATGGCCAGCACCGTTCTCTTCAGAAACCGCTAAGGCGTATGCACAGAGCCACTCATTAGCATTAGCCAATTCAGGGTTACGGTTAAGTCTGGTATAGAGCTTTTTGGCGCGACGCTGAATGCCCAGGCCGCCAGGTAATACTCCCTGGCTATTCAACCCTCTCATTACCGATGTCCGCATTGCATGCCAGATTGCATCTATTCGTGTATTGAGTTCATCTTCCGGCAGGTCATTCTGCTCGTTTGTCCTTTTCATGGTTGCTATGGTGAGACCGCTCTTTTCGGCCATCGCAAGCATATCTTTTGCCGAAGCAAAGGGGTAGGGGTGCTTACTGGCGGACTTCATTTTAAGCGGCGCCTCAATGGCGGCAATGTGGTCGGGTGTACTCAAAAAACCGCCACCGATCGAAAAATATGTGCGGCTGAGCAGGACCGTGTCATCAGTATCAATCAACTCGAAAATCATACCATTCGGGTGTTGAGGTAACGGTTCACCATAATCGAAAATGATATCGTTTTCCGGGGTGAATGAAAGAGAATGCTGAGTATCAAGAATGTTCTCTTGCAATATGGTGGTCAGGAGTCCGGAGACGTCACAATCAACAAGTTTTTCGGGCGAGTAGCCATGGATTCCAAGAATGACTGCATTGTCGGTTGCATGTCCTTTGCCTGTATAGGCAAGTGACCCTTTAAGCGTGCATCGGATATGGAGAGGTTTATTGTCATTTCTCGGGTGCAGAAAGGACTCGGCGCATTTACGGAATATTTTCGCGGCAACCATGGGCCCCATGGTATGAGAGCTTGAGGGGCCTATGCCGATTTTGAAAAGGTCGAGTACACTGATAAACATCTGTTCACCTCACATGTTTTATTACTTGAGACAATCGTACTTTCCAGATATCATAACACCTCCTGCAGCTGCAGGCTGTTGAAAAAACGCAGTTTCTGTTGATTCTGTTTTGATCTCCCGCGCAAAAAACACATCTCATTTTTGAGTAAACTTAATTTTTTTGCCGAGGAGTTATCTGTTTCCTCAGTGCTCGTAGACATTTTCAAAATCAGACAGTTGTGATGGAAAAATTCATATCTGCCGCTTCCGCATCACGTTACAGGCTGAAGTGTGATAAGATACTTTAAAAAATTCCCAATCCAAGAGGAAGTAATATGGACCCGCAGTTTGAAATCCGCTATGCGGATCGTATGAAGCAACTCCCTCCATACCTGTTCGGTATGATCAATAAAATGAAGATGGAAAAACGCTGGAATGGTGATGATGTCATTGACCTCGGTATGGGCAATCCGATGGACCCAACACCTAGCGCAGTTACAGAAAAGCTGTGTGAAGTAGCACTTGACCCCAAGAGTCACCGCTATCCAGTAGCTGGAGGTATGAAAAACCTCAAACGTGAAATAGCTCTGTATTATGACAGAAATTATGGAGTTAAGTTAACAGGGGAAGATGATGTAATCTGTACTATCGGCTCAAAAGAGGGTATTTCTCACCTCAGCCTTGCGTTGCTCGGCCCTGGAGATACTGTTCTAGTGCCTGCACCGGCATTCCCAATACATGTCTATGCAGCAGTTATTGCCGGTGCAAATGTGTTGCGCATTCCTCTCAGCTCAGAAGATACGTTCCTGGCGCAGATTGCCTCTATGTGTAAGTCTCTGTATCCGAGCCCGAAGCTGGTGATGCTTAATTTTCCACATAATCCGACCGGTAAACTGGCGACTAAAGAGTTTTTCACCGAGGTCGTAAAACTGGCAAAAAAATACAATTTCATGGTCATTAATGACTTTGCATATGGAAAAGTGACTTTTGATGACTATGTGGCACCAAGTTTTCTTGAGGTTCCAGGTGCTCTCGATGTCGGGGTTGAATTCAGTTCGTTCTCCAAATCATACAATATGGCAGGTTGGAGACTAGGATATTGTGTCGGTAATACCGGCATAATCGGAGGACTGTCGAAAATTAAAGGATATTACGATTACGGTATTTTTTCGGCCATTCAGGTTGCCGGTATTGTTGCCATGCGGGACTGTGATGATTCCATTGTTGAGCAGGCTGCTGTGTATCAGAAACGACGGGATGTTCTCTGCGATGGACTGGTTCGTATGGGCTGGGAAGTTGAGGTGCCAAAAGCTGGTATGTTCGTCTGGGTGAAGATCCCTGCTCCGTACGATCGTATGGGGTCAGTTAAATTCTCAATCGAGATGATGGACAGGGCGAATGTTGCTGTTTCACCGGGTGCAGGGTTTGGTGAGGAAGGTGAGGGATACCTTCGTCTGGCTCTCGTTGAAAATGAACATAGAATTACTCAGGCCCTCAAGCAGATGCGTAAAGTTATGAAAGATATTGATAAAGAAGTTGAAGCAGGCACATTTGATCTCGACAAAAAGGATTGATGATTGCCGAATTGCTGGACATTATCGTGTAAATAGCTGCTCTTAGCATAGAGCGGTGTATATGGCCGGGCTTT
This sequence comes from Desulfopila sp., assembly GCA_041582995.1. Taxonomy (GTDB): domain Bacteria; phylum Desulfobacterota; class Desulfobulbia; order Desulfobulbales; family Desulfocapsaceae; genus Desulfopila. Next base: position 16,526 of record JBFHGS010000033.1, on the reverse strand, counting down.
TTAAGTTCGGCCATTTTTTTTCTGAGTACCCTCTTAACTTTGATAACCATAACAGGTGGCAGGCACCAGGTGTAAAGAGTATACAAAGCAGTATGTCTTTGCTGTAAATATCTACGCAGAAACATGTGTATAAGATGTCTCTCCCTACGAGTGCAGTTCGCGCATCACTTCTTACTCCTCAGCTGATTGATTTGAAATTCAGGGGTGATCAGATTTTTTTTTTTATAAACTTTGGAAAGGGCCGGTGCGGCGAAAATATGGAGTAAATTGGAACTCTATATTGGACAGAGAGTTTTAAATAGATGTACGATAACGAATAAGCATCAAGGCTTAGGGGCATAAGAATTTTTGATTGCCACTGAAACTCAGTCTTTAAAATTCGGTGTAAGATGTGGGGTAAGAGGTGTTAACTGCTCAGCTTGATGCAGTACTGGATGTATACTGAAAAAACACCAAAAGTGACTATCTGCATTTCAAAAGGGTGTATCCCCTTAAGCCCTAACGTTTATAGTCTCACCATGCTGGTTGAGAATGCAGGATAATCAGGTAAGATTTTTTTCCAGTGAGGCTTTTTAAAACTTTCGGGAGAGTGTGTGACCAAACAGACGCTAAAAAATATCCACCATTTCAGAATTGTTCTTGTTGCACTTGTTTTTGTAGTTCTTTTGGCGCCACAGATGACCAAAGCCTCAGAGCATAGCGAAATAGAACTGGATGCCGCAGAGCTTTCCTGGATTGCTCAAAAGAACACCGTGAGGGTACACGTGCAATCATGGCCTCCATTTATGTTCATAGACGGAGAAGTTCGTGGGATTACAATAGAATACATAAAGAGAATTTTCGATATGCATTCGATATCCTATTCGTTTATTTATGATGCTGAAATTTCCTGGGCTGAGGCTATAGATGAAATCAGAGAACACCAGATTGTTGATATGGTGCCTGCTGTTAAAATTACCGAGGAACGGCAGAAATATTTACTATTCAGTGATGAATATCTACAGTTGCCTTGGGTTATTTTCACCCGTAAAGATTTTCAGTTTGTGGCGTCTGTTGATGATTTGGTAGGAAAAAAGGTTTGTGTGCAGGATGGGTATGTAATGCACTCGCTTCTTAAAACCGGATATCCTGATATTGAGCTGAAGGTAGCCACGGGCGACGACATGACGAATACGTGCTTGTCGCAGTTGTCATCAGGAGCCGTTGATGGGTATATAGGAAACTTAGCTGTCGGGACGTATCTTATTGTAAATAAAGGATACACTAATGTTAAAGTTGCTGCGCCCACCCTGTTTGGGAATCACAATCAAGCCATGGGAATTCGTAATGACTGGCCTGAACTGGTGAGTATTATCAATAAAACCTTGCGGAGTTTTTCTGCCGCAGATCATGCGGAGATACGCAATAAATGGCTATCTGTACGCTATGAGTTTGGATTGCGCCCGAGAGATATCCTGAAGTGGGTATTATTGGTTGTAAGTGTTTCTATAACTCTTCTGGCAATAGTGCTCTTCTGGAATAGGCGATTAAATAAAGAAATTGCAAAACGTCTACTTATCGAAAGGCAACTGCGTGAGAGTGAGGAGCGGTATCGTTCCCTTTCTGATGCTTCTTTTGAGGGAATCCTGATAGTTCGTGGCGGAAAAGTGATTGAGACGAATACACGAATATTAGAGATGTCGGGATACACCAGCGAAGAGCTTATTGGTCAAGACATTCTTGATCTGGTTCCTCCTGATCAGAAACAGAAAATCAAAGAACGGTTACTTTCTGAAGACGAGAGTCATTATGAAACTGTCGGTTTGTGTAAAGATGGAACTAGAATTCCCATAGAAGTTCAGGCAAAGCGTTATATATATGCAGATGGGGACGTGAGAGTCACAGCTGTGCGTGATCTCAGTTATCGCAAACAGACAGAGGAAGAATTGAAGATTTTGCGCGGGATATTACCACTCTGTTCTTTTTGCAAGAAAATCCGTGATGATGAAGGTTACTGGGAGCAGGTGGATGTGTATATACATAAACATTCTGAGGCGGATATCAGTCACGGTATTTGCCCTGAGTGTGTGAAAAAGCATTATCCTGATCTGCGAGTTTAAGATCTTTCTTTTCCTGAAAAATTTTTAATCGCTCAGGAAATCGGTGATATTTTTTCCGCTTTGATTGATTAGGAGGCGTTGGGTCATTTGGTAGTTAATACCGCTTGTCCCGATGCTTCGGTAGTTGGATGATTAGCTTTCGCCTGCATCCGCAGGAAAGGTGTCGTCAGTTTGTGATTTTTTGCTTTAACCGTCTTTATAGATGTTCTATCTATAAACCAGCAACAACATTGTTTGCAGGCATGATTGAGTACCTATGCACTAATACCCTGTATTTCAGATAGATATTGTGTTGGATTGAATACCGGGTGTCATTTTTATCTTGTTCCCCCTTTTTCTCAGCAAGACAGTACTGTAACTCCTCCTCCGACATATTTTACAGAACACTTCGACACAAGATATCGTCCTACCATATTGTTTCAGGTTAATAGATAGGATTTCAGTATTTGACATATTTGTCCTGCCGATTTTAAATTCATGTCAAGTATACGTGGTCTCTCATACCAATACGCAGGGAAATACGGAGGACGGCTGGTGATAAAATATCTGCATTGTTCCAAATCACTTGAAAAACAACTGAAAATATTACGCCGTTCAGGGAAGAAAGCTGAGTGGGCAGCAGGGCAGTGTGAAGAGATACTTGCGCGCATCAGGGCGGATGGCCTGTTATGTGATTCACTCTATTTAAAGAGAACCAAAAATGGTGAGTACAGAATCAGTAATTGTGTGAAATATGATCTTGGCAATGGATATCGTATGGTCACTATTCGTGATGGGAATCACCTCTATGTACCTTTCATCGGTGGGCACGACGAGACTTCCCTGTGGCTGGACAGACATAAATATGATCTGTTTTCTGCTACCGACCCTATGTTTATAAGTGAAGTAGTTCAATTACTACCAGATGGAGAGAGTCAAAAAGAGATGCAGGGCCAGTCATCCTGTGAAAACCCTGATGATCCTTATGAAGAGCAACTGCTGGAAAGGCTTGATGATGGTTTGCTGAAGGACCTGTTCTGCGGTCTCTATCAGAAGAATTGCGATTAAAATAACACTCGATTTTATGTCATACAGTTTGCCCTCTGCAGAGTTGTCTGTCTCTATCCTGCCTTTACTGTGAATCTTTTCCATAACAGTATATTTTCGATATCGGAAAAAACGATACAATGTATTCTATTTATCATATCTCTTAGGTTGACATCGATATGTCGTGGAGATATTTTGCTGCGATTCATTATATCTATAATTTATCTTGTATTTCAATCTGTTCCAACTGTAGAGGAGAAATTTGATGTTCAATGTAAAACGTGATTTTTCATCAATGACGATAGCTTTGATTCCGACAGCAATAGCTTTAAATATTGTAATAGGGCAGATAGTTGCTCTTCTGAAACTACCTGTCTATATGGATTGTATAGGAACTGTTCTGGTAGGGATTCTCTGCGGACCGTTGGCAGGAGCCTTAACCGGGGCTTTGTCGAACGTTGTCTGGGGATTTTTCTCTCCTTCAGCGTTGCCATTTTTTCCGGTAGCTGCCTGGATTGGTTTTGTTGCAGGATGCTGTGCCCATTTTGGACTCATGAAAAATTGGTGGAAAGCTATATTGGCAGGGCTCATTATTGCGGTAACAACTCCTTTTGTCGCTACACCTATCGTGGTCTACGTTTATGGAGGAGTAGAAGGCAGCGGTGCTTCACTTCTTACAGCTGTAATGATAAAATCCGGCGTGAAAATCACTTCAGCAGCATTTTATAAGAACTTGATGGTTGAACCTTTGGATAAGGTGCCCACAGTTCTTGTCGCTTTTGCTCTTGTTTCTGTGTTGTCTAAGAGACTGGTGAGCAAGTTCTCACGTGCAGAAAATGTACTTTCCCGTTCTTAAGTCACTGTTTATTTAATGTTGTACAGTACTGGTTCTACAGAGACTGAAGAGAGTTTGTTGTACAGGCTCTGCCCGGTTACCAAACTCTTTTCGGCTGTTGTTATCATCCTGTCTGCTTTTCTTTTGCCCGGGAGTCCCAACGGCGGGGTAATCATCATAATACTGCTGCTGCCTCTGCTCTATAAAGCAGGTATCCTGATTAAATATTTGAAGACACTGACGGTCTTTCTCCTCTCGTTCGTGATTTTCATACTTTTGATCTACACCTTTTTTTTACCGGTAGAAGCGACTGATAGTGTAAAGTTATTGACAATAACCGTTAATGTCGAAGGGGCGAACCGGGCATTTTTTATCATCCAGAGAGTGGCGGTACTTATGGCCACTCTGCTGCTATTTTCCATGACGACTTCGCCGCAAAGACTTGTTAAAGATTTATATAGCCGGAACTGTCACCCTACAATATGTTATATTATATTATCTAGTTATGGCTTGATCCCAATGATGCGGGATCGTGCACAAGCGATACAGCAATCCCAGAAGGCACGTGGCCTTGAGATTGAAGGGAGTCTGGCACAGCGGATTCGCTCTCTGCTGCCTCTGATAACCCCGCTTGTTATCAGTGTGTTCAGCAATGTTGAAGAACGTGCAGCAGCTCTTGAGGTCAAAGGTTTTAGATTATCCGGGCCGAAATCATCTCTTAATCCGATTGTGGAAATGCGCTGGGAAGGATTGTTAAGGCTGTTATGTGTATGTATCAGCGCAGGAATCTTGGGGCAATGGTTATGGCGTCAGTACATTTGAAAGAATTCTCCTATTCGTATCCTTTTACCAGTTCACCGGCTCTGAATACAATTGATCTGATGATCCCTTCCGGTAGCTTTGTACTGGTTGCCGGTGCCGGAGGTGCTGGTAAGACGAGCTTTTGTTATAGTGTAAGCGGACTTATACCACATTTTTATAAGGGGCAGAGCGAGGGGACTGTTTGCATTAATGGTACGGATATCACGAACGTTACCATGCACGATCTTACCGGGCTGGTTGGCCAGGTTTTTCAAAACCCGCATAACCAGTTATCCTGTACTGCACAGACAGTGCGTGAAGAACTGGCCTGCACCATGGAAAACCTCGGGATAGAATCGGAAGTAATGCATCGCAGGATACAGGAGACGCTTGGGATGTGTGGTATCGAGCATCTGGCAGAGCGTTTGCCAACAAGCCTTTCCGGAGGACAAACCCAATGTGTAGTATTGGCATCTGTACTGGTCCTGCAGCCTGATATCCTGGTTCTTGATGAGCCGCTGAGCCAACTTGACCCCCATGGCAGACAGCTAATTATAGAGTTACTGAAAAAACTTAATAGAGAAGGGAAAACAATTATCGTTGCCACCGTGAATCCTGCAGAGCTGTTTCATTGCGCCGACAAGGTAGTGGTTCTTACGGATGGAGCGATTGTATGTAATGATACTCCGCGCAGGGCATTACGGCGGCTTCTCACAGCGTCTTCCGGAGTTCTCGTTCCAGAGATATTGAGGATGGTTGCACAGGCTCAGCGGCAGGGGTGCTGGAGTGGAGATGAGATGCCGATAACCCTTGATGAAATTGCAGAAGGTTTTAGGACGTGGCAACAAACATAACAGTACGTGGCCTATCACATATCTTTGAAGGTAATATTACCGCGCTTGATTGTATAAACCTGAACATTTCACAAGGAGAATGTGTTGCCGTTATTGGTGAAAACGGTGCAGGTAAAACGACATTGATCAAACATTTTAACGGTCTTCTTCAGCCTTCAGCCGGTACAGTTTATCTGGCTGAAGAAGATGTCGCTATAATGCGTTCACCGCAAGTTGCGCGGCTGGTTGGTTTTGTTTTTCAGAATCCAGATGATCAGATTTTTAATCAGACGGTTGTAGATGAAGTTGGTTATGGGTTGCGACTTGCCGACCTGAAGTTGTGCAATACAGAAATACGCGACAGGATTGATGCAGCGTTACAGAGAGTAGGGTTAACCGGCCAGCGAGATGAGAATCCTCAGGATTTACGTTTTCAGCACCGTAGAATGGTGACAATAGCCTCTGTTCTGGTGATGGAAACCGATATTGTCATTTTAGATGAGCCTGCAATGGGCCAGGACCAATACGGATTAGATCTTCTCGGGGAGATAATTGAGCAACTCACAAGCAATGGTAAGACGGTTATTATTGTGAGCCATGACATGAATTTTAGTGCAGCTTATTGTAAGCGAATTGTTGTATTGCAGAATGGTAAGGTGATCTCTGATGGTGGGGTTGCAGATATTTTTTCGCAGCACGACCTTCTGGCAGCTGCACATGTTTATCCGCCGAACGTCTCAAAGTTGGCAGTACTCCTGGGCCTTTCTCCAAAAATAATGAAAGAGACTGAACTTTTGTCTCAACTCATAAAACACAATATCTGAACGTTGGAGTTTAGCGTATGAGACGGAGTAAATGTATAATGGTTCTTTGCCATTGTCATCTCAATGCCAATGCTGTGATTATGCCCCTTGCTGAATATGAGGGAGTTAATAGTATGGTAATTGGTAAATTGATTGAAGATGGAACAGGTCTGCTACAACTCCCCTGTCCGGAAACCGCATGGCTTGGTATGCAGCGTTGGGGGATGACGAAAAATCAATATGATACCGCTGCATATAGAAGGTTTTGTCACGAAATTCTGCAGCCTTCAATTGATCAGATTTCTGCCTGGGTGGCATCCGGCTATGAAATTCGAGGTGTTCTTGGCGTTGCCGGTAGTCCGAGTTGCGGCGTACGAACTACATGTATGGGCTATAAGGGCGGTGAGATTTCATGCAAGCAGGAAAGCGACTCTCAACATCCGGTAGTACAGATGGTTCCTGGCTCAGGTGTATTTATCGAAGTGCTTCAGGAGGTATTCAGGGAGCATAAATTTGATATAAATTTTCTTGAAGTTGAAGACCTTGCATAAGTAGTCAAAATGGTCACAAGAAATCAACGTTAAATGAGAATATTCCATGCGTTTGTACTTTAACTGCCCTGTTAAAAACGAAATTTTCAGTTCAACTGATTTCAGTCTTGAAAAGGACTATGCAGTAATGGCAAACACGGAAGGAGGGAGAGAATTGCAAGGAAATGTCTGCCTCAATTCACCTTGTCCCCTGTGCGGAGAGAAACATATATATGAAGTAAAAGATGTAATGTGCGGGTTACAGGGAGGAAAGAATGAGTAAGAGCAGAATACGTTTGACGCAATGCGCTAAAGGTGGAGGCTGAGCTTCAAAACTTTCTCCAGGGGACCTGGATGGAGCGTTGAGTACATTAGATTTTCCTACAGATGCGAATGTGCTTGTCGGTCTTGCAACGGCTGACGATGCAGGAGTTTACCGTATCTCTGATGAGCTGGCATTGATCCAGACTGTTGATTTTTTTACTCCGATTGTTGATGACCCGTTTGATTTTGGTCGCATAGCTGCGGCAAATGCTCTCTCTGATGTTTATGCAATGGGTGGAATTCCTAAAACTGCCATGAATATAGTTGCTTACCCTATTAAGACTATGGGTAGGGAACCACTACAGGAGATGTTGGCAGGTGGAGCAACAATGTTGCGGCAGGCCGGGGCAGTGCTTTTGGGTGGGCACAGTGTTGAAGACGAAGAATTGAAATATGGCTTGTCTGTAACCGGCTTTGTTCATCCGAAGAAGATTCTTGCCAATCAGGGATTGAGGCCGGGTGATTGTCTCGTCCTTACCAAACCTCTTGGAACCGGAATAATCAATACCGCAATAAAGGCAGGACTGGCATCGGCGGAAACTATAAGTACGGTGACTGAACTGATGGCAACTTTAAATAAGGTGGCCGCCAGGGTGATGTGTGATTTTTCAGTTTCGGCCTGTACCGATATAACAGGTTTCGGCCTCCTTGGACACATTGCAGAAATGGTCAGTGGTTCCGGAAGGGGTGTAGTTGTAGAATCCGGAAAGGTTCCGGTATTGCCGGAAGCGCGTGAGTTTGGCGCAATGGGGTTTGTACCGGTAGGGGCTTATAAGAACAGAGAGTTCAGAAAGGATATGGTTGTGTTACCTGATGCTTTTGATCCGGTTTTACGGGATATCCTCTTTGACCCTCAGACCTCAGGTGGACTTTTAATTGGATGCGCAGAAAAGGAAGTTCCCCGGCTTCTCAGCAGATTGCATGTTGAAGGTGTTAAGGATGCGGCAATTATTGGGTATGTAATTGATAGTGTAAAAAACACAATATTATTAAAGTGATTGAGGAAGATGATGTCAAAAGTTATTGATGCACGTGGCCTGACCTGTCCGGCACCGGTTCTGCTTGTCAAAGATGCGGTAGAGCAGGGTAAACATACGGAAATAACGGTTCTGGTTGATAATGAAGCGTCTCGTGAGAATGTTACCCGTTTTTTCGGCTCCAGGGCGTATGCGGTGACAGAATCTCGTGAAGGAACTGATTTCAGGCTTAAGGCGCTGCATGAACAGGGAAGTAATGAGACTGAAGAAACTGTGGTCATGAAAGAACACAATGAAGAATCAGATCAGAAGATTCTTTTACTTGTTACGACCGATCGTTTCGGTTCCGGTGATGATGAGCTTGGTAAGAAGCTGATGATAAATTATCTGAAGACCATCAAAGAAATGGGGCCGGATCTCTGGCAGATAATTTTTGTAAATGGTGGCGTAAAACTCACTGTTGAATCATCACCGGTCCTGGGGGAACTACAGGAATATGAACGGGCGGGGGTGATCATTCTTGCTTGTGGCACCTGTCTTGAACATTTTGGTCTCACATCAATGAAGAAGGTTGGTTCTACAACAAATATGCTGGATATTGTTACAGCCACTCAATTGGCTGGTAAGGTTGTGACTTTGGGTTGACCTGTTTCCTGGTTTGAGTGAAAAGTTCCGTAACTTCAAAAGGTAATCTTTGAGGAGTAATATGGGAATTATGAAGAACGTACTGGTATGCACCGGGTTAGTCATGATGCTTTTGCTTGGCGGTTGTTCAGGCCATCCTCCATCCTCCATTGGTCTACACGACGGAAATTTTTCGCCTTGCCCCGATTCGCCAAATTGTGTCTCAAGTATGTCTGACAGGGAAAAAACGTATATTTTGCCGCTCGATATACAGGGAGACAGAAAAGAGGTTATGAGCGCGTTAAAGAGTATACTTGACGAGTATGGAGGTGTTGAGATTCTGGTGGAGCGTGATGACTATATCCACGCCGGCTTTAGATCAAGAATTTTTGGCTTTGTTGATGATGTGGAATTTTACTTCCCTGAAGGGAGTTTACATATTCATGTGCGTTCTGCCTCACGTCTCGGCTACTGGGATGCCGGTGCGAACCGAAAGCGTATCGAGAAAATACGGGCTTTATTGAAAAAACAAGACCTCACCGATCAGACATAAACAAGAAAAGGGTTTAGACCAACAGGTCTAAACCCTTTTCTTTTTGTAAATTGCCCGGATTTCTCTTCAGTTCAGATGAAATTCAGAGGATATTACTGGATGTTAACGTTAACCGATAGCAACCAGTTCAAGCTCGAATGTGAGAGTCTCACCTGCAAGAGGAGGATTGCCATCAAGTGTGACAGAATCTTCGCTCAGCTGGCTGACGACCACGAGGAAAGGCTCATCTTCTTCGTCCATGATCTCAAGTTCATCACCAACTTCAATCTCGAAATCGATAGGCATTTCCGCAATAGGAACAACGATTAACATTTCGTCATCTCTTTGGCCGTATGCTTTTTCCGGAGCAAGTACTACAGTCTTTTTTTCGCCTACTGCCATGCCCAGTACACCTTCTTCAAAGCCTTCAATCACTTCCTCATCACCAAGGGTGAATACAAGAGGCTCTTCACCGATTGATGAATCAAAGATGCTGCCATCAACGAGTTTACCAGTATAGTGAACGGATACCTGATCTCCGTTTTTTGCTTGTGCCATGACTTACTCCTTTAACCTGAAATGTCAGTTCTCATGAATGAAAATATTCATTTTATTACAATTATTATGTTGAAAGATCATTACGTGCGGGGATTCCTAAAAGCTGGAGGTGCTGGGCAGAAGAGTTGCTATCAGCTAAAGCTGGCAGTATCAATATCAGTTGCCCGGCTGGAAGCCAGCCCACTGAAGGAGACCTGTATGGATGTCTGATGAGCCCATGCATTAACGATCTTGCCCATGCAGATACCAGCTGTTTGAGTAAATTACAATCGGAAATTGCACACAGTTGCGCCGGGTTCTCTGGCAGTGCAGTATCATTATACTTTGCTTGCAGCAGTTGCCCTGACGATTTAGTTAGAAAGAAAAGGAGGTTAAAGAGAGATTTTTATGAATTTTTAATTCGTTCTCTGAGGCGACGCTTACCTTCAGGTATTTTTTTATAAAAGGACCAGAATATGGACTGGTAAGCGTCGATTCCGCAGAAATAGCATAATAATGCGACAGACTCCTCGGTAAAAGCTCATAGCCTGAAGAGTCTATTTGAGACAACGATAATAGCTGTCTATGTTGTAAACAGCCGCCAGGGGGTTATGGCCAAGCAATCGATCTTTTACAGCCAGTACTGTGCAGGGGGCCTCGGCGTATTTGAAAAAGAGAGAGTCGTGACCAACACACAGCCCGAGTAGTATGTTGAATTGGGTTTTTTCTTCATTGAGCAGCATTGCCTGGAAAATCGGGTTGCACATGGCTTCTGATGTTTCCGGGTTAAGCTGGTCTTCTTTTTTGAGACCTATATGCTGTTTTTCGGTTCGGCCGGCTTTACACACTGCTGATACCATTTCAAAGCCCTTGCCGCTGTAGAGTTGCTCAACTATCCTGGCTTCATTTCTGAGACCGAGACAGAATGCAAGTCCCAGACGTGTGTAGTTCATTCTGGCAGCAAAGTCTGCAATTTCTTCGAGTCGTGATTTTGAGGCACGGAGATGATCATATCCCATTTCCCGGTTGGTATACCCTGAACTTTCCTGAAGAGAAGCCTGTTGTGCAAAGGTAAAGATGGTCGGATTCTCTAAATATTCGTTGAGACTTTTATTGCGTGTTTCTGTTTTGTTCAAGGTCGGGCAAAAATCAGGTGCTTTACCATTTTCATTACGACAGAGACGGTCTGCAGGCTGATACGGGCATTTTGCGCAATTAATTGTAGATTTATTCATTATACGTCCAGTATGTAAGGTGTGTTTGGTGAGTGTATTTCCATTGAGCTGATCTGGCGGTATTACACAAACACTTGGTGAGCAGAAAAGCGGGTTATGTATTGCTTATGTGCGGTTTAATCAAATGCTACAGTTTCCATACTGTGATACCTGAAATCCGCCAGCAGGAGTTGCTTTCTGAGTTGCACTGGTCGGCCTGCGGCCAGGGCAACAATCTCAGCACATTCGAGTGCAGCCATTGCGACAGCAGCATAGGGTAGTGTTCCCAATGTTGCTTCAATGCCTCGCTTTGGTGCACTTTTCGGATTGCCATAGATCAGTCTTAAACCGGGATCATCGGGGAGAATAACTGTTACCTGCCCGGATGTGCCGCCAATGGCCGCCGACACCAGAGGGATTTTTTTCACTCTGCAACTTTCTTCAAGGGTGAAACGATCAGTAATGGTGTCGAGACAATCAACGGCGATATCAGCATTGTTGAGAATGTGCTGACTGTTGTCTGCCGAGAAAAATTCGATAAACGGGCGTACATTTACAGCAGGATTAAGAGCAGCAACCCTAGTTGCTGCAATTTCAGTCTTCATCTTACCGAGAACATCGGTGCTGCTTAAGAGTTGTCGGTTGAGATTACTGTCTTCAAAATGATCACCATCTACAAGTGTCAGATTCCCTATTCCTATTCTTGCAAGTATTTCTGTTACCGCCCCCCCCAGACCGCCTAAACCGATTATTGCTACATGTGCTTGCAGCAACCGAATTTGTTCGACAGTGGAAATACTGTTCTGGTTACGGGCATATCGTTCGGGGATGATATTGTTTTGAAGTGCTGCGAGTTGTACTTGCTGATGTGAATGCCCTGTATTTGCAACTATTCTGCATTCATCTGTGAACATGAAGGATAAATATGGGGTTTCATCAGGACGCAGTTTTTCGTGTGCGACCTGTTGCAACTCCTCGAGCAGTATCGAGGAGTTGTACGCGGCAGAAACAGCGTGTATGCTATCATCATTTTGCTGGTTCATATTTGCATTCCGATAGCTCCGTATCGGTCTGAAGAAGACTTATCTGGCATTAATTGCAGCACGAATATCTTCGTCTTTCAGAATCTGATTGATGATATCTGAAAGCTGGTTGTTCAACAGGCCTTCAATTTTGTTGATATCAGGTCGTCTGGCAGATTCCTGAGTTGCCTGACGATCGTATTTTTTGGTCACAGAGCTGCTGCCTTTAACAACCTGTAAGCTTACCTGGCTTTTAGCTTCGGCAAGGTAGAGCATTTTGGGTTTGGTGATAGTGACAAGTAATTCATTGAGTTTAAAAAGAATACGAACATCAGAACCGTTTGAAAAAATGAGACCCTGTTCACGAAATCCGTTAGCCAGTTGCTCGGTAAGCATAACGTGAGGGGCGCTTATATTGGTAATTTTTGCAGCCGGGTCATCTTTTATCTTATATACAGCAACCGCAGAATCCCTTCGGGTGTCCTCTCCACGAATAGTGGCAGCCTCTCCTGAATAGATCATGTTGGATTGCCCCATGATTTCCAGGTTGAGGTTTGTGGTGGCGGGTTGTTTCACACTACAACCTGTAAGAAGCAGTGCACATGCAAGCAGAATAAATTTTTTCATTGAAATCTCCAATAATGGTTGAAGGTTGTAAATAGTGTTGTTCTGAATAGTCTAGTCAGATTACCTCTCACCTGTATACGTTGAGACTCAGAGGTAATCAGATAGTCTATATACCGGAAATGTGAAACTTAGTATAAACATATCCTATGTTGTACCCGGGAATAAACTGAAAATTTAAATATATGGGGTAGTGCCTCAAAAGTCTTGAAAATTGAAGTCGCTCTTTTAGCAGAATCGAGAGGATATATGGCTAATATTTTGCTAATTGATTTGATAGGTTAACTTCATCGCTTATCATCTGAATTTCCGGTAACTGTACCACCACTTATGATCATCTGCATTGCTTCAGTTGAATCCATTTTAAGCATGATAATATCTTCTCTGGGAATAAGAAGGAAAAAGCCGCTTGTCGGGTTCGGGGTGGTCGGCAGAAAAACACTGATGAGATCTTTTTGGATACGATTCTGAGGTTCCCAGTCTGGATTATTGTTTTCGTTTGTAAGAAAGCCGATCACCCAGATGCCTTTTCTCGGGTATTCGAACATAACAACCCGGCTGGAGACACCTTTACTGGTTGACCATATCGCCTCCCATATTTGCTGGGCAGTGTTATATACGGTGTTTAGCATAGGCAACTGCCGCATAAGGTAATCGGTGATAGAAATCAGTTTTTTACCGATGGTGTAACGACCGAGTTGTCCGATGGTACAGAGCATGATGAGCAGGGTCAATATGGATAGTGCCCTCACTGTCCACAGGGCCGGCACAATGTATTTGCCATTTTCTTTGAGGATGAAGAGCGGGTAGGTGTTGCGGATATAGGTAACGGCCCAATCACTTAGTGTCGTCACGAGAAAATATCCGAACCAGAATGTGAGACTTATGGGGATAACAATAACCAGCCCGCCAAGAATCCTGTTGCGTAACCAGGCAAAGAGATTGGTCTCTGAATTTGGTGAGTATTTCATGATCGGTTCATGGTGCCGAGGTGAAATTTTTTGCGACTGCACATCTGGGCCTGCAGTGTAATATGTATTACCATATCGGTACAATAGTATTGTACTTCTATCACGCGAGAAAAAAAGGGGTTGGAAGAGTGGCGCTGCAGGTTGTGGGTTAAATTAGGATGCGATATAAATATATATAGAACATTGAATGTTCTATTGCATCTGTGGCTCTAGTCTGTTGTGCAGTGAAAAGTGGTGGTTTCCCGCTGTACTTGTGCATTCAGGAAAGGAACATGTAATGGAATATAAAGATTATTATTCGATTTTAGGTTTAGCCAAGGATGCCACGCAGGATGAAATTAAACGGGCATATAGAAAACTAGCCCGTAAATATCATCCAGATGTTAATAAGGACGCTGAAGCAGAGGTAAAATTCAAGGAAATTGGCGAGGCGTATGAAGTTCTGAAGGATAAGGAAAAGCGGTCGGCCTACGATCAGTTTGGTAGTAACTGGAAAGAGGGACAGGATTTCAAGCCACCTCCCGGCTGGGACTTTCGCGACTTTACCGGGGAGAGGCGATACTCCGGGCCTTCATCAAGCGGTTTCAGCGATTTTTTTGAAACACTTTTTGGCGGAAGTGGACGTGGGTCGCATCATTCAGCTCGTGGATTTTCATCATTTAGTTCAAATTTGGCGGAGCGTGGTCAGGATGTTCGGGCTAAGCTTTCCATCACTCTGGAAGAAAGCTATAGCGGCAGCAGAAAAAGTATTTCTCTTAACAGGGGTGATGTTCATGGCTACGGGGGCGAAACCACCTCTCTTCAGGTAACAATTCCTAAAGGAATACTCGAGGGACAACAGATAAGACTCGAAGGTCAGGGAGATGCACTGGTTGAAAATGGGCGGAAGGGTGACCTGTTTCTAGAGGTTGTTTTTGAACCTCATCCTTTTTTTACAGTGGTTCAGCGCGATGTTTCTCTCGTTTTGCCTGTAACGCCCTGGGAGGCTGCTCTCGGAGCTACAATCAAAGTTCCTACGCTAGGTGGGCCGGTGGATTTGAAACTGCCTCCCGGCTCACAGACCGGGCGTAAGATGCGATTGAAAGGAAAAGGATTATCGTCGTTAAAACAGTCTGGCGATCAATATGTCATTTTGGCGGTACATATACCAAAAGCTGAAACTGAAAAGGAACGCAGTGTGTATGCAGAAATGGCACGACTGATGCCATTTAATCCGAGAAGTAAATTTGGAGTCTAGCCATGACAGCAAAACAGACCTGCACGGTATTAGATGACACTATCACCTTTAACCTCAATGAGTTGTGTAAGGTCTGCCAGGTGAAAGACGAGATTGTGCACGATATGATTAATGAGGGCATTCTGTCGCCAGTGGGTAATACACCACAAAACTGGACCTTCAGTGCGGTTTCAATAAAGAAAATTCAGGTTACAATCCGACTTCAGGAGGATCTTGGTGTGAATTTGCCGGGAGCGGCTTTGGCGCTCGAATTGCTTGAAGAGATTGATGGGTTGCGGTCCCGTGTCGGTGAACGATAAGGGTGACAACGTGTAGTCAGTAAAATGTGATGGGCAGATAAAGTAAAAAACCGCCAGTCCAAAGTCATAATGCGATCATTATGCCTTCTTACCTGGCGGTTTTCGGGGGGACTGCAGCATTCATATTGTATAAATGCTGTCACTCAGCATCTGTTCATGAAGCGGTTTAGTAGTGAAGCTGTAAATCTATATTTTTTACGCTCCTGTCTTTACCTTTTACTCCTCACCATTTTAGGTGAGGAGTGATATCCGGGTATATTATTCAGTCTTATCTATCCTTACAGCACATGATTTATATTCAGGTGTACCTGTAATCGGGTCACGATGTTCGGATGTCAGGATATTTGTGAGTGCGTTTTCATGATGGAAAGTCATGAAAACATTGCCGGCCTGACTGCGTTCCGTAACTTTGGCACGCACCTTCACTTCGCCGCGTCGGGATGAAACGTTTACCCATTCCATGTGCGAGATACCAAGTGAGACCGCATCATCCGGGCTAATTTCTACAAGTTCTTCAGGTACAATTTCGGATATACCAAGAGACCTGCGGGTCATTGATCCGTTATTGTAATGCTCTCTGATTCGACCGGTGATAAGTACCAGCGGATAACGCTCATCCGGTACTTCGGCCGATCCCTTATGATCGAGAGCTATAAACTGCGCAAGACCTCCGGGACGTGAAAACAAATCAGTATAGAGTGTGGTTGTGCCAGGGTGATCCTTGGTTGGGCATGGCCACTGAATACCTTTATCCTCAATGCGATCATAGCTGATGCCGCCATATGCCGGAACGAGTCTGGCAATCTCATCCATAATTTCAGAAGGATGGTTATACGACATGGGGTAACCCATCAGTGTCGATAATTTACAAAGAACCTGCCACTCTGCCAGGCCGGGTAGTGGTTCTATTGCTTTACGGATGCGCTGAACTCGTCGCTCTCCGTTGGTGAAGGTTCCATCTTTTTCAGCAAAACTCGCTCCTGGCAGGATAACATCGGCAAAGCGGGTGGTTTCAGTCGGGAAGATGTCCTGTACCACCAGAAACTCAACACTCTGCAGTGCTTTTTGGATATGATAAACGTCAGGGTCGGTATGGGCAGGGTCCTCACCAAGAATAAAGAGTGCCTTGAATGTGGTTCTGGCACATTCATCAAGCATTTCAACCGATTTTAATCCAGGTTTGCTGTTTAATTTCACACCCCATTCTTTTTCAAATTTACCGCGCAAGGTGTCGTCGG
>JBFHGS010000032.1:0-28311 GCA_041582995.1 Desulfopila sp. | reverse complement strand
TTTTATAAGAGGAAATCTCTGAATGAAAGTGACCAGCAACTCCTTAAACTAGGTATTGAAGAATGTGATCGAATGAAAAAGCTCATTCAGGACCTGCAGCGTCTTAACAAGCCATCAACTGGACAAAAGGCTTTTATCGATATCCATCGGCTCATAGACAATGTGCTGCTCTTTCAGAAAAAGCATTTTTCAACAAACAGAATACGACTGCAAAAAGAATATGATAGCTCCCTGCCCGAAATTGAAGTTATTATCGATCAGATTACCCAGGTACTCTTCAACCTGACCATGAATGCAGTTGATGCCATGATGGAAGATGGTGGTATTCTTACGGTGCGGACCAAAAGAGATGGAGAATGGTTAATAATTGAAGTTGCCGATACCGGAACAGGCATCTCATACGAAAATCAGAAGAAGGTTTTTGAACCCTTTTACTCATCGAAAACCGAAGAAGATGGAACAGGCCTGGGCCTCTCTATTTCGTACGGTATAGTTAAGCATCACAAAGGTAATCTCAGCTTTGTGTCCACTCCTGGTCAGGGAACAACCTTTTCAGTATCACTCCCCGAAAAACCAGTAATCATGGCTAAAGTTGCTATCGAAAACATGCAAATTTAAAAAATGTCCACGCTATCGTCTATTCAGATTACACTCAACTGCCTGAGCCAGAGCAGTTTCAAGGTTCCTGAAAAATTCGAGAGCCTGCTCATTACCCGGATCATTCTCAAGCTGTGATTCATAAACACTGTACAACCGGGTTAAAACCGGCATAATTTCCAGCTCGTCCAGAGAGCCCATATCTTCCCAGAGATCTCCGGGACTTTTACCACTCATACTTTTCCTGCCTGATGTTTTGTTAACGTACAACCGTCATCACCACTAAACAGCAATAACGGTCAGGATAGCAGCTAAAAAGAGCTGTCTCATAACTCCCATCTGGGTGGTGGCAGCGCAGGCGGCCCAGCAAGAATCATTTCAGCAATAGTCATGTTCAACCGAGGATACTCCTTACGTTTGAAATTGAGCAACTCGTCTTCAATTTTTGCCAGCTCCGTAAGTAGAGGGGTACGGTCGACCCGAGGAGTTTTTAAACCATTTTGTTCTCGATCCTCAACAATTTCCTGGCAGCGGAAACAGCCGGGAAAAGGCATAACCTTTCCATCCGGTCGACGCAACCTTGCCGGCACTCCATGCGTTCTGCAGACAAGCAGACGATGTGCATAGAGTATGCACAGACCGTCCTCATTTAATGGACACATCACCTGCGGACGCTCACCTCGTTTCTCAGCCACAGAGCACCTATCAGTGTATTCCCGGGCCCAGAGCTGTAACTGCTCCTGTCTTTCAGGTGGCATTTTACGTATTCCCTGCCATAAATACGCCCATTCGAAGTATGTATGGTGCTGAAAGTATGAGTCGCAACAGTTATCAGGACAACCAGAACAGCTAAAATCAAGCGCTCTGGCAACGGTGGTGTAGCCTGTTTCCATCTGCTCATAGATTTTTTCGATCCGTTCACATAAGGCAGTCGGTAATACTAATTCTTTCATTCTTTTTCCTCAGCAAAACATTGAACCTGATAGACATCTATTTCCGGGTGGTCTTCTCTCCAGCACGTTTCAGAGAGGCCTGCCTTTCTACAGAGATGTCCCAGAAACAATTCGGGGGTCGGTAACTGTTCCCAGACTTGCGGTAAAAAAGTAGCACAATTCCTCCCTTGACGAAGAATTACACCGTCTTTCTCCGGGCGCAGTTGGCGTATAAGATCTTCACCATCGACATAATCAAGGGCATAAGGCTCTGTCAGAATTGAGATATCAATGTGTATACTATCAAACTCCTCCTCCGTCAGCGGACGAAACCTGCTGTCATGAAAAGCAGCATTAATCGCATTTTTGCGAATACTCTCTCCCAGAGGATCCACCGGCTTCAGGCTTCCGATACAGCCACGCAACTGTCCGGCTAACTTGAGTGTAACAAATGTTGCGGCTAAATCAGCAAAGCTGGCCTCATCTGGAAGCACTGAATCAGCATTCCGCTCATTTAACCGGTTCCTGATAGATTCCCGCGCTAATTTCAACAGTTTTTTCGCCTGTGCTTCATCAATTTCGCGTATCATACCTGTCCCCACTCTATACCGAGCATAAGGCAGTTTATGCCGCTTCCTATACCGAGTAATGCCCCCTTCTGTCCCGGCATATACCTCCCCTCTTCCATAGCCCGAGCAAGGGTTATCGGGGCCGAAACTGAACCGACATTCCCGAAAGTCGCCAGCGTTTCAAAGTTTTTGTTAATATCCAAGCCAAGTGTATCAAACAGCAGGCGAGCATGAGCCGTTCCAACCTGATGACAGAAAAATCCATCAATATCAGCGGCACCCCAGCCGGGCCTGCCGGAAAATTCCTGCCAGGTCAAACCGGCAGTTTCAACACCTCTGTGCAACAGTTCTTCTGAATCTGTTTCCATAAGTGTTGTATTGCCTCCGGCCTGACTTCCGTGGCACAGATCAGAGTGCTCGGTATTGGCACGCCAGGCGCCGTGAACGAGACGCGGCCGTGTTTCATTAACCTCAGTTCTGCGCATATAAAGGCCGACAGACCCGGAACCTATGGTGAGAGAAGCAAAGGCAGGCTTAATAGATTTACGATTAAGCCTCTCATCGGCGACCAGGGTTTGAAGAGTCGACTCAAGTAACTCTTCGGCAGTTTCTCCAGAAACTACGAGGCCACTGCGCACCTGACCTAACTCAATCATATTGGCAAGCATAACCATGCCGTCGAGAAAACCAAGACAGGCATTTGAAATATCAAAGATAATACACGATTTAGGCAGGCCGAGAGCGTTGTGAACAAAAGAGGCTGTGGCAGGCTCCATCATGTCACGGGAGACAGAGGTAAATATAAGACACTCAACATCTGCTGGATCAATACTGCCTTTTCTCAGCACATC
The DNA here is from genome assembly GCA_041582995.1 of Desulfopila sp. Lineage (GTDB taxonomy): Bacteria > Desulfobacterota > Desulfobulbia > Desulfobulbales > Desulfocapsaceae > Desulfopila. Next base: position 25,362 of record JBFHGS010000032.1, on the reverse strand, counting down.
TCTTCCAGCTTTAGCTGCAGCTTCACTGGGCTTGGTGCCGGTAGGCCAAAGCCGCCTCTCACGGATACCGCTCATAAGCTCCAGCCTCCCCTGTGGGAGCTTCAGCCTTTCATAAAGAGGTGCAAGCCGGTTTTCGATATCCCGGGAAGTGAGGATTATCGGAGGAAGTTCATATCCAAAAGTATCGAGACATACGTGCGAATAACTGATCATAAATGCGTAATAGTTGCCAAATCCTTTCTCTGTTGCCGGAAAAATGTTTTCCGCCCTGACCAGCGGCATATTATACGTTGCCTCACCCGATGAAACAAGGCATTTAGCCACTCCGGATATTTATTGAGAAAAGAACTTCACCTCTTGAGCAAACTCTTTCCTGCTCAATATAAGATGTATGTAAATCTCACGTATTAAGTGCTGACAGCTTTTCCTGCATTTTTTCCCTGGTCACAGGCCGTGTGAGGTAGCAATCTATTCCACTTGCCAGACATTTTTCGTTTTCACCGTGTTCTCCAGCACCTATCCCCACAATATAGGCGTGACGACCAGAATATTCTTCAAGTTTACGGATAACCCGGGCAGCTTCAAAGCCATCCATTTGTGGCATCTGGGCATCTAGAAGGATGAGATCAAACTTGTTAAGGGAAGCTTCATACATTGCGGACCTTCCAGAATCAGCAATAGTCACGTCCCACCCGCCCTCCACAAGAGACCGCACCAAAATCTGCTGACTTTCTACGTCTCCGTCAAGAACCAGTGCTGAACGGGTAAGATATTTCGTCAGCATATCAAGTAACTGTTTTTTCTCTATCGGCTTGGGTAGATAGTCATCCATGCCTGCTTGCAGACAATTTTCGCGGTCACCTTGTGTAGCCAGAGCAGTGAGCGCAATTATAGTCATTCTGGGTTTACCGTTCTGCTTTTCCCAGGACCGCACCTTACGTGTAGCCTCAAGCCCATCCATAACCGGCATCTGCACATCCATGAGCAATACCTGATACGTTTCATCTCTTATTTTATCGTATGCATCCTGACCATTTTCAACACTGTCAACAATCACACCAGCCTGAGAAAGTAGTGTTTCAGTCAACACTTTATTTATAGGATCATCTTCTGCCAGTAGAACTTTCGCTCCCTGTAAGGCGTATATAGCGGTCTCCGCCTGTCGCTGGACGGTAAGCTGATCCACTTCCAATTCCAGATCCGGATACGCGACCTCCCTGAACGGAACAGAAAACCAAAAGTTTGATCCCCGCTTACTACTGGCAAGACCAATTTCACCACCCATCATTTTCACCAGTTGTGAGCAGATAGTCAAACCGACACCTATGCCTCCTGTCCTGGTGGCCTGCATGGAATCCGGCATACAGAAAGCCTGGAATATACGCTTTTGTGCCTCCATATCAAGACCTTTACCAGTGTCATTGATGGAAAAGTGGAGAGAAAGCCTATTGTTGTCATCGTAGCCATCATTCTTGACCAGTATAGTAACACCACCTTTTTCGGTATATTTTATACCGTTATTCACAAGGTTAGTGACTATCTGTACCAACCGCTTCGAATCTCCAAAAACATATTCAGGAACATCTGCGTCTATCTGACAGGTCAGACTCAAACCCTTTTGCTGAGCCGCCAGTCTCAACAGATAGAGATCATGATCAAGGCTCTCTTTGAGATTGAAATCCTGAGGTTCCAATTGAAGCAATCCAGCTTCAATCTTTGAGAAATCAAGTACCTCATTGACAAGCTCCAGCAGTCTGTCTACTGAAGTATTTACCATATTCAGGTACTGTTCCTGCTCAGAAGTCAGATTTGTCTCCATAACAAGGCTGGTCATACCCACGATACCATTCATCGAGGTACGGATATCATGGCTCATATTCTCCAGATATTCACTCTTTATCCGACCTGCCTGCTCAGCTCTCTGCAGAGCATTTTCAAGTGTTTTTATCCTTTTTTTAAAGGCACTGGCATTGTTCTTAAGGTCTAAAACCTGGTTTCGGAGTTTTTCCATCTCGTTTTCCTGTAGGGACACCATTATCCTCCTTTCACTCGGATAAAAAGTTCTCTGTTCCTGAAAGGTGACAGCTCACCCGGTTCTGCTTTTACTTTACACCTGGTTTATACGTTGTGATATCCACCACTCCATCCACCAGCACCTTGATCGCAGCTGCGTAATCTTTGTCGTCATTATTTGTGGCTGCTACCTCAATATCCCTTGCCAGTTCCGCCCACCTCGGTTCTCCCATATTCAGCAAAACCCCTTTAAGGTTATGCACTACCTTAACAAGCTGAGAAGCAACATCAGCAGCCAGCAACGCTTCACGTGCAGCAATAAATGTTGCTTCAAGTGACTTTTGAGAGCTCAGAATCATCAACTCTACCTGATCATCTTTGAGTTGATACGTTGTCCTGAAATGATGTCTGAGCGATGATACCTTTACTGGCGGAAGAACAACGGGAGTGGAAGGATATTTTTTCATTTATGCGTGGCCAACAGGCTGTAGCCTGTATTTGTCATAAAGATTGTGTGCCATTTTTAAAATCGATATTTCCACATGTTTGAATAAAAACTGCCAATTTAGCTGAAACGTGCACAATATCCGTATTTATCCTTTATCCCTAATATATCGATCACCTTCCCGCAACAACAAACTCCATCAACATGGCAGGTTGCAAAAAGTGAGTTCGCAATCAGCCCACTAATCCAAGATCCTTGAGATGCTTCATAAGCTTCTGCCTGTCCAGCGGTTTGGTTAAATACGCTTCACACTGCCCCTGGCGAAATGCCTTCATTATATTTTTGGAATCATCAACAGCTGTAACCATGATGACCTTGGTTGCATCAAGTCCCATAATTCCATGCTTTTCCTCTATTTTCCTGATCTCTTGAAGAGCTTGTTGACCGTCCATTACCGGCATCATAATATCGAGACAAATGAGGTCATAGCAAGCTCCTTCTTCAAATGCTCTAGCTACTGCGCCAAGGGCCTCTTCACCATTAACCGCAACATGACACACACCGTATTCAGAAAGTAACGTCGATAAAAGTGAACGGGCCAGGAAATCATCTTCTACAATGAGTGTTTTCATAAATGCATCCTTATTCAGGCCGGAGAGTGGTATTCGAAAGTGTATCGGGAGTCTTTTCTGGCAGTCTTTCCGATACACTTTTTATTCGTACTGCCATGATATCATGAACATGGCCAATAGAAAGAAATCTTGAAATTTTTCCTTCAGAGCGATAAGACGAATACGCTCATGATTACTCATTTTTCTCTTTTTTTCTGAGCTCCCAGCACATGTGGATTTTCTGGTTTCTTGAAAAATCAGCAGGAATTGAAGCCCGGCTTGTCTCTATAACGTCGTACGCCTCAATAAGCCGTGGGTCGAGAGAAAACCGTCTGAAATTTGTAGAAAAGATAAGCAGTCCGTTATCCGCCAACCTCAACATGGCAAGGTTTATAAGGTCATAGTGATCCCTCTGAACATCAAAAACCCTCTTTTCCTTTTTGGTATTAGAGAATGTAGGAGGATCAACAAATATAAGATCATAGACCCCGGTATCCTCTCTGAGCCATTGCATGCAGTCTGCACTCACAACCTTATTGCGTATCTGGTCAAAACCGTTCAATGCCAGGTTCATTTTAGCCCAGCCAAGATATGTTGCTGAAAGATCGACAGTCGTTGTTGAAACCGCACCCCCTGCCGCAGCCTGAACAGTTGCCGTCCCGGTATAACCAAAAAGATTGAGAAATCTTTTACCTGCAGCAAGAGTATGTATCTGTGCCCGGACAGGGCGATGATCCAGGAAGACACCGGTATCAAGATAGTCGGTAAAATTTGCAAGGTAATAGCAACTTCCCTCACGCACTTCCAGCATTTTTCTCTTACCTGACTTCTTTTCGTACTGCTTTTTGCCGCGCTGGCGTTCACGGGTTTTTATAAAAACCCTGTCAGCACGGACATTCAGAGTCTCACGCACTCCGCGTAAAACTGTCTGGAACCGCGCAGCAGCGACCTCAGGCTCAACCGTTGCCGGGGGTGCATACTCCTGAACGTGGATCCACTTACCATAGACATCTACACTGACATTATACTCCGGCAGATCTTTGTCATAGACACGAAAACAACTCACGTCTTCCTTTACGGCCCACTTCAACGTTTTCTTAAAATTCTTTCTAAACCTGTTTGCAAAATCAGATACATCTTCCTTGGCAGGATACTCTTCAAGCCGCCATTCAAAGTCCTGATTGCGTACATCTGCTAAAAAGCCGGTAACCAGAAGCCGACACGGCAGTGAACCGTTATACAACCTGTACTTTTCTTCCCATGGCAGATTAAAACTATCGGTGAGGTCGGGGTTAGAAATAAAAGCTGCTACCTTCCAACCATTAAACCTCTCTCTGGCAATCCGCCCGAGAGCACGGTACAGTTGAGCAACTTCTTCCGTTTCTGAAAGTCGCTCACCAAAAGGCAGATTCGAGAGTATCAAGCCCTTTGCAGCCGGAGGTTGCAAAAAAGCAAGCTCAGCTTTCTCAATGCGTATTCTGTCATCAAGGCCGGCTTTTTTCACGTTCATTCTAGCTGCACGAACAGCCTGAGGATCAGAATCAAAGCCGACAATTATCGGCCATTCTTTTTCGTTTCCTGCATCCTCACGATTTAGTGCTTCCTGAACCAGACTGTTCCAAAGCTTACGATCATGCTTTTTCCAACCAGTGAAACCATAATAATTTCGAGACAATCCTGGTGCAATATCGCCATAAACCAAAGCTGCTTCAATAAGCAAAGTTCCTGAACCGCACATAGGATCAACCAATGCTGTTGTCGTATCAAACATTTTCCGCCAACCACTGTTTTCAACAATCGCAGCAGCCAGCGTTTCCTTTAAAGGAGCTATACTTTTTTCAACTCTGTATCCACGCTTGTGCAGGCTGTCACCTGAAAGATCTATAGCCAGAATGGCCGACTCACCCTTTACCAATACATGTATACGCACTCCTGGACGGTTGACATCAATTGATGGACGAGTGCCTGACTGCTCACGTATTTGATCCACCACAGCGTCTTTGACCCTCAACGCAGCAAAACGGCTGTGGATCTGTACGGCATCTCCGGCAACAGTGCAATCCACAGCAAACGTTGTTTCTGCATCCAGATGTTCGCTCCAGTCAACATTCAAAGCCCCTTCATACAAAGAGTCTTCATTGGTAACTGGAAATGAAGCTATCTGCAGGAGAATACGTGAAGCAAAACGGGACCATAAACAACCGCTATAACCACTCCTCAATCCCCCACACCAGGTGACAACGCCTTTACCCTGCTCTATGTTGCTGCCTCCGCAATGTTCAATTTCTTCAGCAACTATAACTTCTGTACCTGCACCGCAGGTTGCAGCAAATATATACTCGTTTTTTTCGTCTTTCATTATCAAGGACTCGGAAGAAGCTTTGGATATGCGTTATTCTGCCTAGATCCGTTTATTTGATGTGTCATTTACCTGGATGCTGCTTTCCATATCCTGAAGTTGCAGGTTCAAGGCATCTACAGACAAAATTATTTCATGAAGCGAGATAGCAAGTGATGCAACAAACAACGTCAATGCACTGACAAAGATGACTTTACCTGCCACCACCATCCCCATAGACAGAAAAAACATGCTGAAAATACATAAAAAAAGGCCCACAACTGCACATGCCTGCATGTTTCGTATTAGAATTACCCTGCGTTTGAGGCTTATAATCTGCCTGTAAATTATTGCATCGGAATTTGTCTGATACCTGTCATACAGGTTCCGAATTCGAGCTCCGATAGCAAGAAATCTGCTGGTATATGCTACCAGTAAAAAAGCAACAGCCGGGAAGAGAAGAGCTGGTGTTGTAAGTGTTATTTCCATAAATATGCAGATGTAGTTTAAAGCTCAAAAATACTGTCAATGCAGAGAGTATTTCATCTATATATTGACAATATCAGTATATCAATATGTTAATATCCATGTACAGAAGGAAACCGGAATTACCAGTTTAGCAACGCTCTGACAAGGATAAATCGATCTATTGGCCAGACAAATTTACTTGACCTCATAACGAATAAGACTAGAATAAACAACCGTATTACCCGGTGTAACGTTCATACAAAAACACTTTATAGTTTAACAGGAGACATCATGAACATGAGGATCAGCACCAAACTACTACTCACAGCACTTGTTGGATCGCTCATGCTACTCGGCAGCGGTTGCAGCAAGAAACCAGTTATTCCTCCCGATAACAACATGGGGGCAGATACCGGCAAAACTATCAGTTATCCATCCGCTGAAGGCGGTGGATACTCACAGGAGAGCCTGCCGATTGAAGGATCCCTGGACGACACTTCTTTGAGGGATAACTCACAAATGGGTGAGCAGACCGACGAGTACAAGAGGCTTCACGGTCGATCCTCTGAAGGCTTCGGGCCAGTGTATTTCAATTTTGATCAGGCAACTATTCGCCCCGACATGGTTGAAAGAATGGTTCTAAACTCCGAGTATATGCGACAGGATCCCAATTCCTCAGTCGTAATAGAAGGTAACACTGACGATAGAGGAACGAACGAATACAACATAGCTCTTGCTGAGCGCCGTGCTCAGAACACCAAGCAGTATATGGTTGAACTTGGAATTAACCCGGCTCGCTTGCGGACCGTATCCTATGGAGAAGAAAAACCACTTTTTACAGGACAGGATGAAGACTCATATGCCTTCAACAGACGTGCTGATTTCGTTGCTGAATAAATGTAAGAGCAAATAAAAATATAAAAAGAGCCGCCCCTTTTTGCAGGCGGCTCTTTTTATACATATCTGACAACCTCTCACTCCACGCCTTATCAGATCAAACTGAAATTTACGTTTCATCAGAGATACATATATGCTCAAGATTTTCCAATTACGGCTTCGAGCACTTTGCTGCTCACTTCATCTATGTCAATATATGTGGTATCTATAGCCAGTGCATCCTCTGCCTGCCGTAATGGCGCCAGGGCACGTTCTCTATCATTTTTATCGCGCTCAAGCGTAAGAGCCAGTATTTCCTGTTCATCGGCTTGTTCGCCTTTTTCCCGTAATTGCAGTACACGACGATGAGCACGCTCCTCCGGTTTTGCGTCAAGAAAAAATTTATGTGCAGCCTGAGGAAAAACCACCGTGCCAGTATCACGACCTTCAGCGACAATATTCCCCTTACAGCCGATATTCTGCTGCATCATGGTTAACTTTTTCCTCACAACCGCCAGCTTGGATATAGCAGATGCCATCATTGACATTTCCGGAGTTCGAATGGCTGCACTTACATCCTCCCCTGAAACAAGCACCCCTACATCGCTGTTTTCATCTCTGGCCGGTACAAGTTCTATATTAAGAGAATCCAGTGACGCAGATACCGCTATCTCATCTGTCGTGTCAATCCCCTGATTATGCAGATACAGGGCAACGCCCCGGTACATGGCGCCGGTATCGAGATAGGTAAATCCGAGAGCGGCTGCAACCTTTCTGCTTATGGTCGACTTACCGACTCCTGAAGGGCCATCAATTGTTACTATGTTTTGCTTATCAGACATAATTAAGATTCTGTAGACATTCTGAAAGGGCTTTAATAAATAGCAAATTTTCATTTTCTGTACCGATTGAAACACGAATACAGTCAGGAAAACCGTAACTACGCAGAGAACGTATGATAACTCCCTGATGGAGCATAGCCTCACATAATGGATCAGCTTTCCCCTGAACATCTACTAAAAGGAAATTTGTTCTGGAGGGATAACTCACACATCCACTTTTTGCCAACTCATACCTTAGAAACTCACGTCCTGCACGCGTTTGTTCAATGGTTGTGAGTAAGTATTCCTCGTCTTCGAGAGCAGTGGTAGCAGCTAACTGAGCAAGACTGTTAACATTATAAGGCTGACGTACCTTATGCAGACATTTGGCAATTTCCTCCGGCATAAGCCCATAACCAATTCGCAACCCGGATAAACCGTATGCATGCGAAAAGGTTCTCACCGAAACAACGGGACAGCGTCCTTTAGTGTTTTTTATCAATGAATAGACATCCACCTGCTGATCACTCTCCAGGAAATCAACATAGGCCTCGTCGAGAACTATGATGACGCTTTCAGGCACCATACTGAGGAAAGTATAGATATCGACAGGATCAAGAGATGTTCCTGTCGGATTATTGGGATTATCTAAAAAAACAAGGCGGGTTTTTTCTGTAATAGCGGCAAGAACAGCTGTAAGATTATGGCGCATTTTCTTTAAGGGGATCAAAAAGTTTTCCCCGCCATTCATCTGCACAAGTCTCCGGTACATCAAATACGAAGGATGACTTGTAATAACCCGGTCGCCTTCACCAACAAAAGCTTTGATCAGAAGTTCGATAATTTCATTCGAACCATTTCCAATGACGACTTCACCAGGCATCATACTATAGTGAGATGCCAGAGCATCTACTAGATAAACACACGAATCGTCAGGGTACCTGTTCAGCCGCAACAAAGCTGATTGCAGGGCAGAGATAACCCGAGGCGAAGGCCCCCATGGATTTTCATTTGAGGCGAGGTTTATACTTTCATTCCGCCCGACCACGCACAATTTTTGTCCTGACGAATACGCGTGTAAGGTCTGTATTTTTCCAGGGATATTCAGTTTCAAGAGGTGTCTCCCTGTGTTCCGTTTTTTCCGTAACGTATTCCATACCGAAAACTACCAGCTGTCCCACTTTAAGTGTTCTTTTAAAGCTCCTGAAAAGAAAGAAAAGAGACTCTGAAATATAAGCTAGATATCTACTTTACAAATAATAAACACTTTTAAATATTGAGGCACCTCTACTTTTCGACGATATACTCCACATAAATTACTGTCTACGTGCGATTTTCGCGCCAAGCCCAACAGCTTTTTCAATATTATAGGCGACCTTCAGCAGCATATCTTCCCGAAAATGAGCGCCCTGCAACTGAATTCCCACCGGTAATCCACTCTTACTAAAACCACCAGGTACCGACATGCCTGGAATACCTGCAAGGTTGGCAGATAATGTTAAAATATCAGAAAGATATGTTGATAATGGATCGTCGACATTTTCACCAGTCTTCCAGGCAGGTGTAGGTGTTACTGGTGATATAAGCACATCGCATTTATCAAAAGCTGATTTGAAATCATTGAGGATAAGTGTACGTACCTGAGACGCTTTTTTATAATACGCATCATAATAGCCTGATGAAAGAGCATAGGTTCCAATAAGGATGCGCCGCTTTACCTCAGCACCAAACGCTGTTGAACGAGTTTGCTTATACATATCAATAAGCGACTCGGCATCATGGTCTCTGAATCCATACGAGACACCATCGTATCTGGCAAGATTTGAACTCGCCTCCGCTGGAGCTATGAGATAGTAGACTGCCACACAATAATCTGTATGTGGCAAAGAGACATCTACAATTGTAGCTCCCCCCCTTTTGAGTATATCTATACCGTTTTCAACAATTTTTCGTACTTCAGGGTCGAGTCCTTCACCAAAATATTCGCGCGGTACACCGACGCGCAAACCTGCCACTCCTTCAGTAAGCGCTTTTGAGTAGTCCGGAGTTTCCCTGTTCACAGAGGTAGAATCGCGCTTATCGTAGCCACTTATTACATTCATCATAAGTGCAGAATCGGCAACATCACGTGAAAGCGGGCCTATCTGATCAAGGGAGGAAGCAAAAGCCACCAAACCATAACGAGAAACACTTCCATACGTGGGCTTGATACCCACCACACCACATAATGATGCCGGCTGGCGAATAGAGCCACCGGTATCGGAACCAAGTGAAACAAGGCATTCACCAGAAGCAACTGAAGCAGCGGAGCCACCTGATGACCCACCTGCCACATAGCCTTCTTTCCAGGGATTCTGAGGAACACCGAAACAACAGGATTCAGAAGTTGACCCCATAGCAAACTCATCCATTGTAAGTTTACCGAGAAGAACACCACCCTCGTCATTAATTTTTTCTACTACTGCAGCGTTATATGGTGGTACAAATTTTTCCAGAATCTTCGAGCCACAGGTAGTCGTAATACCTTTCGTACACAAAAGATCTTTCAAACCTAGAGGGATACCTAATATCTTTCCCTTTTTCCCAGCTTTTCGTTCCACATCCGTCTGCTTGGCCCGGTTGAGTGCTGCATCACCATCAAGTAAAATAAACGACTTAACATCGCTTTCAACCTCAGCGATCCTGTCGAGGCAGCTTTGTGTCAGTTCAACCGAGGAAAGTTCACCTGCATCAAGTTTTTCCATGGCCTGAACCATGGTCAATTCATAGGGCTGCATACAAACCTCAAAAAAAAACAGGCTATAAAGCCTGACTTAACAATATTTAGAGTTTAAGGACTATTCAGTATCTGCTCAGATTATCCGCGGCACTTTAAACATTTGACCATTGTCTTCCGGAGCATTCGCCAGAGCATCCTCTAAAGGTAAGGAAGGCATTACCGCATCTTCACGAAACGCGTTAACGGATTTGTGGGCATGAGTTGTAGGGAGTACATTATCTGTATCAAGTTCTGAGAGCTTATCGACGTATGAAAGAATATTATCAAGCTGCTCTGTCATTTTCACCAGTTCATCTTCGCTCAGATTAAGCCTGGCAAGATGAGCTACATGTAAGATATCTTCTCGGGTAATTTTCATTATTCTCACTGCACCATAGCTACATGTTTATCACATGTACTATTCCTTTTCAGTTACCGCGTAAACTCCATCAAGATATTCATTGGAGAAAACACTTTTATCAGGGGTAAAGTCTACAATAGTTTTTGCAAAGCACTCAACGGTTCGACGATCAAACTGACTACCGCTACACAAGTAAAGTTCCTCTAAAGCCTCTTCCATACTTAAATTGCGTCGATAGTTTCTGCGTGAAGTCATAGCATCATAACTATCGACTACAATGAGTATTTTAGTGAGTTCATCCAGATCTTCACCGGTCAGACCATCCGGATATCCTTTACCATCCACACGTTCATGATGATGGCGAATAATAAACTGTTCTCTATCCATAAAACCAAGTGGTTCTATTATATTGGCTCCTACACTGGGATGCTTCTTTATGAGCATCCACTCTTCGTTCGTCAATTTACCGGGCTTCTGTATACAAGAAAGATCAATAACCAGTTTACCAATATCGTGAAACTGGGCAGCCCTACGTAGAACAGTAAGATCCTCCTCGGGTAGTTTCATGAATTTACCCAGTAGAACCGCATACTCGGTTACGCGAGTAGTATGGCCAGCAGTATAATAGTCTTTCTCCTCCATAGCATTCTGGAGACTTGACATTAATTGAACAGTGGCTTGCTCAAGGCTGCGGCTGTACGTCAGAAGTAATCTGTTTTTATGTTCAAGTTGCTCAGCTTTAAGTCGTACATCATCCTCCAGAGCTTCCTTGTACCTTCTCTCCTGCAGGACATACATCCGTTTTTCAATGGCTCTGCGTATTTTAACATTGAAAATATCCAGATCTTCAATAGGCTTGGTCAAAAAATCATACGCACCGAGATTAATAGCCTTGACAGCATAATCCATCGAACCGGCTCCGGTTAGAAAAAGCACCGGAATATCATAATTAAGCGCGTTCAAAGCGGCAATAGTTTGGAATCCATCCATATCCGGCATGTTGATATCAAGAATAACAACATCAAAACTGTCATCCACTATTTTAAGGACGTCCCTCCCATCTTCAGCGGTATATACAATATGTCCAAACATTTCCAGTATTTTGGAAACAGTGGAACGGACCATTGCGTCATCATCCGCAACAAGAATTTTAGAATGTTCTTTTATCAAGTACTCATCTCCGTGGAAAAATAGATATCACCAGGGACTCAGATTACATTCTCCAGTATTTTTTTGCAACTTCACTTGCCTTTTCAGTCTCCAGAGATGTTTGCTTTTTATGTACCACTTCCCTACAAAGTATTATTACGTATTAAACTGGTGTAAAGAGCAGTTAATCAACACTACTCTTTTCATGAAAATCAAGTAGAAGTCTACCATTTGTGTAAATCATTTTATCTCTACATTTAAACAACATAGACAAGTAAAAAACAATTTTGAATGTATATCACACAAACCACATCCCAACCTGTACTCCAAATTTCCTGAAGTAAATACAAAAAAAATTTGATTATCCCTTGAAAAGGTAAGGGATTAAGAGTCAAAAGTGAGACGTGAACTGCATTCGTCTCAGGCAACTCGATAAAAAACAGCATTCACTTTTATATTAAATGGTTGCAATATGACCATTTGTCCTCACCTATCACGTAACACCTCGCCATGCTTGCTGAGCAAGAAAGGTTATATAAAAAAAAATCGCCATATCCAATATGCGGAAATGGCGATTTTTTATCAATAATGTATCTACCTATGTCATCACATAGGTACAATGAGCTTGTTGGTGTCTTCATTCCAGGCAACTATCAGATACCACGCGACCATGAACCCGGCTATAAGGACAAGTGTCGGACCATAACCTAGTACATCCGGAAGATATACATATGAGCCTAACACACCATCTGCTTCAAAATCATTATCTTTAAACCAGGCCGTCATCATGGATGTTGAAATTGCAAAGAAAGGTACCACCATCATCAGCTTGACCTGACCTTCACCAACACGCCAGAGCGTTCCGGAACCACAACCACCAGCAAACATTGCACCCAGACCAAAAAGAAAACCACCCAGAACTCCGCCCCAACCGAAAGTTCCGCGTACGTAATTTATTGGGGCAAGAATAGCCTCACCTTCAGCTCTCATAGGAACAGAATATTTTAAGACTGCTGCTCCGATAGCCACTATCACGATAGAGAGCATAACAGACTTAGCCATTGTACAGTCACCGGTCATATGCGGTTCACGAAAACCCTGCACCATGCACCATCTACCTCTTTGCATAGTATAACCAAGAGCAGCTGCTATAAGCAGAACACCGCTTAGAGAAGAAACATAGTCGCTGTCTTCGTTACCGGCATATCCATATGCTCCGGCAACAAGACCTGCAATACCAGCAATGGCAAGTATAGAAACTGCAACTGATGGCAACGATATAGTTTTCGATCCACCATCACCCCAGCTTATATGCTCCATTTCCAGATAGAGCAGTTTCAGGCCGAGGATTACACCGATAACAAGTCCAAGCATCATCGAAAATCCGTTTGCCGCGAGATTTCCCAAGGCATTGTAAAAACCACCCACATTACAGCCGCCTGCAAGTGATGCGCCCACACCCATAAGAAGCCCTGCTATTACAGCCTTAACCATCTCACGATACGGTGGAATTCGCAGAGCAAAGTCTTTGCCCAGACAGGCTGATATAAATGCACCTGCTACAAAACCAATTCCGATAACTGAACCCGAATTAATAAAAATAGAACCGGGAGCGTCTTCATATAACGCTAAAATACCACTATCTGTTCCTAATACAGAACCAAACCCGTACATGATCCAGTCACCCCAGTTTCTCAAAGCACCAACAGCACCCCAGGGCCTCCACCAAGCCATTATCATGACGGAGAGAAAAGCGACAACAACACCGGTTACCGTCGGATTCCATTCACTTTGACAAAACGTTTTGTACAGCCCTTTGGCCTTACTCATTAATACTGATTCTTCACTCATTGTTTTTCTCCTGGCAGATATGACATAAAAGTAGTCTGCAAATCCTAAAATATTTACTGCTTTACAATTACCTTATTTTTTTGTCAAGAACCACTATAATGAGCATTGGTTCATTTCATAAACAACCTCTACATTGTCGTACAAAAGTAACACTTTAACTAATTATTTCATAATTTTAAGTGCATTTTTTTACTTCTTGACAGAACTTTTCCACTACAGTATAGGTCTGTTATTAAACAAACGTACTATGTAGTACGATTAGCTCCAGTCCTAACATACTACCACGTAGTATAACTTCTACTATTTATTGTCAGGAGGATGATATGAGTGATTTTAAAAAAGTTGATGATTCAGTTACTGCAAAGGCCGTACTTGATGCTAAAGGATTAAGCTGCCCGATGCCTCTTCTTCGTACCAAAAAAGAAATTGGAAAACTTGCCAGCGGAGAGGTTCTTCAGATAGACGGAACAGATCCTGGTTCCCGCAATGACATTCCCGGATGGTGTGAGCGAGCCGGCCATGAGTATATGGGCGAAAAAGAAGAAACCGGATACATCTCCTTTTTTATCAAAAAAGGTTGATCAGACCTATCGCGGGTGAATAACACGTTGTTCACCCGAGGTATCTTGTTGTCGCGTAATTCAATAGAGAACAACGCATTAGTGTTTTTACCAGCCTTATCTTCTAACAGGAGAATATCATGGCAAAAAGTTTAGGTATATTTGTCACGACTGTAGATTGTATGGATCACGTCATGGGCATCACCAAGGCTGCCAAAGCCAAAGGTTCCAAAGTAAAAGTATTTTTCACCTGGAAAGCAACGCATCTTGCAAAAGACCCAAAATTCCCTGAACTCTGCCAATTGGCTGATGATGTTTCTATCTGTGTGGATAGTTATAAGAAGCAGGGATATGATATAGAGGACATTCCTGTGGGTCTGACCGCCAAAAAAATGGCCACTCAGGCTCAGCATGGCATTATTATAGAAGATTTCGACTGCTATCTCAGTCTGTAGGAGGGTTGGATAATGGAATATAACAAAGTGTGCTTCATGTACAGACACGAGGATTATACTTTGGACGGAATTCGTTCTGCTCTCGGTCTGGCTGTTGAAAATATGTATTCCTATGGTGTCGTCATGGATAAGGAACTTCCTGCATTTGACGAATATACCAAGGAAACTATCGAAATGCTGCGTGATATGGATGGTGATATTTTAACCACAGTATCCGGCAATATCGAAAAAAGCGACCTCACCGGAATAAGCATAGAAGAACTCGGTGAAAAACTACGCGAGATGACCCATATCATTCCTTACGGAATTAAATAATCCTCTCCAAAGGGCAAGTAAATGAAGATTCTCAATGTTTACAGATCAGAACCTGATGAGACTGTACAAAAGCTTGTTGAAATAGTTACCCGCGAAAGAGAAGCTGACACATTTGAACTGTACGCCGGCTCTCCTGACTACGATAAGCTGGTAGATAAAATTTTTGAGGCTGATCAGACCATATGCTGGTGGTAAGCCTTATCATATAATATTTTTATCTCAACCCGCCTTTTTGCAGAATGAAAGAGGCGGGTTTTTTTATGCACTTTTTCATTCCAACTTTTTTAATAGAATATCATGAACTTTCGGTCGAAGTTCTTTGATTTTACTATTATTACGGGACGGATGAACTCTGTTCGTCAGCAGAACTATGCTTATACCACGTGTAAGATCAATCCAGAAAGATGTTCCTGTAAAACCCAGATGACCAACACTTGGAAATTTCAAATATCTGCCACTGCTAGAATGCATATCTGATGGTGTATCAAAACCACAGGTCCAGTTAGATACGCCAATCCTGGTCATAATTTCTTTCAGCAGATCCGTGGAAAACATCTCTGTATGTTCAATTCCCTGCCATACCCTGCATAAAAATGAACTCAGTTCAAGTACACCATCCGCTGTTCCAAACAATCCTGCATGACCAGCAGCCCCTCCCATCACTCTGCAATTATCGTCGTGTACTACACCTGCCAGCAAGGTATTTGACCATGGACATATTTCTGTCGCAGCGCAATTCTCAGTACTAAGCCCTTCCCCATGAATGGGATAAAAGAGTTTTCTTTCTAATCCTAATTTTTCAATAATATTAGATGTGTAGTAGTTTTCAATATTTTCACCTGTCTGCTGTTCTACTATTACTCCAAGTAAAATATATCCAAGATCGCTATACACATGTAACCCCCCTGTGGAGTACGCTTTTTTTTCAGTAAGTATACGATCAACAATCTCTTTTTTTCTTTTTACAGAACTCATTCCTAACATACTTACGTAGTAATTTCTGTGAGCCGGCAATCCCGAACAATGAGACATCAACTGCCACAGAGTAATTTTTGCCTTATCAGCTGGGACTTCGTTATCCGGAAGTAAATCGACAAGTGTAGACTGCAGACTTATCCGCTCTTGGGCAAGAAGTGTTAGCAGACAGACAACTGTAACAAGGGGTTTAGTAAGTGACGCCAGGTCAAAAACCGTATCATCATTAACGTTGTATCTTTCAGTTATGTACTCAGTGTAACCATAACTTTTGATAAATTTGTTATAACCTTCCCGTGCAACCCCCACTACGGCTCCTGGTGTTACTCTCTGCGCAAGAGCCTCACTCATGCACATATCTAGCTCTCTTTCCGTACTATTCATCACATTTTCATACATATATATTTTTTTTGACCATCTCTTATTTTCTACAATATATACCTTATCAAGGTTATCTACATACTATAATAAGAAACTGAATTTAAACATGTTTTTTACGTTAAACCCGTTTATCAACAGGCTTGCACATAGTTATCAACATTTTATCAACGTGCGGTTGTGTACAACTTCTTGAACCACTGTTGATAACTATGTTGATAACTCGTTATGCCCAAAAAGACAGAAGTTACCCCAAATCCTATTGTCTAAAAATAGACACACATTTATAGGCACATATGCTTTTTTTCAACATATTAACCACGTTAATAAAAGTAATATAAAAAGATATAATAAAGAGTAGGGGAGAAGATTCCAGATTCTGGTCTCATAGATTTTAATAAGAAAAGCTTTTTTGATTTTTTCTAAAAAGATAAAAACCAATGAACAATGCTCTGAGACCTCATTACCACTGGGAGGTTTACTGAAATAGACCTGTAGGAGTGCTCTTAAAAAGCTGTATGAGAACGATTATGTTCTAAAGAAGGGGTAGGTATGGATTTACTCTCATTGAGGCAAAAATGCGTTTTATGCGCCTTCAAATGAAGAAGAGTACACCCTGCACTGAACTTTTTTACTCGTTAGAAGAATCTGAGACATAAGGGATGAATCCGAATAAACTACTATCAATCTGCCCACAGAAATCTGAGTTGCAAATACTTGAGTTATTCTCCCCAAAGCACAGATCTATCACGTCAGGCCTCATACCTGACCATAGTTAACTTAACTCTGACAGTTCTCTTAAATTTATTCTATCAAGTTGATACAACGTAGTTATTATACTTTTTATACAGCAATATCATGATGTTCAGCAGGATACAAAAGTAGTCAGGTGTAGTAGTATATGCAAAATTTGTGTCTAAATGTTTTTCTCTTGGCTTCTTTTTTTTTGTATACATAAAGGAAAAAGGATTATTTTATTGAATTTTTGACCTATTTCCACTAGATTACATTACTGATTCAAATCACTATATATGTACGTTTTACCGATATAATTTTATATGATTACCCCTGTATTTCAGCCTGATAAGGTGAGGAGTGAAACGTGAGGTGTGAACTGCATTTGTCGAAGGCTACTTATGCAGCCGTATCTGCAAAAATAGTGGTGACAATGACATACTGCATTGTATGCCCTTTGCACCTGATACCTCTCCATCCTTGCTGAAAAAGAGGGGCAATAAGATAATTTTATTTCGAGTTATACAACATTCACGCTGTGAACCAGATTGATATCAGCCTTCATTGGGTTATGCCTGTATAATCCGGTGAATTGGTGTTTATTGAGCTGTTGATAACTCGAAATCCACCAATCCGGACAAGTATTCAAGATCATAACTGTGTATAGATATATGATATATATCATCACGTTACATCTCTTTTACACATTTCAACGGCGTTAATAAGAGTAATATATAAAACAATAAAAGGATTCGGAAAAAGGAGTCCCCGATGCCGCTTCATTGTACGATAGCAAAAAATGATTTTTTGGATGGTTTAAACAGCCTGCAGAATATAACCAATAAAAAAGGTACGCTGGCCATTTTGTCCAATGTCCTCATAGAAGCAAAAAATAACGGTCTGGTTCTTACAGGAACTGACCTGGAGGTGGGATTACGACTTTTTGTGCCTGCAGATATTCAAAGTAGCGGTAGTCTCACTCTTCCAGCAAAAAAAATATTTGAAATAGTGCGCGAATCAGGTTCCAACTCCATCACCATTGAGGAAACTGAAAACAGCTGGGTTGTCATTACCGCCGGTCACAGTATCTATAATCTTGCAGGCATGCCTAATGATGATTTTCCTGAATTTCCCGATTATGAAGAAGATACCTTTGTCTCTTTTGAATCCCACGTTTTTCTGGATCTCATAGACAAGGTCATTTTTTCTGTAGCCAATGAGCAGGAAAATATCTACTCACTCACCTCGGTTCTTTTTGAAAAAGAGCAGAGGGAAGAGGGGGCTTTTTTACGGATGGTATCTTCTGATGGGCATAGACTGTCTATCATGGAAAAAGAGGTAGAGGCTGATGTGGAGCAACTGCAACTTAACGCTGTCACTCTTATCCCGAAGAAAGGTGTGCAGGAATGGAAAAAATTCTGTGAAAGCAGAGACTCTATAGAAGTTTCATTTGAAGAAAAGCAGATGGTTGTTCGTGACGGAGAAGCTGTCATGGTAATAAGACTCAAACATGGTGAATTTCCACAGTATCAAGCCATTATAAATGCAGTTCAGTTGGAAAATTGCGCCATGATAGACCGTATACCTTTTTTAGAGTCTCTTAAGCGTATTAATCTTTTTACAGAAGATATTTTCCACACGATCCAGCTGCAGATAGACAACGACAAAATGATTCTCACTTCCCAGAATGCAGATCTGGGGAATGCAAAGGATGTCCAGTCAATTCAATACACCGGAGATCCTTTGACCCTCGGTTTTAATTGTAGATATTTTCTTGAAACACTACAGGTGATGGAGTGTGAGACAGTTCAGGCGTATATTAACTCTAATAATAGCCCCTGCCTTATCAGATCTGAGGATGATAAGGGATTCACGAGTATCATCATGCCAATGCAGTTATAAGATCTTTTAAAAGAGATTGCTTATATTTGAATTTTTGAAGAAGGAACGAGCGTGACAGAAGAAAAAAACGTTTATGGAGCCGAACAGATTAAGGTTCTCGATGGCCTGGAGGCTGTTCGTAAGCGGCCGGCCATGTACATAGGTTCCACTGCTGAAGCTGGACTTCATCACCTTATATGGGAAGTCGTAGATAACAGCATAGATGAAGCTCTTGCCGGACATTGCAGCAGGATACGGATAACTATCCATGAGGATAACTCTGTTTCCGTAGAGGACGACGGTCGCGGTATTCCGGTTGACATGCACCCAACAGAAAATATGTCTGCCCTTGAACTGGTAATGACCACGCTGCATGCGGGTGGTAAGTTTGACCATTCAACGTATAAGGTTTCAGGCGGTTTGCATGGTGTTGGTGTTTCGGTAGTTAATGCTTTATCTACTGAAGCGACAGCTACTGTGCGAAGAAACGGCAAGGTGTACAGACAACGTTACAGATGTGGTGATAAAGTAACAGAACTTGAAGAAATTGGTACCAGTGACAAAACAGGATCCACCATAACCTTCAAACCAGATCCTGAAATATTTAAGGAAACAACTGTATTTAATTACGAGACAGTTAAAACAAGAATTCGTGAACTCTCCTTTTTAAACAAAGATATCCGTATTCATCTGAAAGATGAGCGAAGTGGTGAAGAAGATAAGTTTCACGCCTCGGGTGGACTTATATCCTATGTTGAATATCTGAACCGAAATCGGACTCCGGTTTTTCAGGATCCTATTCTTATAAGCGGTGAAAAGGACCAAATAGTAGTCGAGATAGCTTTCCAATATTTTGATGGATATTCAGAGAGGCTTTTCAGCTTTGTAAACAATATCAACACTCGTGAAGGCGGTACGCATGTAGCCGGGTTCAGGTCAGCACTTACAAAGTGCATAAATCGTTATGCAAGTGACGATATAGTGCCTAAAAATCTTCGGGAGAAGATGGGTGGAGAGGATGTACGTGAAGGACTTACCTGTGTTATTTCTGTGCATGTTCCGGAGCCTCAGTTTGAAGGACAGACGAAAACAAAACTTGGTAACTCAGAAGTAAAATCGATAGTAGAATCATTATGTTCTGAAAAACTCACTCTTTTTCTTGAACAAAATCCGAATGTTGCCAAGAAGGTTCTTTCTAAGGTTGTCGATGCGGCAAGGGCGAGAGAAGCTGCTAAGCGGGCTCGGGATTTATCTCGAAAGAAAGGATCTACCAGTCTTATGATGGCTGGAAAGCTTTCAGAATGTCAGGAAAAAGACCCTGCTAAACGTGAAATATTCATAGTTGAGGGTGATTCTGCCGGTGGTTCTGCCAAACAGGGACGTGATCGTTCTATCCAGGCTATTCTGCCGTTACGCGGAAAGATTATGAATGTGGAAAAAGCACGTTTTGACCGCATTCTGAGTAGCGATGAAATCAAACATCTTATAGCAGCACTTGGCTGCGGTATAGGTAAGGATGAATTTGATTTGGAAAAGCTTCGTTACCATAAGATTATCATAATGACAGATGCTGACGTCGATGGCGCGCATATACGTACATTGTTACTGACCTTTTTATATAGACAGATGTTACCGCTTGTGCAGGGAGGATTTGTCTACATAGGTCAACCACCTCTGTACCGGCTTGGAAGAGGTAAAAAAGAGAAATATTTTCTTCATGATAGTGAATTGAATAGTTTTCTGTTCACTCAGGCCAGCGAGAAAATGAGTGTTCAGGTTCATGGGGAGAAAAACTTTGAACTTGAAGGGGCTGAGTTGGTAGTTATTCTCGAAAAGCTTTCAGTATATCAACGAATTGTTGCATATATGAACAGGATGAACATCTGGGATGAATTTCTTTATTTTATGCTGGATAATAATATAAAGTCAGCCGATCAATTTACTGATGAAAAATTCGTTCATGATCTTGTCGCTAAGTTACCCGCTGATAAACTTATAATTGGCAATGTACGTCTCTGCAGATGGAGACAGGATTGTTATGAAGTTGATCTGGCAGTAAGAGGAAAAGTTCAGATAATGTCAACCCTCGGTCCGCAGATCCCACTCATAAATGAGTACCGAACTGCTCTCGGAATGTTTTCTGACATTAAACCTTTTTTAACCAGCAGATTCACAGTAAAAACCAATACAAAAAGTGGTCAGGAAAGTTCAAGAGATATTGCTGACTGGAATGAGATGGTAAAGGCAGTCCGGGATGAATCTTTTAAAGGAAGTCATCTGCAGCGCTACAAAGGTTTGGGTGAGATGAACCCTGATCAGCTGTGGGAAACTACAATGAATCCTGAAAACCGAACGCTCGTGCAGGTGACTATCGGTGATGCAGAACAGGCCGATGATATTTTTACCACCCTTATGGGTGACAAGGTGGAACCTAGAAGAGAGTTTATTCAAAATCACGCGCTTGAGGTTACTGATCTCGATATCTAGTTCTCGGACTTTTTCCAGCCACCCTGGTGGTTCTACCCTAACTGGTTTCATTTATATTTATGAGTACAGATACTGATATAACACAAGAAAAGTTTCCGGTCATTTCCATTGAAAAGGAAATGCAGAAATCCTATCTCGATTATGCCATGAGTGTAATCGTTGGACGAGCGTTACCAGATGTCCGTGACGGATTAAAACCGGTACATAGACGCGCTTTATTTGCCATGCGGGAACTTGGCGTTTTTTATAACCGTCCCTATGTCAAATCAGCCCGTATAGTTGGTGACCTGATCGGTAAGTATCATCCACATGGTGATTCTGCAGCATACGATACCATTGTTCGTATGGCCCAGCCTTTTGCAATGCGCTATCCGTTGGTTGATGGTCAAGGTAACTTTGGCTCCCTGGATGGTGATTCTCCGGCTGCTATGCGTTATACCGAAGCCCGGATGACGCGTATAGATCGTGAGATAGTAACCGACCTTGATAAGGAAACTGTTGATTTCGTACCCAACTACGATAACTCACTGAGTGAACCTTCTGTTATGCCAACCAAGATTCCTACCCTTCTGGTTAATGGATCTTCAGGTATAGCTGTAGGCATGGCAACAAACATCCCACCACACAACCTTACCGAAGTACTCGATGGTTTGTGTGCGATGATCGATGATCCGAATATTACGGTTCATGAACTTATGTCGATCATTACAGGTCCTGATTTTCCTACCGGCGCTCTTATTTGCGGTCGTGCTGGTATTCGTGAAGCTTACGAAACGGGTAGGGGAATAATAACAATGCGAGCCTGCGCCCATGTTGAAAAGTCAAAGGGCGGAAAGCGGGAAGCTATTATTATTACAGAAATTCCTTATCAGCAAAACAAGGCTCAACTGGTCGAAAAAATAGCCATTCTGGTAAAAGACAAGAAGATAGATTCCATATCTGAGGTTCGTGATGAATCCGACAGACAGGGATTACGTATTGTTCTTGAATTGAAAAAGGATGAAATTGCTGATGTTGTTATAAATCAGTTATATAAAATGACACCGATGCAGAGATCTTTCGGTATCATTTTTCTTGCCATTGTCAATAATAAGCCAGAAGTATTCAATTTAAAACAGATTCTCGAACATTTCGTTTTACATCGAAAGGTTATAGTTTATCGACGTACTGCCTTTGAACTTCGGAAAGCTGAAGAAAAAGCTCATATTCTCGAAGGGCTTAATATAGCAATTGATAATCTTGACGAGGTTGTGGCACTTATCAAAGGTTCTGCTAATCCTCAGGAAGCAAAAGAAGGTCTTATAAGTAGATTTTCTTTAAGTGAGATTCAGGCACAGACCATTCTTGATATGCGTTTACAGCGCCTTACAGGTCTTGAGCGCGATAAAATAGCCAGTGACTATGCCGAGGTTAAAAAAGAAATCGAACGCTTGAAAGAAATTCTGGGCAGTGAAGCGCTGGTCATGAATATCATTAAAGATGAATTTCTCGAGATTAAAGAAACTTACGGCGATGAACGACGTACTGAAATTATAGATGCAGTTGATGAGTTTCTCCCAGAGGATCTCATTGCTCCTGAAGATATGGTTGTAACTGTAACTCATTCCGGGTACCTCAAACGAAATCCAGTTACACTTTATCGTTCACAGAACAGGGGCGGTAAAGGTGTAAAAGGTGTTCAGAATATTGAAGAAGATTTTGTATCCAGCCTTTATGTTGCCTCGACACTTGATACTTTTCTGTTCTTTACTAATCATGGAAAAGTTTTCTGGAGAAAGGTATATCAGCTCCCTCTAGCTGGTCGTACTGCACGTGGCAAGGCCATTGTAAATCTGCTTCACCTTGCTGAAGGAGAGAAAGTCGCTGCTATTCTGCCGGTATCTTCATTTGAAGATGAAGGAATGGAGAAGACTATTATGATGGTTACCAAATTCGGCCGTATTAAGAAAACCAGCCTCCAGGAATTCAACAGGCCACTGAAAAAGGGTAAACGTGCGCTTACAATCCGGGAAGATGACGAAATTATTGCAGCTCATATTCTTGGTGGTAACGATACTATCCTTATGATGACCAGAAAAGGTATGAGTATCCATTTCCACGAAGATGATATTCGGACCATGGGTAGAACTGCTGCTGGTGTAACCGGAATGAGGTTGAAAGGTGATGATACCGTTGTAAGTGCCATTGTTGTTTCCTCTGAAAATTCCATTCTTGTTGTTACCGAAAATGGCTTTGGAAAACGGAGCCCGGTAGGTGAATATCGCATTCAAAAAAGAGGTGGTAAGGGTATTTTCGGAATCAAACAGAGCGAGAGAAACGGTGATGTAATTTCGGCTTCACAGGTTGATGAAGAAGAAGAAATTATACTTATTTCTGACTCTGGTAAAATGATTAGAATGGATCTGAGCACAGTTCGAGTGATTGGACGTTCCACTCAGGGTGTACGTCTTATAAACCTTGAAGATGGTGAAAAGGTTGTCAGCATGGACAGTGTAGCGAAGGACAATTCCAGCGATGATGATGATTATGAAGACGACAGCTTTGATGGAGAATAATCAACGAAAAATAGCCGTCATTGGGGCCGGATCATGGGGGACGGCCCTTGCTATGGTTTTGGCTTCAAAAGGCTTTATTGTGCCCCTCTGGGGGCACAATAGCCAACATATAGATAGCCTTATATCAGACCGGGAAAATAGTAAGTATCTTCCCGGTTTTCCATTTCCTGATACTATTCAACCGACAACTCATCTGAAAGACGCTGTAGAAGGATGTGATATTGTTTGTATGGTTGTTCCTTCTCATGGGTTTAGAACCGTCTATGAACAGCTTGCCATACATCTTAAAAATGGAGCTTGTGTCGTTTCTGCAGTCAAAGGTATTGAAAATAATACGCATATGATGATGACTCAAGTAATGGAAGACGTTAATAAAAATGTTATTCCACATTTGAGTATTACGACAGCTGTTCTATCGGGACCTTCCTTTGCCAAGGAGGTCGCTCAGAATATTCCTACTGCTGTTACCATTGGTTGTACTGATCTGGATTGTGCGAAATTGTTACAGAATATATTTGTAACTGAGACATTCAGAGTATATGCAAGTACCGATGTTGTAGGTCTAGAGATAAGCGCAGCACTGAAAAACATAGTTGCTGTAGCAGCAGGCATATGTGATGGACTCGGATATGGCCTGAATACACGGGCGGCTCTTATTACCAGGGGACTTGCCGAAATAACCAGGCTAGGTGTTGCTTTGAATGCTCAAAAGACGACCTTTTCCGGTTTGAGCGGGCTGGGGGATCTTATATTGACCTGTACCGGTAACCTCAGCAGAAACAGAACTGTGGGTTTGCAACTGGGGCAGGGGAGAAAGCTGGAAGATATTATCAGTGAAATGAATATGGTTGCTGAGGGCGTTAAAACGACCAAATCCGGCTATGAACTTGCAAATAAATTAGGTATTGAAATGCCTATTCTTGAGCAGGTGTATGCCATACTATACACAGGGAAAAGTAGTTCGGATGCAGTACGGGATCTGCTTAACAGAGAACTCAAAATAGAGTAGACAGACCCCGTGGTACTTGGTCTGTGGAAACTGGTATTAGCCAGATCACACAGACCAGTCGTTATTTTTAAATTGATCGTGATCCGGTTTAGCTGGTTTCTCTTCAAATAATCGTTGCTCCAGCCATTTAACAACTTTTGGAAGTTCTGCTTTAAGATCATTTAAAGCTTTTCCCCTATGACTTACTGCATTTTTTTCCGTCATGCTGAGCTCAGCAAATGTTTTACCAAACTCTTCAAAATAGAAAAGAGGGTCATAGCCAAAACCGCTTTCACCGCGTTTTTCATCGAGGATTATACCATCGCAACTTCCTTCATAGGT
>JBFHGS010000031.1:0-28990 GCA_041582995.1 Desulfopila sp. | reverse complement strand
GTATACTCTCCAGCCTCGAGTATTATCGGATAGTTATCGACCTGTTCTGTTTCTCGCAATGAGACAATACTCATCCCCGGCAACACTAAATCACTCACCTCAATTTCTTCAGGCGGATCTTTGCTCAGATCATCAACAGGCATGGTGCGGAAGTGAATTTTAAGTGATGCCATAAAGATAATTACTATCCTTCTCTGCTCTTAATCTGCGACAGCATTCCTGCATTCCGTACCTGCTGTCTTGAATACTGCGGAATTACACTATATATTGATATATTAAATATTACCAGCATCGATCATACATACCCCCTGGCAAATATCATTTCAATTTCAACCATATTCGCAACCAACAACGTGTATTGCTCTCCGGAAGTGATTTTTCCACATCCGTTGTTCCCTTATCATTCTGACATTGAACTACAAATCTGGTACGCTGAAACTACTGGCAGGAACCGGGTGCTTAACATCATGCACTTTAACCACAAACGTCCTTGTTCTCAGCCACACCTGACATGAGGAATACCATGAAACAACTTACCGACAACAAGCCGTCAGCCGGTAAAACACATTGGCATCGCTTCTTACCTTTTCTGCTCTGGTGGCCGAAAGTATCCCGGAAAACACTCAAAGGTGATCTGACCGCCGGGATAACAGGAGCGGTTATAGCGCTGCCACAAGGGGTCGCCTTTGCTGCCATAGCCGGAATGCCGCCTGAATATGGTCTCTACACAGGTATGATTCCCGCCATCATAGCGGCCCTTTTCGGCTCATCATGGCTGCTTGTCTCAGGACCGACAACCGCCGCGTCAATAGTGCTGTTTTCATCGCTCAGCCTCCATGCTGTACCGGGCAGTCCTGAGTATGTACAGCTGGCTCTGACCCTCACCCTGATGGTTGGCCTGATTCAGCTCAGTATGGGAATGGTGCGTTTCGGTTCTCTGGTCAACTTTATATCCCATTCCGTTATTGTCGGTTTCACTGCCGGTGCGGCAGTACTGATCATCGCCAGCCAGCTTAAACACTTCTTCGGCCTGACCTATCCGCGAGCTGTTCATTTCCAGGACTCTATCATCAGCTTCGCCTCTCATACCAATGAAATTAATCCACACACAACCACGGTCGGATTACTCACACTTATCGCAGGAATTCTGGTGAAACGGTATCGGCCAAACTGGCCGTACATGATTATCTCAATGCTGTTTGGTTGCGGTGTCGCAGCTCTTATCATCGCTCTGGCCGGTAAAGACAATGCAGCAATAGCCACAGTGGGTGCCTTACCTGCTACACTGCCGCCTCTTTCCATGCCACATCTGACACTCGGCAATATCAAACTCCTTGCCCCCACTGCACTTGCTATGACACTGTTTGCTCTGACTGAAGCAATTTCAATAGCAAGGTCTCTGGCTGATAAAACTGAACAGAATCTTGACGGTAACCAGGAGTTTATAGGTCAGGGTCTCTCAAACATCATCGGCCCTTTTTTTAGCGGCTACGTTGCAACAGGCTCGTTCAACAGAAGCGGCATGAATTATGATGCTGGGGCAAAAACACCTCTGGCAGCTGTATTTGCAGGAGGAATACTCATCTTAGTGGTACTGTTTGTAGCACCGCTGGCGACTTATCTGCCTAATTCAGCGATGGCTGCAATTCTCTTCCTCGTTGCCTGGAAACTGATTGATCCGCACCACATCATTAACATAGCGAAAACCAGTGTGTCAGAATCGATCATTCTCGGCTCGACTTTTATGGCCACACTTTTTCTGGAACTTCAGTTTGCCATACTTTTAGGCATCATGCTGTCACTTGCCATTTACCTCAATCGTACCTCGCATCCGAAAACACTTGTGCGGGTACCAGACCGTCGGCAGGAATCGCGTTCCTTCATCACTGACCCGACAATACCCGAATGCCCTCAATTGAAAATTGTCCGCATCGACGGTTCACTATACTTCGGAGCAGTCAATCATGTCCGAAGTAACCTGCAGCAACTGATGCAGGAAAAACCTGAACAGAATAATCTCCTGCTGGTTGGCAGCGGTATTAATTTCATTGATATGGCAGGGGCAGAATTCCTATTGCAA
This sequence comes from Desulfopila sp., assembly GCA_041582995.1. Classification (GTDB taxonomy): domain Bacteria; phylum Desulfobacterota; class Desulfobulbia; order Desulfobulbales; family Desulfocapsaceae; genus Desulfopila. The sequence goes on along the minus strand of JBFHGS010000031.1, from coordinate 26,910 downwards.
CTTGTTAAGGAAAGAAAAGAAGCCGGAGGGAAACTCTATTTTTACGACATGAAAGAAGGGATATGTAACCACTTCAAATTTCTTGAATATCTTCTCGCAATTGGCACTGACAACATTTTCCTCTCCAAGAAAGAGGCAATTTCATCGATATTTTCCCAGCTGGACAAATCAATATGCGCGCAATGCAGCGTCCGAATATTTCTTGAATGCGGAACCATTCCCTCTACAGTCACCTTCGCAAAGGGATCGGAAAAAGAACACAAACCAGCGACCTGAGGAGAAATATATGTCACCGGAAGTACTACGTGAAATTCGTATCAATCCGATAATACCAGCGGAATCGGTTCTGATTGCAACGGAAAGGGGCAACAGACCGGTGAAAAAAAACACATCATCCTTTCTTGATCAGCGGGAACTGGTTTCAGACTGTCAATTCTGCCCGGGTAATGAGCATCTGACTCCGACAGAAATATTACATATACCTGCGGATTCAAAGTGGCAGATACGTGTAGTGCGAAACCTCTATCCCGTATTTGGTGACGACCGGAGCCTGCCTGATCTCAATCTGGGGATTCATCATGTGATAGACGGATATGGCCAGCATGAGGTTATAATTGACCACTCGAACCATGGAATTCAGATGTGTGAAATGGGGTTACAACATCTCTCCTCTCTCTTTCAGGTCTATCGTGACAGGATGAAACGGTTGTACCTGGCCAGTGAAAGTCATAAATACGTGCTGGTGTTTAAAAATTTCGGTCCCGCTTCAGGTGGCAGTATAGCCCACACCCACAGCCAGATTATTGCTATGCCTGTTATCCCGGCCAATGTTGAAATGGAAATCTCAAGCAGCCTGAAACATTACCGGCTACAGGGAAGCTGTATCTTCTGTACATTGATGGATGAGAACCTCAGCTACGAGACAACGGTGTATGACCGACTGGCCGGACAGTTGAAGCGACGGATCGAGGTTGGCAGATATATTGTCGAACGCGGGGACTCATTTGTAGCAATTAAACCATTTGCCAGCCGACATCCATGGGAGATCCATATTCTGCCGCGAACCCACAATCACGATTACAGAAATATAACCGACAGTGAATGTCTGGATCTGGCAGGTGTACTGCGGCGTGTCCTCTTACGACTTCAGGCGGTACTCGGTTTTGTGCAATATAACTATTTTCTCCACTCTGCCCCGGCAAAACCTTCAACACCTGAATGTCAGGCAAGTTTTCACTGGCATCTTGAAATTTGTCCGCGAACAACCATTCCCAACGGTTTCGAACTCGGTTCAGGACTTACCATCAACACTGTTAATCCTGAAACCGCAGCTGACGAACTGAAGAATATACGACTTTAGTCGCAATCAGATGATACTTTATCCGGCGGACATCACGAAATTCCGCCATTCATCCGTTGGCTCCGCAATTGCCAGCCCAAGAGTAACAGGACCGCTTTCACCCATGCTGGTCCAGCAGGTTTTTCCCTGCAGACGAAGCTTACCTGCGGCTTCACTCAAAACAACCGTCATCTCAGCACGGGCAGAGGAAATTAAGGAGGATACTCCCTGGACACATACGCCATGCAGAGAAACGTTTGCAATCTGCCCACGGGAACTGCTTGCTCCATCATAAACGTGAACCACAAGTTCTTTTTCAGGAACCTGCCGTTCTTCTCCTCGTCGCTGCAGCATAGGCGCCTTAATATACTGGCTTTTCATAGCTTTCTCAGCATGTGTGACACGACTGAATGCTAACATCTTCACAATGGAAGCTGTCAGCCAGAATAAACCGACTGTTAGAGGCATAATGATGAAAAGAGTAACCGGCAATAACCACAGGAAAACGAAATACTCAGTCGAGATTAACATTGGGCACCTCCACGTTGCTCATGTTGTTCCAGATAACTATCCGCAACCATCATTCATAGACGTATCACTCCTACCATTGATGATAGCAGACAATGCCCTATAAACATCACACACAAATTCAGTGAACCAGTTGTATTTTCAGTACCCCGACTCGAAGTCCCCGATTGCTTTTGATAATTTTTTTGACTTTTAGTGTGTTTTTTATTCTGCAAAAAAGAGTAATTGCCGAGCCGGAGAGAAGATGTTTCCCTCCCCAATACCATAAAAAAACATCGCCTCTTTCGTCATAAATTTCCTTTTAGATCAGGAAAGGTTACACTCCGCGTATATTGCGGCAGGCTCCATTCAACTCCACACTTTCACCTCACGGTACAGGTAAATGATAGAAAACAAAGATGGATTTCTCAAAAGACGACTGGTAAACAACACGAGATATTCCATGCAGGGCTTAGCAGCGACATTTCGATTTGAAGAGGCTTTCAAGATTGAGGTGTTTCTGGCGGTATTCCTCATACCGTTAGGATTATATCTGGGTAAAACTGGTGCCGAAAAAGCACTCCTGACCGGTGCTGTCTTTTTCGTACTCACCGTTGAAATTCTCAATTCTGCAATAGAGACTCTGGCGGACAGAATCAGCGAGGAAAAACATGCTCTCTCTGGAAGAGCCAAGGATCAGGGTTCAGCCGCGGTTCTGCTTTCGCTCTGTCTCTTTGTCATTATATGGGGGCTGATACTCTTTTATTAAGATAACTGCTCACAGTTTTCTCGATATATTCAACACCCGGATTCCTGTTCACTTTTTTTATGAGCTGTCCGGCCATGATCTGCCCGCGGCAAAATGTGAACATTTTGAGAGATCCGGGCAGAGATGAGAGAAGAAACAGGTATAGACAGGTTCATCTAATTTATGCGGCTCTTTGTCATTTCAAATATTGGACGCCAGCATAGACACATACAAACCATTTGTTCTACAACCTATACCGTTATTCTCTATAATAATAACAATAATGTTTGACACTCTCAGAAATAGTTGTACATTAGGCCACCTCAACGCGGGGTGGAGCAGTCTGGTAGCTCGTCGGGCTCATAACCCGAAGGTCATAGGTTCAAATCCTGTCCCCGCTACCATGAGTTTTCAAAAGGACTCACGAATTTATTCGTGAGTCCTTTTTTTTTTACTTACGATGACACAGTGAGCGGAAAACGCTGCCGATCTCCGCTCACGTTACACGTATATATTACATTCGGGCTTAAAGGCTGATTTTCATACGTTATCAGAAAACAGTTAGCTATCACTGTGCATTTCCTGCAACATTCCCGTACCCCAAGACGTAACCACTCGTACCACTTCCTGCTGAAACTCCGCTTTCTTCAGACATATCAACAATAGTATTTGACGCCATCGATTAAAGTTGTATAGTGGGTCTTCTCAACGCGGGGTGGAGCAGTCTGGTAGCTCGTCGGGCTCATAACCCGAAGGTCGTAGGTTCAAATCCTGCCCCCGCTACCATGAGTTTTTAAAAGGACTTACGAATTTTATTCGTAAGTCCTTTTTTTTTGTTTTTTTTGTCATGTGTAACAATAGCCGCAAAAAGGCTGTATGTTGTCAGGCTGTAAATATCCATTTTCAACAAACACTATCAGCTTAGCATCTCTATACAGTCACGTTATCCAGCACGTTCCAGGTACCAGACTCTTGCAGCGTATTATTCTGTACAATCCTGAAAAACTCTTTGAATATGTGGGAAAAAATCATCCTTTTGACATATTGCGTTTGCCAACAGTTTGTTTTCCTGTAAGATTACAGTGTACTTACGTGAATTAACGATCCTGCAACGTGATCTGAAATCCGAAATGACCCGGCGTCCAGACGATGCAGAATCCGGTCGGTTTAAGAGGTGAAGAGGGAGAGCTTTTTCGTAAATGAAATCCAGGCCCTCAGAACATGCCACGCTATGGAGGATAATCTCATGCGTATTCGAAGAGTTGCATTAGCTTTGCTATGGATCATGGTTCTGGGAACCATGAGTGCCGCCTCGGCCCAGGCAAATATGGTCAAATGGATGAAAGGCGGTAAGGAAGTATATCTCGTCAGAAAAGCCGATAACTTCCTCATCCTGTATGACAGGTCCGGTTCCATGGCTGAGAAATACAATGGCACCGTCATGACGAAGCTCCAGGCAGAACGCAAAATTCTGCTGGAAAAGAATGCGACCCTTCCTGACATGAACTGGCAGACCGGCATATTCTCCTTCACTCCGGGCAGCCAACCCGGCAGCAACACCTTCGAAAACCTGATCATCCACCATCCTGTTCAGCAGTATGAGAAGAAGTGGTTCAGCTGGCGGCTGATAAAAATGCCACTTGAGCCGGAAGGTGCAACTATGCTGCAACAGGGTCTCAATGAATTGGACACGGTTCTTGCGCAGTTGCGCGGCAAAACCGTTATATTCCTGTTCACAGACGGACAGTATAGTCAGGTCGACGCTCTCCCTTCCCCTGGTGCTATTGCCCGAAAACTTGCCGATAAATATGACATCTGCTTTGTCGTCATGGATACCGGTGCTGAAGGTGATGAGATTGCCACAATCAACTCAATCGCCTCTGTAACACCCTGTTCATACAAAGTTCCTTTCGGCAATCTGCTCGGCAATCCTGAATGGATGACCAACGCGCTCTTTGAAGTGGTTGAGAAAAAACCGGGTACCGCGGCAGATGTTGCGGTTGGTTATATCTGGGAAAATATTCTCTTCGATTTTGATAAATCCAACATCAAACCGGAATACCTTGCCGCTATTGCAGAAGCTGGAGAACTCATGAGAAATCATCCGGAAGCGCGGGTAGTACTGGCTGGTCATACCGATAACGTCGGTTCTCGAGAGTACAACATGAAGCTCTCCCATCGCCGGGCTTCAGCTGTTCGCGATTATCTCGTAACTAAAGAAGGAATCGATGCAGACCGCATTACCTTGAGCGGTTTCGGCTTCAATGAACCTGTCGCCACGAATGCTACTGCCTCAGGACGAGCATTAAACCGACGCGTACAGGGAATTATCACAGGCGTACAATAAACCTGAAGACAGAATTCAGCCTCCCGCCAAAAAGGGCCGGTAATTCATTTGAATTACCGGCCCTTTTTTTGTGCTAAAACTTCCAGAAACATAGAGAAACCAGAAGGTGTCAGGCGGGGAGAGAACCCGCCTGACGGGTACAAAAGGAGGTTGTGGTGCAATTACAGGGCTTCGGGGAAAAGCCCTGTAAAATGAAAAGATGTTACTTATCCGAGAATGGCTTTGAGATCTTCATCCGGTGTGGATATCGGCATAATATTAAAGTTCTCTACCAGCACGTTCAGTACGTTCGGAGTGATAAACGCCGGCAGGCTGGGTCCGAGACGGATATCTTTAATGCCGAGATGAAAGAGGCTCAGCAATATCGCAACCGCCTTCTGCTCGTACCAGGAAAGAACAAAAGAGAGCGGCAAATCATTTACTCCGCAGTCAAAAGCATTGGCAAGGGCAACTGCAATCTGCACTGCAGAGTAGGCATCGTTGCACTGTCCGATATCAAGCAGGCGGGGAATACCGCCAATATCACCAAGATTCTTATCAAAGAAGCGGAATTTACCGCAGGCAAGAGTCAGAACCACACAATCAGATGGAATCTTCTCAACCAGTTCTGTGTAGTAGTTACGTCCCGGTTTAGCACCGTCACAACCTGCAACCAGGAAGAAGTGTCGAATATCCCCTCCCTTCACTGCTTCGATCACCTTATCGGCAACACCAAGTACTGCGTTGCGACCAAAACCAGTTAAAACTGTTTTGTCAGTTCCGTCTTCTTTAAAACCTGGTAGTGCCAGAGCGCGCTCAATAACGGGGCTAAAATTCTTATCTGCGATATGAGCAACTCCCGGCCAGCCAACAAGTCCTGTGGTAAAGAGGTTTTCTTTATAGGAAGGTTTCGGTTTCTGAATGCAGTTAGTAGTCATGACAATTGCACCCGGGAATGCATCGAATTCCTTGTCCTGATTCTGCCATGCAGTACCATAATGACCGTGGAAGTGTGCAAATTTTTTCAACCCCGGGTATCCATGGCATGGGAGCATCTCACCATGGGTGTAGACATTGATCCCTTTGCCTTCGGTCTGAACGAGTATATCGTGCAAATCTTTCAGGTCATGACCGGAGACCAGTATGGCCTTTCCTGCTTTAGCACCAAGCGGCACTGGAGTAGGAACCGGGTGTCCGTATGTTTCAGTATTACCGGCATCAAGCAGTTCCATAGCGCGCAAATTTGTCGCACCGCATTTCAGCGCCAGTCCGACAAGCTCATCAACTCCGAGGGTATCATCCAGAGTTGCAGCGAGACCTTCGTGAATATACGCATCGATAGCATCGTCCGTCTTACCGAGAATCCGGGCGTGATCTGCATAGGCCGCGACACCTTTAATACCGTAGGTAATAATCTGCCTGAGAGAATTTATGTCAGGATTAACGTTTGGATCTGCATCAAGAGCAACTTTTCTGCCATCAGCTACCAAATTGCTCAGACTTGCAACCGGGATGGTAAGTTCAGGAGAACGGGTAAAGTCACCGCTCACATTTTCACCACCAAAAATCTTTTTTAACATGCGGCCAAAGAAAGAATCACCCTTCTCTTCACCAAAGCTGATCTTGCCGCCAGCGGCTTTCACTTGTGCTTTCAGAGTTACTTTAAGCTCCTCACTGGTCCGGATGAGCGCAACAAAGCGAGCCTGGTCGAAATCGACATTGGTCAAGGTCGAGAAAACACCTTCACTGGTGAAACGGTTTACTTTTTCATCAACCACTCCGACCTTACGGCCTTCAACAGCAATTCTTGAAAGTCCTTTAAGCGAGTGCATTAATAGATCCTGCAGTGCTGCAAGCTCCGGATCTTTTCCGCATACTCCGGTTTTCACACATCCGGTTCCTTTGGCAGTCTGTTCACATTGATTACACAGCATATTGTCTCCTCTGAAAGTCATCATGATGATTCTTTCTCTATTCAGGTTTCATTCTATTATTGAGATGTGCTTATCCCTTTTCGGCCCCCTGCTTCATTCTGTGTCTAAACTACTACAGACGCTGCATGAAGCGTTTGACCTAGGTCAAGAATGCAAAAAGAATGCGGAGTGGTAAGCTACGCACGGGATACAGACCCCCTTTATCTGTTAACCCTGACACCTGTAATCAGTTACGCAGATTGTATTGTTATTTGCCAGCAGATCGTCATAGACTTAATTTGTACGTATCAGCCGAAAGTTGGTACTTCTCATTCAAAAACTATCGATAACCCATCACGTCATTGTGAACCATCAACCACTGCAACAGAAACTTTTCACACTGGCTCTGAACCTGTCAAGCATGTCAGGGAAAGAGCATATGCTCACCCATTTCATCAACATCATCAATACAGACAACGAAGATTTTCACCTGAGATTCATTACGCAGACAGATAAAGACAACTTCAATCATTTTGAGGTCTGCACTGCTCTCAGCAGCTTTGGCTGTATTGAGATAGTGCCACAGGAAAACACAACATTAGATCCCGTTATCAGATCGCTCATTCGTGATGCGATAACAATGCTGGCACTACTTCTTGAAAAGCAGCAGAATGATACACTTCTTGCAGACCAGAAGAGCCTGTTCAAATCCGTTGTCAGCCAACGCACCCGTGAACTCGAACAATCAAACCGGGATCTTAAACGCGAAGTAACTGAAAGGGCGCGCATTGAAAAACAATTGCAGGAAAGCCAAAAACTCATTCAGCAGATCATAGAGACAACACCAAATCTCATATACATTTACAACCTGGTTGCCAGAAAAAACGAATTCGCCAACCGGAAGCTCACAGAAATTCTCGGCTACAGTGCGGAAGATATAGTCGAACTTGATGCAGATCTGCTCGAGACTCTCCTTCACCCTGACGATATTTCTGCGGCTATAGCTCACCATAACAAACTGAGATCAGCCGACTCCGACCTGCCGATCACAATAACCTACAGAGCCAGACACCGTGACGGTACCTGGCGCTGGCTTCGTTGTCGCGAGCTGCCCTTTGCCAGATCAGCCGATAACAAAGTGACTAAAATTCTCGGTCTGGCAGAAGACATAACTGAAAGTGTAAAAGCTGAACAAACCCGTAAACTGTATGAGCAGCGATTGAGACAATCTCAGAAAATCGAAGCCATAGGCACTCTTGCTGGTGGCATCTCCCATGATTTCAACAATATTCTGGCTGCTATACTCGGTTACGCCGATCTGGCAAGGCTTGATTTGGAAGAAAACAGCCATCCGTATCAGCATATCGGCGAAGTGATAAAAGCAGGACACAGAGCCAAAGAACTGGTTAACCGGATTCTTACCTTTACCAGACAGGAACATCTTGGAAAAATTCCTGTGCAACTGGGAACGCTCCTGCAGGAAACTGTCGCTCTCATCCGAAAGCAAATGCCTGCAACCATTGAGGTCAAGACTGACATAAATCCACAATCTGGAAACATATTAGCTGATCCGGGCCAGATTCATCAGATGGTGCAGAACCTTTGCAATAACGCTGCCCAGTCCATGAATCAGCAGGGCACACTGGTTATGAAGTTGCGTTCCAGAGAATTCAGTGATGAAGACATGATTACACATCCCTACAGCTTGCCGGGAACGTATCAGCATCTCTCGATTACTGATACAGGTACAGGCATCGCCCAGGAACATCTTGAACGTATCTTTGATCCCTATTTCACCACCAGAAATATGGGTGAAGGTTCAGGAATGGGACTGGCTGTTGTTGCAGGAATCGTGAAAAGCCATGATGGCTTTATTGAAGTAGAGAGTAAAACGGGTACCGGCACAACATTTAACCTTTACTTTCCGGCAGACACATCGACACACCCAAACGGGCTAACATCAAAACACACTGCTCTCCCACGGGGAAGAGAGCATATCCTCATCGTGGATGATGAAAAAAGTATTGTCGCAATGACGAAAATGCGGGTTGAACGATTAGGATACACCACAACCGCATTAACCAGCAGCAAAGATGCACTCGAACTTTTCATGGCTGACCCGGATCAATTTGATCTGGTGATAACCGACCTCGGTATGCCGGAATATACAGGCGATCAACTCGCAGAAAAAATGTTCAGGGTACGTCCACGGCTCCCTGTCATTATCTGCAGCGGTTATAATTCCCATATCGATTTCAACATCGAAACCATTTCTGCTTGCTGCCGATTCCTTATGAAGCCAGTCACCCACGAAGAACTGGCCAGATCAATCAGGGACGCTCTCCGTGCGTGACCGCCCCTATCGTGCTGTTTGCTACAAAATGACCTGCAACACCAATGATGCATATCTTGTTGGTCACAACAGGCATACAGTCATACAATATGCTGTTTTAAGTAGACATTAAGCAAAGTGCAACATGAGTGATGCACCCCAGGACACTATCGCTTCTGCTGTTTGCATTGGTAAAAAGTACCGAAACAGTCCACTTTTCATATACATGGCATATTTCTGAACTGCTTAAATGCATCATTATTGTTGCACATATTTAAGCAGCACCGATAAACACATAAAGTTCCGTGTGCAAAACCTCCTTTCAAATCCTTGTACTACACTGATATAATGACACAAGTTAACGTCTTCGGTTCAACATCAAATATTCAGGCATACATGATGCTATACACCCGGCAATGAGGATATTATGAAAACGTTACGTCACTTATTCACTCTCAACATATTGTGCCTACTTCTGTTCTGTGGCGCCGATAGTGCCTGGGCTCTCCAGTCACACAGTGCTCCGGAAGGAATATACGTGCATCAGATGGCCCATGTACTTTTCATGGCTTCACTGGGCTATCTCTATTGGCATACACGCCGCACTCAGGAACTCACGAGCAAGGGATGGATCTTTCTCCAATTATTCTGCATACTTCTTTTCTCATGGAATGTTATCGCCTTCACAGGCCATGAAGCATTTGAGCACCTTACCGCCACAGATTTTATATACAAGAATACCTGGCAGGAGCAGCTGGTCTCCCCGATAACGTTTATTAAGGTTCTTTATTACATCACCAAGATGGACCACTTCCTGATGGTTCCCGCTCTGGCCGCGCTGGCATTCAGTCTTCGCACGTTCTACCTGGAAGCCAGGAAAGGAGTGCAATAATGAGTGGCTTGTCGATGATACCTGCTGTCTCTGTCGAGTTTATCGGCTCTGCTCTGGCGATTCTACTGGCCTTTATAGCTCTTGGGTATGCCAGGGCTCTTGTTAAACTGCAACCGAACAATTTCATATGGGGATTCCTCTGGTATTTCTGTATTGCCATGGCAGCCTTTTCGGTCTCACGCGGAGTCGGCCACATTGTTCGCATAATATTGGTCTACAACGACAGGGGCGATGTCTGGCAGCTGCTATCTCCTTTTTCAGGTGGCTTCAACACCATGCTGATGATCTCCGTGGCAGCGGTAACTATCTATTACCACAAAGGGCTTGATGCCTATAAAGCAATCCGGACTGAAGCGGATAAGCTTGCCGCAGCCAATCTGCAGCTGGCTGCAAATGCCGAGGAACTACAGAAGCTCAATACAAACCTTGAGGGAATAGTCGAAGATCGCACCCGTGACCTTACTCAGTCTGAAACAAAGTTCCGGAATCTTTTCGAAAACTCTAAAGATATCGTGTATTTTTGTGATTTTAACGGCAACATCACCAGTATTAACTCCAGCGGAATCCAGATGCTTGGATTCACAGAATTTCCTGAAAAAATTAACTTTCACAAGCTCTTCAGCAACCCCGACACGCTTGATACCTATCTCTCAGAAATACGTCATAAGGGTTTTGTCAGTGACCTTGAGATGGAATGTACAGGCAGAGATCATTCAATCCGATATATCCTGCTCTCAGCCAATGCTATCTACAGCGCCAAGGGAGATATCGTCGGCTATGAAGGTATTGGTAAAGATATGACTCGCTTGCGCAATATCACCGAACAACTGATCAACCACGAAAAGATGGCTTCAGTTGGTGAAATGGCAGCAGGTATAGCCCATGAAATCAATACACCGCTGGGCATTATCCTCGGCTATACTCAACTGATGCTGGACGATTTCGATTCAGAATCCGAACTTCATGAAAACATGCAAGTGATCGAACGGCAGACCAAGGCCTGCCGCCGCATTGTCTCAGACCTGCTGAAATTTTCCCGTCAGTCGGAGAGCATTAAGGCCAACATCAACGTAAACGACATTATAAAAGAGGTACTTTCAGTTACCGAACACACCTTGAACATCAACAAAATCCTGGTAGTGCGTCAGTTCGACCCTCATCTGCCTCTTGTAATCGGTGATGCTGAAAAGCTCCACCAGGTGTTTATCAACCTGTTTAATAATGCCCAGTATGCCATGAGTAAAGGTGGTCAGATCATCATAACCACCAGGCAGCACGAACATGAGGTGCATATCTCCGTAAGGGATACAGGTTCAGGCATTGCTGAAGAAATTAAAAACAGAATTTTCGACCCGTTTTTTACAACCAAGGAAGTGGGAAAAGGCACAGGCCTCGGGCTTTCAGTAACATACGGCATTATCCAGGAGCATGGTGGAACAATCTCGGTTGAAAGCCCGGTTGACGATCCTGATACAGGTCTTGAACTGCGCGGTACAGCCTTTCATATACTACTTCCGGCACACATTGAAAACAACAGCGAGCAGGCTGTTTAGGAGCGAACTATGGCAGAGATAATGGTTTTAGATGACGTTCTGGACGCAGTTGTTCTCGTAAAGAAAATTCTTGAAAGAAAAGGACACAGCGTTCATACCTTCACCGAAGAAGAAGAGGCCATTGCCTTTGTCGGTAAGAACACGATCGATCTGGCAATTCTTGATATCAAATTAAAAAAAATGAGCGGCATTCAGGTCCTGGAGCAGCTGAAAAAAATAGCTCCGGAAATGAAAGCGATCATGCTCACCGGCTACCCGACCATCGAAACTGCCCGGGAGGCTCTCGACCTCGGTGCCGGTGAATATTGCGTCAAGCCGATAGATAAACAGGAACTGGAAGAAAAGGTGGCACAGGTACTCGCAGCCTGAGCAACACAATAACGTATCAACGGAAATTTTAGAGGAGAGTTACATGAAAAAGTCAGTCTACTCCATATGTGGCATGTGCACCGTGCGCTGTCCCATCCGCGTGGAGTCGGAAGACAACCGGGTAACCTGGATTGAAGGTAACCCGCATCTGCTTGGTGGTGCACTTTGTGCCAAAGGTTCTGCCGGTGTTGCTCTTGTAGAAGATACCGAGCGCCCGCAGCAGCCGCTTATCAGGGTTGGTGCCCGGGGGGCCGGGCGCTGGCGTGAGGCGAGCTGGGATGAAGCATACGACTACATCGCAGACAAGCTCACGACTATCAAAAAAGAGCATGGTGCAGAATCTGTTGTTCTCTCTTCACGCGGCGGCCCATGGCAGGCGATGTACAAGGCTTTTGTCCATGCCTTCGGCTCTCCCAACTACACCAATCATGACTGTACATGCGGTCGTAACACCCATCACGCCAGTCTTTCCATCAATGGTGTCGGTCGCAAAGACTTTGCCTACGACATTAAAAATGCTAAACATCTGGTGCTCTTCGGGCGCGACATGTTCTCAGCTCTGCGTATTGCCGAAAATCATCAAACCCTCGATATGCTCGACAAAGGTGGCCGGCTTACCTATGTGGATGTCCGCCAGAATATGACCGGTGCCAAGGCGACCCGCTTCTTTCAGGTTCGGCCAGGCACAGATTATGCGCTGGCCCTCGGTGTTATCCACCAGATTATTCAAAAAGAGTATTACGACAAAAAGTTCATCAACCGTTATGTAACCGGTTTTGAAGAACTCTGCAGCTTCGTTGAACAGTATACTCCTGCCTGGGCCGCGAAAGAATGCGGCGTGAAAGAAAAAGATATTCTCGCATTTGTCGAGGAAATCGCCCAGGACGCACCGAACGTTATTTTCCATCCTGGCTGGAACCTGGCCCGTTACAAGGATTCGTTTTACGCCAGCCGGGCGATGCATATCCTCAATGTACTGATGGGCAACATCGAGATGAAAGGCGGCCTCTTTATACCTAAAGGTGCCGGTGACTGCGGCAAAAAGGGCATCCGTAACATCGACTGCGGCAAGCCGGATATCAAACGTGGTGACGGAGTAGGCTGGACATACAATCATTTCGACAAGGGCCCGGGCCTGGCACATCTCTTCTTTAACAATATGCTGAAAGAAGATCCGTACCCGATCAAAGCCTGGATTGCCATGCGGCATGACCCGTTCAGCGGTATGCCCGACCCTGAGCAGCAGAAGCTGGCTATGGACAAATGTGATCTCCTTGTCTCCATCGACACCAACTACAGCGAATTTGGTTGGTACAGCGATATCATCCTGCCGGAATCCACCTATCTTGAGCGGGATACTCCGATTGTACAGCAAAAAGGCCTTAAGCCGCGCCTGGCAGTCAGACGTAAGGCAGTTGAGCCCAGATATGACACCAAGGCATCGTGGGAAATATTCTGCCAGCTCGCCAGCCGTCTCGGTCTTGAAGAGACATTCCCATTCAAAACGATAGAAGATATCTGGAAATGGCAGCTCGAACCGACCGGGTACACCATGGCCGATTTTGAGGCCAAAGGTTTTGTAGAACTTACCGATTCACCAATTTTCTTTGACCGGGACAAGCTTGATGCTCAGTTCAAAACCCCAAGTGGAAAAATTGAAATCATCAGTGAAAAGCTGACCAAAGCAGGGCTGCCGTCGTTAAAAGAATATGAGTCTCCGAAAGCGCCTGAAAAAGGCATGTTCCGCCTCATTTACGGCAAGATTGCCGTTCATACTCAGGGACATACCATCAACAACCCGATGCTTTCCGAACTCATGCCGACCAACACCGCCTGGATTCACACAAAACAGGCCAAAAAACTTGGCGTAAAGACTGGAGACCTGCTGGAAATTTCCTCCGCAGATAATTCATACCGGGCAACCATCGCCGCGCATGTCACTGACCATGTACATCCTGAAGCAGTTTTCACCGTGCATGGTTTTGGCAAAGAAATTCCACGTCAGACCAGAAGTTTCATGGCCGGCCTCAGCGACCAGAAGCTGATGGTAGGAAAGCTTGATGACTGGGACCAGGCTGGCGGGGGTGTCAACCTCTGTGAAGTTTTTGTCCATGTTAAAAAGAGTATCCGCAACACCAAGAGGAGCGTCGCACTGTGAAGAAATATATGATCCACCTCAATAGTCGCAGATGCATTGCCTGTCATGGTTGCGAAGTACACTGCAAAATGAACAAAAGGTTACCTGTCGGCCCATTCCTCTGTGATATCAGCTGTACTCCGTTACAGATGGTTGGCGGTGTGCCGAAAACTGAGATTACCTTTTCCACCTGCCGCCATTGTGAAGATCCGCTCTGCCTTCCTGTTTGCCCGACTGCAGCGATGGTTAAGCGTGAGGACGGTATCGTTTATATCGATCAGGAAAAATGCATAGGCTGCATGGCCTGCCAGAAAGCCTGTCCGTGGGATATTCCTGTGCAGAACCCCGACGATGGAAAAGCCGTGAAATGCGATATGTGCATGGACCGGATCGACCAGGGCTTAAAACCTGCCTGCGTCAGCAAATGCACAACTCATGCATTGAAGCTTGTGACCCTGCAACCTGTCTGAAAATCACCTGAGAATTACCACAACATGAGAAAGAATCGCTGCTGGAGTCTGTTCAGACTCCAGCAGTAACAGGATAATACTGTGAACTCTACTGAGCGACCTAAAGATAAGGGATTTTTGGATGTTTTCCGGGAAGTCACACGTCTCATAAGCATCGCCCGGGATCCGCAAGAGGTGATGGATCTGGTTGTGCAGCGACTCCCGGAACTTCTGGAGGTTGATGCCGCCACCATACGGCTTCTGGACGAAGGAACACATACCTTCGTACTTGGTGCCGCCTGCGGAGTTTCCGACGAGTATCTTTCTCGCGCCACCATCGACTCAGACGACGTTATGAACGAGTTGCTGCAGGGCCAGCCTACCGCCAGGACCGATATCGATATCATCTGTGACCACGACAGCTGCACACAGATCCAGCGTGAAGGTGTAAAAAGTGCCCTGTCACTGCCAATCCTGTATCAGGAAAAAGTTATCGGTATCCTGCGGTTACTAACCAGACACACCAGGCAGTTTTCCGAGGATGAAATCGGTTTTGCCATGTCACTTTCAGAGCAGGTCGGAATAGCTATCTCCAAAACCAGAATTTACCATGAGATGGAAAATCAGGTGAAATTTCTGATGGAGCTCCGACAGATATCCCGCCTCGTTAATTCGACGCTTGATTTAGATCAGATCCTGGCCACGATTGTCGACAAACTGCCTGTAATCATGGGAGTCAAGGGTTGCACCATCCGTCTGCTGCAACCTGCAACAAACAGGCTTGAACTGGCAGCAGCATCCGGACTTTCAAAAGAGTATCTGGGACGTGGTTCTATCAGTAGGGAAGACTCGATTTTCAAGGTTTTGAAAGGAGAACCGGTTTCAATCTACAACGCTACAACCGATCCACGGGTAGATTATCATGAGGCCATCGCCAAGGAAGGAATCCGATCCATTCTGGCAATCCCCATCCGTAATGAGCTGGAGATCATCGGTGTTTTGCGATTGCTTACAGATGAACACCACTCCTTCACACCAGGCGAGATCAACTTTGCCATGGCCGTGGCAGAGGAAGGTGGCAACGCCATTGAAAAGGCCCGGTTGTACCGGAAAATCACCCTGCTCTTCAACCAGATCGAAGAACATGAAAGATTTCTACAGACCATCATGGACTCACTCTGGATGCAGCTTCTTGTACTCGGCCCGGACAAACAGGTAGTGATGGCCAATAACATGTTTCTCACAAGCCAGGGCATCTCCGAAGCGGAAGCGCTTGGAAGAAGCTATAGCAGTATCTCACCATGGTCAGCTCCGGAAGCTGCAGTTACCGCTCTCGACCAGGTTTTCGTCAGCGGAGCACCGGTTGCAATTCTCGATCAGCTTGAGACACAGGACGGTCATCACTGGTTTGAACGCCATCTCACCCCCATCATCGACGATCATGGCAAGGTTGAATTTGTTATCGAAGCAGTACGCGACATCACAGACCAGAAACTGCTGGAACAGGAAAAAATGGAGCGCATGAAACTCCAGGGTGTGATCGAGATGGCAGGAACCGCTGCGCATGAGTTGAACACCCCTCTGTTTGCAGCTCTCGGTACAGCCCAGTTGCTGAAAGATGACCTTGATTCACCTGATGCTGTCGCAGAACTCGAAATGATTATCCGCAACTTAAAAAACATTGCTCTGCTCACGCGGGAAATGACTGCAGTAACCGGATTCACCAGCAAACAGTATGTCGGCGAGACCCGTATAGTCTCACTGAAATCTGACAAAAAAAATTTTTAAATTATCTCAGAGAGTATCTGAGATAATGCATCAACCCTATTTTTTATTTATGGAGGACAAAGAATGAAGCGAATCAATATATTGATTTGTGCAATGTTCATGAGCGTATTTGCCATGGCATCTTCAGTCTGGGCTGCTGACGCCCAACTGTCAACTCAGAACCTTAAAGCCGGCGATACCATAAACGTTTCCGGACAGATTGAGCCTGGGCAGGAATTGTATGTGGTAGTAGCCACAGAAAAAATGTTTAAAGCTACGGATGCCCTCGGCTCCAAAGAAATGAAAGAACTCCGTGACGGTAAAGGTGGCAAGAACGCCTTTGGCGACACTTCCATTCCTCCTGTCTACTACGTCCTCACCAGCAGCCCGGAATCTCTTGCCACGCCGAAGTCATCCACCAAAGGCCAGACCACCGGTCTGTTCGCTTTCCCTCCTTTCAAATACGAGGTAAAAGTAAACAAAATCAAATCTTGGGAAGATATTGCTGAAGATATCAAACCGATGTTGGGACCTGTTACCGATAAGGCGCAATGGGATTTCATTATATTTACCCACGAAAACAAGTTCGGTATCAACACCATCTCCAAAGAAGAGCCTATCGGCGGCGGTAATGCACGCGCCATCATGACCGACTTCGACGCCCAGCAGGAAGCATGGAACAAAGGTGTTTCGCTCTCGTTAGACAAGGCTACCGGTAAATACAGCGTGGCAATGGCTCCATACAAAAACCTGGCTCCGGACACCAAGATGAAAATCTGGGTTAACGGTGAGGAAGCCGGTGCTTTCGCAATTGAGAAATCCACCTACTTCTTCTCAACTGCCAATATCTATATGAATCCGCTGGTCGTTTTCCTCGGTGCGTTCCTGATCGGTGTTCTCTTTGTTATTATGGGTGCTGCAGGTGGTCTCTTCACCGCTGCATTTCAGGTAACCATCCTCGGCACCAAAGGTCCTCTCGGTATCAATGCCGCAAACACCATCAAACCGACAAACCTGTTTCTGACCCTCTGTTCACCGATCACCGGTCTTATGAACTACTTCAAAGAGAAACGTTTCGCATGGCCTGTTGCGATTTTCTTTGCTATCGGTATCGTCATCGGTGCATTCTTTCTCGGACCCAACTTCTCGGCGAAATACCTGCCACTGAAAGCCTACAAATTTTATTTGGGTATTATCTGTCTGGTTATCGGTATCAAGCTTTTCATGGAGTCCATGCCTGGTTCCATCGAGAAGAAAAAAGCGATGAAAGCTATTGTTCAGAAATTCAATGCCGCTGTAAAAGAGGCAAAGTCTTCAGGTAAGGCTATGGAGCTCGGCAAGGTTGAGTTCGATAAATTCAACTTTGTAAAATTTGACATGAGATTCTGGGGTGAGACCTTCGTGGCTCGCCCACTTGCTATGCTTCTGTCCGGTATTCTGATGGGTATGATCGCATCCTCCTTCGGTGTCGGTGGCGGCTTCATGTTCATGCCGTTCATGACCTCAGTTATGGGCTACCCGATGTACCTTGCAGTACCTATCGCTCTTGCCGGTACCTTCGCGACTTCTGTCGGTGGTATTACCAAGTATGCATTGATGGGCTATTCTCCGGACTGGTTCATGGCTGCTGCTATTGCTGCCGGTGCTATCTGTGGCGGTATGGTTGGTCCGAAAATTCAGAAGCACCTTCCAGAGATCTTCCTGAAGAGAATGCTGGCGATTGCCCTGATCATCGTTTTCGCGCAATACACCCAGCTGGTGCCGTTCCTTCGCTAATTGGCGTTGATAAGAACCACATTTGCATCGTCGACCGGGCAGCCAGCACGTACATCCTGCTGCCTGCCCGGTTGCCAGCAACTATGGCCATATCGACATAATTGCTATTCGTTAGCTGAGTAAAGAAGTACATTATTTTTCTGATCACCCCTTGGTTTCAGCATGATCAGGTAAGGCGTAAGGAGTGAAGAGTAAGGCGTGAACTGCACCCGCCGAAGGCCCGACTATTAAACTGTATCTTCGGTATTTTTTGACCACAGCGGCACACGGCTTTGTATCCTCTTTACACCTCACCATTCTTGCTGAAAAAGAGGGCTAGTCAGATTATTTTCATACGTATTTGAAGACAGATAAGAGGCTGATCACTCATGGAAAACTTGCTGAAACCGCTTATAACCCTGCTGGATGCGTTCTACTTTGGGATTATCAGCCCCGTATTTTCCTTTTTGAGCAAGGGGCTGGAGTTCGTTCTGTTAGAGCCGCTTCGGATGCTGCAGTTACCTTTAGCCCTGCAGGTTGTTGTTGTGGCATTCTTTGCGGCTGCTGTGTCAATCCTTATTCGGAAACTGATCAAGGTCGAAGAAAAAGAGGCCACCTTTAAAGAACAGTTCACCGCCAAAAAAGCCAAGCAGGAAGATCTGCATCTAATCAGCGACTGGAAGAGCAGAGAAAAATTTGCCAAGGCGATTGACGATGATATCGATGAAGATTTCAACACCTACCTGGCCGGAAGATTTTCCCGCTATGGCATGGCCTATCTCCTGCCGATATTCATGACACTGTTCTGGCTTGACGGCATTATTACAGATACCTTTCTCATTGCCCTGCCCGAATCCACAGGCTATCAGGGGATCTCAACCCAGACTGTGTTCCTGTTTGCCTATTGTACCGCGTTATTCATCTACTTCAGACGGCGTAAAAAACGGTTGAAAAAGGCGGCAACGAACGACATCGCCGCTCCTGCACAGGGTTCATACAGCTAGCAATACACTATGCTCAATATCCTCAAACAGTTTTCAGAGCAGTTACTGGCGCCGGACCAGTTAATCCGAAAACGCTACAGAACATTTAAAGAATTGCTGGCCTGCGACCGTATGTGTCATGGCTTGCTGGCAGAACTTGAGGATATCCACTACAACGGCAAAGCGGTAGACATCAGCCGTCTGCGTCAGCTTTTCAGCGAATTTTCAGCCGGTGTTGCAGACATGGTATCCTGCCTGCAGATCCTGGCTCCCGGTCAATTCCGGAATCTCACCGATTATCATAAGAAGTTCGACTTTTACGCGCGCTTCGCACTCGCGCCGCCCACATTAGAGAGCAAGCCACCCTGGATCCTGTCCATCAGAGATTCATATCCGGATGATCGATATACCGGCGGCAAGGGGCTGCATCTGTCCCAACTCTCACGCGACCTCAACCTTCCTGTTCCTTCAGGTTGTATCATTTCCACTTCTGCCTGGAACAGCTTTGTTCAACAGAATGCACTGCGCCCGGTCATCGACGCCGAACTGGCAAGAATAGACATCAACTCGCTCGCTTCACTGCAGGAGGTCTCTCACATTCTGACAGACACCGTTTTACACGCTCCTATACCGAAAGAAATACTCGAAACAATCAACACAGCGGTTGAAGCGCTTAGCTCCGAAACAGGTGCCACGCGATTTGCAATACGATCAAGCGCCATAGGGGAGGATTCCTCTCTCTCTTTCGCCGGTCAATATCGTTCCCTTTTACACATCACTGCAGCTGAAGCCGCTTCAGCATGGCGCAAAGTTCTGGCCAGCAAATACTCCCCTGCAGCGCTGCTGTACAGGATCATGAACGGACTTGATGATGAAGCAACGCCCATGGCCGTACTGATGCTCATGATGGTTGATGCCAGGGTTAGCGGTGTAATCAGCACCGGTAATACGACTTCAGCCGACAACAGGTACAACCGCGTGCATTTTGTCCGCGGCCTTGGTGATACATTCATGAGTGGCCAAACACCCTCTGCCACTATCGATATTAATATCAGCAACGACAAAGCAATCCGCATTCACCGTCACGATAGTGATGAGAGTATTCTATCAGACAGCAATGTACTGAGACTTCATCACTGGGCCGAACAGATAGAAAGATACTACGGAGAACCCCAGGAAATTGAATGGTGCCAGGATGAGCAGGATTCACTTTACCTGCTGCAGGCCAGACGCCATACCACCATGGATGTCACGCCTGAATGTGCATTACAACCAGATATAGATCTACCGCTTCTCTTTCAGGGTGGAGAGACAGCTTCTCCCGGGAGAGTCAGCGGACCTGCGTTTATTTTGCGCTCCGCTGAAGACCTGCCGTTCATTCCCGATGGAGCCATACTTCTCTGTGAAACAACCCCGCCTTCTATGGTATCTGTTCTGCCCAGAATTGGCGGAGTTGTTGCGGCTCTTGGCAGCAGAGCCGATCATTTTTCATCCGTTGCCCGTGAATTCAGAGTACCTGTTCTGGTGAAAACGGGCACTCATGGGATCGAGGTAGAAAATGGAGAGAACCTGACGCTCTGTCCAGAGACACATTCGGTCTATCTCGGCCGGACAGAACTCTCAACCCGTAACAAAACCACCATGCAACTATATGAGGCAAGCCCGGTAGGTCGGGCACTCAGAATGGTTATCGATTTCTCATCGCCACTGCAGCTCACTGATATCCGAGCCGGTAACTTTCAGCCGGAAGGCTGCCGGTCGATGCACGACATCATTCGCTTTGCTCATGAGCAGTCAGTGCGCGCCATGTTTCTGCGCAACCCAGACTCGTATTTCAGAAAACCGAGCAGCTCCCGTCTGATCAGTGATATCCCCCTCGAGATGTTCATCATCGATGTCGGAGATACAACAGCAAAGGAAAAATCCAGAGCTATACGTATTACAGATATTGAATCACTGCCTTTTCATGCCCTCTGGCGTGGATTGACCCATCCCAACGTCAACTGGCGCGACCGTAACCATTTCGACTGGAAAAGTTATGATGCCATTGCTCTGGCCGGAGGTATTTCCACCAAAAGCGATACATCCTTTGCCAGCTATTGCCTGCTTAGTCCTGAATATCTCAACATCAATATGCGATTCGGCTATCATTTCGCCCTGCTTGACTGTTTATGTACACATTCACCTGAAGAGAATTATATTCTTCTGCGCTTTGCAGGTGGTGGCGGTACAGACCGGGGCAGGGATCTCAGGCTCTCCTTTATCACCAGAGTTCTGGCAAAACTGAACTTCGACTGCGAGCAAACTGCCGAGTTGCTTGATGCCCGGTATATGCGTTATGATAAGGATAACACCGCAGATCGTCTGGATCAGGTCGGTCGGTTGCTTGGCGCCACCAGATTGCTCGACATGGTGTTGCAGAATGAAACTGAAATTGACAACCTGGTAAACGCCTTCTTTGAGGGAAAATATGATTACTCACACGATTAGCCTCTGCTGATGTCCAAATACCCTCTCACCTGGATAACCCGTAATCTGGCTGTGGGCCACGCCCCTATGTCTTACGACGAGCTTGATAGCATTAAATCCCAGGGAATAGATGCCATAGTGAACCTTTGCGGCGAATACTCAGATCTACATGAAATTGAGGAAGCGTCTGGTTTTGAGGTTTTTTTCCTGCCGATTCCCGATGAAAATGCTCCAGCCATGACAGAGATGGAGGAAGGACTCGAATGGCTTGATGAGGCGGTATATCTCGGCAAGAAGGTTCTGGTACACTGCAGGCATGGCATAGGTCGCACCGGCACGTTTGTTACAGCCTACCTGCTGCGCCGGGGATTCAGCCTGAAGCAGGCGGGCAAAATGCTGAAAGCAACCCGTGCCAACCCGACCAATTTTTCACAATGGTGGCTGCTTAGAAAATTCGGCAAAAAGGAAGGGCAGCTGACCTTGCAGGAACCGACTCCTGACAACCGTAAAAACGGTGATCTGGAACCGTATTTCAAACGCTATGAACAGTTAATTGAAATTATCGACTCATTAGTTACTGATGTCGCGCCCTGCTCCGGAGAGTGCAGTAATTGTGATGGGCAATCGAGCCTCGAATTAATTGAGGCGCTCTACCTGCATGACAAGGTAAATATCAACCTGAGTAATGCAAAACGGAAAGAACTTATCAACAGAGCAGCTCAAAAAGAGTTTCCGGAAGCGGGTAAAGAGGATATAACCGGCTTGACCATGCACAACCAACCACCGGCATGTCCACTGTATCAGGGAGCCGCCTGCCTGCTGCATGCTTTCAGACCTGTCAGCTGCAGGCTACACGGTCACACCGTTCCACACGAGCAACAGACTGCGCTGCAACATGAACTGCAGCAACTTTCAGGCGAGGTTTTCACAGCCGTATTCGGGCCGTTGCCCGATCAGTCACCACCCCCGGTACAGATAGCTGAGGTCGTTTCCGGACGATTTATTCAAAAGTATTTTCAATATCTTGCAACACATAAAAACAACGTCAGAACATGACCATCCTGAGCCAGCAAAAAACTGAAACCACCCGCAAGATCGTTATGATTGTCGATGACGAGCCTGATATGCTCAGCATGCTGCGCCTTGTCATACAGAAAAAATGTGACTGCGATGTCATTACCGCAGGCTCCGGTCTCATTGCCCTTGAAAAACTGGGAGAATCACGACCCGATGTCATTCTCACCGATATCAAAATGCCCGATCTCGACGGCCTGGAATTACTCAAAAAAATACGTGAACAGGATGAAACGATTTCCGTGGTAATCATGACAGGCTACGGCACCATTGATATGGCGGTACAGGCCCTCAAAGACGGGGCCTATGATTTTCTGCAAAAACCTTTCGACAAAGATCATATCATTCGGGTGGTTAAACACTGTTTTGAACGCACTGCCCTTTTGCGCACGAATCAGACATTACAGCGACAATTGCGTGATCTTGCCCTGCCTGAAGGCTTTGTCGGTCAGAGCCCTGCCTTAAAGCGTGCGCTTGATCTCATAGCACGGGTCGCTGACACAGATGCCACAGTGCTCATCCGTGGCGAAAGCGGTACAGGTAAGGAAGTAGCAGCCAGAGCCCTGCACAACCTCAGTAATCGACATAAGCGATCAATGGTCACTGTCAACTGTCCAGCACTGCCTGAGCATATCCTTGAAAGTGAGTTGTTCGGTTACACCAAAGGTGCGTTTACCGGAGCGCTTCAGGAAAAGAAAGGACTGTTTTTAGAAGCGGACACATCCACCATTCTGCTCGATGAGATCGCCGATATTCCGGTTTCTGTACAGACCAAACTGCTGCGCGTATTACAGGAAAAAGAAATTCAACCGCTCGGCCAGAACAAAACATTCAAAATTGATGTCCGGGTCGTCGCCTCGACGAACCAGGATCTTGAGGCTAAAATACAGGCTGGAGAGTTCCGGGAAGACCTCTTTTATCGTCTGAACGTCGTTACCATTACCATGCCGCGTCTTGAAGAAATGCGAGAGGACATTCCTCTTTTAATTTATCATTACCTATCACTCTTCAAAAAGCAGTATAACAGGGAATCGCTCAAGGTATCACCCGATGTGCTGCAACATCTGTACAAACGAAAATGGCCGGGTAATGTACGGGAGCTACGAAACACAATTAAACGCATTGTGCTTTTAGCAACTGAAGGAAGGGTTGAAATAGAAGACATAGACCCGAACGGAGAGCAAGATACAACATACAGATCTACGGAACGATTTGAGGATCTGAACGAACTCTCCTATAACGACGCTAAAGCTGAAATCGTCAAACGGTTTTCAACAAGCTACCTTCGAAACCTGTTGCTCATGCATCAGGGCAATGTCACCAATGCAGCCAGCGCCTGTGGCATTGAGCGCCAGGGGTTACAGCGACTGATGCGCCGCTATGGTCTCGCCTCTTCAGACTTCAAGCATAAATAGAGATACGATCAGGACTGCTGATTACTGCGGATTCAAGAATGGGGATTTTTCAATCAAAATTCCGCAGGAAGATACCACAACTCTTTTCTATCAAAAGGCGCAGGAGAAATGGCACAAATTTTTCAGGAGTGAGGAGTCACAGCCAGGTGAACGTATTCGATTGTATTTCAAGCATACGAAGAACTTGTCGGATCTAATAATTTCTCCCTCAATAACGATGATGTGAGGGAGAAAGATTCAGTCCGACAGGCTCCAGGATATGCAATGAGAATAGAATTTTGTTCTCAAATCGACGCATTTATTAAGGAAGAAAAAGCGAATCAAGGATTCATTTCATACTGCTTATTCATTGGGTAAACGTAAGTTTCCCAGACTTCAGTGAAGCGTTTTTTATCCACAGCAGGTCGTTTCACCATACGTTTGCAGATCTTCTGCTGAATGAAAGTAGCGCTGCCTTTGGTATACAACTGCAGAGCATATTTTGAAAAATCTCGAATCATTACATCAAAAATCTGATCTATAACACGGCCATCAATATTCATCAGTCTGGCATTTTCCAAAATCAGCTGACCGTATGCAACCAGGGTGAACAATTCGCCAAGATTCAGCAAAAAATCAAAGTCCTTGATCTGTTCTTTATTAGGTTTACCCGCAAGCAGGAGAATCTTGAGCAATCTGATCTGCTTTTTAAAGATATGTACATTGGGTAGATTCACATCTTTATAAGCTTTGCGGTAATCGTGGAAACGGGTTTTGCCCAGTCCTTTGGTCGCTCCCTGTTGGAAAAGAAAATCATCATTGTCAGGGCTGGTCATCCGGCCTATCTCCGGATATTTCCCCGGTTTGAAAAAGTAATTGGCCATAAACTTGATAATGAGCGCCATGTTTACATGTACCGTCCCCTCCAGTTTAGGCAATGCTCTGATATCCCGTGCCGCCATCTCAAAATACATCTCCTTTTCAAATCCTTTGGCGGCAATAACATCCCAGAGTGCATTAATTACTTCTTCCCCCTGGGTAGTAACCTTCATTTTCACCATTGGCGTAAAAAGCAGATAACGCCGGTCTTCCGGGCCTGCCGCACGCATATAGTCAATAGCCCGCATAGCAAAAAGTTTCATTGCGGCCAATCGTGCATAGGCATCCACGAAAAGTTGCTGAACATGAACAAAGTCTGTCACGTAATGATCGAAGAGATAACGGCTTGCGGCATGGTTCAGGGCTTCATAATAGGCATGAGTACAGATACCGATGGATGCCCAGCCCAGATTGAATTTTCCGACATTGACGGTGTTAAGAGCCATATCCCAGGCGTCGCGACCCTTGGCGAGAATATCCGATTCATTGATGGGGTATTCGTTCAGTTTATACTCGGCCACATAGTTTTGTGAGTTGATGACATTTTTGACCAGTTCATACTTCTCATGTTTTGAGTTTACGGTAAAAAATACATACTCGCCGGAATCGATAAATTTACCGAATGTTGATACCAGCGCCGCCTCGTTGGCGTTACCTATATAATATTTGCTGCCGCTGGCCAGATAACTTCCATCAGACTGCGGAGTCAGATCCATGTCGCTTGCATAGATATCAGCACCATGTTCTTTTTCGGATAAACCAAAGGCAAATATTTCACCATCTTGTAAGAGCTTTGCAGTTTGTGCTTTTACCCCTTCGTTGCCACTCATCCAGATTGGCCCGAGGCCCAGAATAGTCACCTGCCAGGTATACCAGTAACTGAGCCCATAGAACCCCAGAATCTCGTTAATTGCACAGTTGCGGCAGGTATCCCAGCGATCATCACCGTTACCGTATTGCCTGGGCGTAAGAAAGGTGGCGAAGAGTTTTTCATTTTTTGAGAATTCCAGAAAATCACTGTACCAGACACGTTCATGATCATCTTCCAGCACTCTGGCATGACCTTTGGTCTCAAAAAAATGTATTGTTTTTTGTACCAGTTCACGCGACGGTTCATCGAGATGATGATATGTTTCAGTCTTCGGATTAAGCAGAAGTTTACGGGTAACATCTATAGCACTCTCAGCAGACCCATCTCCCAATACTACCTTGTCAGCACTTTGCAGCAAGTTCATAAACCCTCCTGTACCGTTGATGATGCAATAGTTATCCTATCACTCTTATTCCTTGATCAAAAAGTATCCTCATCCGATGCCATCTTAAATGTATCACGCAGCGAGTTAACACCCGTTAACACGTTCGGCAAAAAAAAGGATTACAGCCGTATTATCCGTTCCTCATAGTTGTAATCCTTTTAAAATCCGACTGTACATTCTGGTATATTTGGCTCGCATTTCCTCCGGCGTATCCTGTCTTTTCTTCGAAATATACAGACCAAAAAAACCGTTGCAGGTGGAAAGCAGCAACATAGCCACTTCATCAGGATCATCATCCCTGAACGAACCATCCTCCATACATTCTCTGACTCGGTCCGTCATGAACTTCTGACTCACAGTGGCATCACTGACCAGTCTGCCTTTGACCTTGTGCTCTACCGTGTGATCAAGCGTGAGAAAGAGTATCTCGTAATATCTTTTCTGTTCAGTGGCAAAATCAAAGAAACGCTCAGCCGCAAGATGCAAGCGCTCAAGCGCAGTTTTGCCTTCCAGGGCATTCTGCAGATACGAGTCAAAGGTCTTAAAGCCTTCACGCAACACCTCGTGATGCAACGCCTCTTTATTCTCATAGTGACGGTAAATTGCTGTAGGCGAAATATTTGCACGTGTTGCAACCTTCCGCATACTCATGCCTTTATAGCCTTCAATCAGATAAATGTCGCAAGCGGCGGAGAGAATGATGTCTTTTGTATCGTTCATGTTAACACCCGTTAACATGAACAGATTTTTTCTTCAACTTTTTTATAG
>JBFHGS010000030.1:0-28991 GCA_041582995.1 Desulfopila sp. | reverse complement strand
ACCCGTCTCCGTACGTATACGCTTTGCAACGGAAAATGACTTGTGCAGCAGACGATTAAGTAGCGGCCCTGTACACTTAAAATCAGCGGCATATCTGTACGCTTCTTTTAATTGTCCGAGAATCTGCGCTTCTCCTACAATCAAAGAATCCAGACTAGCAGCAACAGTGAAAAGATGTTCAACAGCTTTCGTCCCGTTATATATATATACATATTCACGACACTCGTTCGCCGTAAGATTCTCGCCAAAAAGAAACGATATCAGCTGTTTTTCAAGCTCCGGACCGGGTTTTGCCACAACAAGTACTTCTACCCGGTTGCAAGTAGACAGCAGATAACATTCACGGCAACCGGGAATCTGTTTCAGCAATTGAAGCGGTTCCTCATAGCCACTGGAAAGTGCTATTTTTTCACGAATCTCAACTGGTGTGGTTTTATGATTCACACCAAGAAGGATAAAACTTTCACTGACCATACGTCTGCACTCCTCCGAGCGGATACATTACACCCCAGAGGGTAAACAACACAATCGCAAAACCGGCCAGAGCCATCACCGCAGCACGTTTGCCACGCCAGCCTGCAGTAAACCGCTGATGAATCTGCACCAGATAGACAAACCAGGTGATCATTGACCAGACTTCCTTCGGATGCCATTGCCAGTAGGTCCCCCATGCCTGTCTCGTCCAGAGAGAACCTGTTACAATCCCAAGAGTAAGAAAAATAAAACCTGTTGCCAGACAGTGACTGTTCAACTGATCGAGTGCGTCAAGGGATGGTAATCGTGTAAAGAAGTAACCGAACTTCTTACTCTTGAGTTCGCGTTCCTGCAGCAGATACATCAGACCGCCGCAAAACGCCAGAGAGAAAAAAGCATAGGCAAAAAGTGAAATTCCGGCATGTACTGGTAACCACCAGCTCTGTAACACAGGTTTTAACGGCAGGATATCACGGGAAGCAAAAGCCGCGGCTATCACCAGAAGCATGATGAGGAAAGAGACAAAGGTACCAAAATTCTTAACCGTATAACGCCACCTGAACGAAAGATATGCCCAGGTCGCAGCCCAGGCAAAAAACACTGTCGCTTCATGCTGACTCGTTATCGGAGTATATCCTGCGAGAAGATATCGAGATCCTATGTACATCGTTTGCAAAATACCAGATAGCACCAGTACTATCCTGGCCACCCGGCGTACCTTGCTGTTTTGGCTCACGAGAAATACCAGATAAAGAATACAGGACAGTGCCGTCGTGCCTAGAACAGCCTTGAAGAACATATAGCTTATTTCATTCATCATAAATCCGGCCTTTTGGATAATATACCAATCATCATAAACAGCCCTATCGATCGCTGTCGCTCCGGGCGAGTTATTTTTGCGCAGCAGGGACTACTGAATCAACTATTTTCTCACAATCTACTGTTGCTGGCAGTATCTGTTTCAGGATATCTGTAACCTGCAGCCATCGTCCCTTTCGGGCAGCCTCTACGATATCTGATAGCAGCAGTTCCTGAAACAATTTTTTATTTTCAACCGAACTCGCGGAATCACAAACGACAACTTCACGGATGCGACCAAAAAGATCAATAACAGCACAGTATTCTTCACCGAACTGACTTTCAAGCTCTTCACGGATCCGTTTTGACAGTGCAGGACTGGCTCCACCTGTGGATATAGTCAGCAGAAGATCGCCTCGACGAATTTTTGCCGGCACCTGAAAATCGCAACGTGCGGGATCATCTACACTGTTTAAGAGAATTTTTCTTTCCCCTGCCTCACGACCAATCTGCCTCTGCACTTCAGAGCTGTCTGTTGCCGCAAACACGAGGAATGAGTCAACCATATCTCCTCGGTTATACTCACGAAGATGAAGTGAAAGCTGTCCGTCTTCGGCCAATTGCGCTATATCAGTCAGAACCCACGGGCTGATAACTTTAACCCGGGCACCGCAACCGAGTAGTGCGCGTATCTTGCGCAGTGCAACACTGCCACCCCCTACCACCAGACAGAGCTTGCCGGTTATATTCAGATTGACGGGAAAAAAGGCCATGTTTTATCTCCGAGGTACCGGATCTCTGATTCTTACTGCTTTCTTCGCAGACGATTGAGGATTATTGTCACTTCTTTATCATCTTTACGGATTTTCTGAGCTTTTCCTGCAATTTCATATTCCTGCCCGGCGAGCTCCAGAAACTTCGGCAGACTCCGACGACTTGCATCATGTGCAAGCAGGATAGTACCGCCTGGTTTAAGATATGCATTGAAAACGTTGAGTAACGGCTGAAAGAATTCTTCGCGAAATAAGATTTCAGCTCCAGCAAGGACATCAAAGGGTTCCATTTCAGGGGGAGCAAGCCAGTCAAGCATGGTACATTTCACATTTGAAAGACCGGAAGCAGCTGCACTTACCCGTTGAAAATCAAGTATAATTTCCTCATAATCACTTATGGTTACATCAAAGCCACTAGCCGCAGCTGCAAGCCCTGGTGCTCCGAGTCCCGCCCCTATTTCCAGAAGACGCTGACCCTCTGTATGAGGCAGGGCATGCAATGCATAAGACAGTATCATCGCTGAATCCCAGAGCCGAATCCAGAATGGAAATTCAGAAACATTGGCGAAAGGATCTTTACCATCCAGAAACTCTTCGAGATCCGCTATCTTCAGAAGTCGAACAGTATCTTCACCGAGTTTTAACCGGTCAAATGTCAGCTTATGTTTACTCTTCAGCCTGTTGTATATTTCCCGTTCATATTCGGGAAGGGTTCGAATATCCATGAAATCTTTATCCTGCAGCAACTGCTGCCCTTAATTAAGTTATTGATGCAAAATCACCCTACAAATGGATGTCCGGAACCAAGAGGACACCGACCGGGTAATTACAGCCTGAAACCGGGTAATCACATTCCGTAAACAGTAGAAAAAAAAAGGTCGGTTGATCTTGCAATCAACCGACCCAGCAGGATAATGAAAAAGTGATACTATGTCAATTAACAACCCTCGACAGCAGCACCCTTCTTGGCAGGACTGACTTTAACTTTATCGCCCGGAGCAAGTTTATCTGCTTTTTCACACGTCATGGTAACTTTATCACCGTCCACTGCGTCAACGGTGCAATTCATTTTTGCCGCAAAACTTGTTCCAGCTGCACAGAAAGCGAATACCATCGCCAGACCCAACGATACAATTACTTTTTTCATGATATATCTCCTAGGATGACAGAATGTTTCCGGAAAGATTCTCCGGCTAAAAAAGCCACTATAACTACAATGTAGTACACTATTTAGTTAATTCCTAATATACCGTGAACTAAAGAAAATGTCAATAAATGTTACCACTTTTCTATGTAAGGAAGATCAGTCCAATAAACTCGTTATATCCTTTGTAAGGATAGATTTAGGCACATATCCCGGATACTTTTTTACCACGTTGCCTTCTTTATTTACCAGGAAGGATACCGGTACCCCGTACACGCCGCCGAAGTTCTGCATAGTCTCGTTATCCGCCATCAGTACCGGATAATTAATATTTTTCTTTTTAACAAGTTTCGCTACTCCTGCCGGCCCCCCTTGATCAACAGAAAGGGCAATGATAGAAAAACCTTTCTCACTGTAACTTTTTTGCAACTCGTTGAAGGTTGGTATCTCTTCAACACATGGCGGACACCATGTTGCAAAAAACGACACGAGCAGAACCTTACCCGCAAAGCCCTGACTGTCAACTTCTGTATCATCTACAGCACTTTTCAGGACAAACTGAGGCATTTTGGCAGAAGCCCTGGCACTATCACTGAATGCCAAACCAAAAACCAAAGCGAAACAGACTGCACCGACAAAAAAAGATCGGTATAGATTTTTCATAAATGTACTCCCACAGAGATTTCAAATTCAATAAGCATATGCTATACTCTGCCGTCAGAATATTCGATATTACTCGAATGTCAACCGGTTCAGGCAAGTCTACCGTTGCAGATTCGCCCACCTGTATTTTATTTAACGATTAATTCATTGACACCGCAAGAAAAATATAGTGGATACCAGGCAGAAAGGACAACTGTCACGGGTAATCTGCGCAGTGGCACGGAGCCATACAGATATTTCTCTGCCCTCCCGCAAACCGTATTAATAAGTTTCAGGATACTATCATGATTCGATTTTTAAGTCTTCCTTCTGTTCGTCCGGCAATTATTTGTCATTGCCTTGTTTTTCTCAGCCTGCTGAGCCTGCCGGCCCCCTATATTCAAGCTGAACTGGTGGATAGGGTGGTTGCAGTTGTTAACGACGAAATCATCACTCTTTCTGAGCTCGACAAAGAAGGACAGAGCATTTTTCGCAAGATTGCATCCACCACACCCGCAGCGCAGCTCGAGTCCAAACTTGTTGAAACCAGAGCTGAAATTCTCGAAACACTTATAGATAAAAAACTTATCTCTCAGAAAGCTGCCGCGCAAAAAATCACT
Source organism: Desulfopila sp. (assembly GCA_041582995.1). Lineage (GTDB taxonomy): Bacteria > Desulfobacterota > Desulfobulbia > Desulfobulbales > Desulfocapsaceae > Desulfopila. The sequence goes on along the minus strand of JBFHGS010000030.1, from coordinate 24,540 downwards.
GTTTCGGATGCAGAAGTTAACGCTGCCCTGGATAACGTACTGAAGCGAACCCGCATGAGCAAGGAACAGTTGCTTGAAAAACTGAACGAATCCGGTGTCAACGAAGATATTTACAAATCAACTCTTAAAAGCCAGATACTTCAAAACAAACTGGTTGGTGCTGACGTCCACTCCAAAATTATCGTTACTGAGGAGATGGTACGCGAATATTATGACAAAAATTATACCTCTCGCATCGAAGAAGGTACGTATTATCTTTTACAGATGGGGTTCAGCTGGGATGACCCTCAGGGTAGAGATGTAAATCAGGCTGCACTCTATGCAAACAAAATCGATGCCCAGAAACGTGCTGAACGTGTGTATAACCTGGCAAAAACCGGACAGGATTTCGGAACGCTGGCCCGTAAATTTTCAGATATGCCATCAAAAGAAGATGGTGGAGATATCGGCACCTTTGAGCTTGATGACATGGCCGATTATATGCAAAAAGCTGTTGCAGGATTACATCCTGGGGATATCAGTGAAATCATCGAAACCCCGATCGGCTTCCAGTTCTTCAAACTGCTCTCTGCAGGTGATGATGCGGTCGTGCGAACATCACCTTATGAAACAGTAAAAGATGAAATTAAAGAGGAATTACTGGACAAAGAGTTACAGAAAGCATATGCCCAGTGGGTAAAAGAACTTAAGGAACAGGCGTACATACAGAAGCTGTAGTCTATTGCGAGTGTAATGAGAAAAAGACAGGATAAACCCAATGACCAATGAATCACTTGATAACGAGCCCGAGTCTCTCGGCCAGTTCCTTCATTCTACTCGCATAGCCCTGGGACTTGAACTCGACCAGATAGGTGAGGAAACCAAAATATCAATCTCTAAGCTGAAGGCTATGGAATCAGATGATTTCGGAGCACTGCCTGTAGAAGTTTTTGCCCGCGGCTTTTATAGAATTTATGCTAAAACCCTTAACCTCGATCCGGAAGAGGTCGTAGCCCGGTTCCTTTCTGAAAGAGGTCTTACATTTCGCAAAGATGGTATTGCACCAGCAACCATCACCACCCACAAGGCAGCCAAAGAAGTCAGCAATATGGCCGAACCTTCGAACGTGTCACCAATGTCCACAATTGGCTTGGCGCTACTGTTGCTGATCATTCTTGGGGGAGGCATCTGCTGGTACTTCAATATTAATCCGGCCACCTACATAAGTGAGAAACTGCGAGGCGTTCAAGACACAGAATCGTCTGATGAGATCCAGATCGACCCCAAAAGCGGAACCAGTGAACCGGCAATGAGCGGTGACAGCGCCGCAAGAGAAACGTCTTCAATCTCAATGCCCGGGACGCCAGCTACTATATATACAGGCAGCAGACACAGTGGTCTAACTCAGTTCTGTCTTTACTCCTGAAAGATGGTCCGACGTTTCCGGTTATTCAAGTCAGTGATTTCCGGCTCTGACAATCATTTTATCGACATTGACACGTAACATTTCATGACACCGACCATCAGGGAGACAGATGGCATCGTTCTCAGCAGACACGATCATGGCGAATCAGACCTGATCGTGACGCTCTACTGCCGGGATAGCGGCAGATCTTCAGCAATTGCCAAAGGGGCCAAAAAGAGCCAGCGCCGTTTTGTCAATAAACTTGAACTTTTCAGTTTCCTGCATCTCAACTTGCGACAGCGCAACAGCAGTTCTCTTGCCTTACTTGAAGAGGCTGACCTGCACTCAGCCTTCCTGAACCTGCGCCTGGATATCTCCCTTTACACTGCAGCATCTGTTATTCGGGAATTTACCCTTCTTGCAACGCGCGAAGGAGAAGCAGATGAACGTTTCTATACACTTCTGCTCTGGTCGTTACACAAACTCGACCGGAAATCCCCACACCTGCTGGTGGTGATGCTCTTTCTCACCCGTTTTTATGATATTATCGGTTACAGACCAGAATTACACAGATGTTTTCATTGTGGTGTTGAAGCAGGAAACAGTCTTCCTCAATTCGGATTCAGCACTGCAGTAGGCGGGCTTATCTGTTCCGCCTGCGTTAGCAGCAAGGGACAATCGGGCATCCCCCTCACTCCGGGAACTATACGCATGATGCAATCTTGCCAGGACATTCCTCTTGAGCGACTGCATCGTCTAAAGGTTTCTGATGCAAGTCTTTACGAAGCGTTGAACATTCTGCACCGCTATGGCAGGCACATACTTCAAAGGGATATCATTTCATGGAAAATGCTGCGTGGAACCATCAGGTCGCAGCATGAACGGTGGAAGAATCAGAGGTAACGTATTTCTCCGCTGTGCTCAACTTTGATCGAGCCGTCATCAAAACGCATTTTCAAACCGCCATCCGGCTCAACTCCGATAACAGTAGCCTCGTACTGGGGTGCTGTCATTACATCAAAGCCAAAAGTCACCCGCTGACCAACTGAATCGGAAAGCTTTCGCCAGTTATCAAGTAGCAGGTGAGTACCTTTATCACCGGAAAAAACTTCCCCAGCAAGTTCACGCGACTCTTCATAATACAGCAGCCCGAAATTCCAAACGAGTTTTGCAAGAAATATGGTTGTAAAATCTGTGAGGTTGAGCTCACGACCGAGTTCCACGGCAAGAGATGTGGCAATCGAAGCAAGCTCAGGCGGAAAGGTGTGATTATTAACGTTGATTCCAAACCCCACCAGATGATATTCCTCACCATAATTGGGGCCGAAAAAACCTTCTACCAGGAAGCCCGCTACCTTTTTCTCGCCGAAGAGTACATCATTCACCCAGCGTAAGGTTGCAGCGTCCCCACCAACGGACTTCACCGCCTCGCAGCAGGCAACGCCCACGGCCAACGGCACAAATCTCTTGGAACTGTCGAGCAAGGTATTGGCATGAACAAGGCAGCCCCATACGCCACCGGCCGGAGCATGCCAGGCCCTGGTAAACCTTCCTTTCGAACGGCTCATGGTATCTGCAAGTATCACCGTTCCGTTTTTCACAGATCCCGACTCAGATTCAACTGTACTGATATGTGTCCGTGCATGATCCATCGCCCGTGTAAGCGTATCATGACTGTCGATGACAGAGCCGACAAAGCCTCCATATCGTAACACCACATCACAATCAACGTCAGGATGTGCGGTCTGCCGTAGCAATACTTCCTGCTGCAATCGTTTTTTTAACAGAGCCTGAGTCGGTTGATTACACGGCATAAAGGCAGAGAAAAGAAGTGAAGAGAGAGTTTAGAGGGGCGAAAAACCCCTCTACGATACGGATATGTTATTCAGAATCCCAGTCGGCTTTAACCTTGGTAATAATTTTCTGAATCAATTGTAATTTTTCTGGAGAGCATACACCAATAAGCGGTTCACCCTGACGGACAGAAACACCCGGCTTAAAATACACAGAATGAATAACTCCACCTTCACCCGTGTAATATACTGGAGTATCACGCTTCATCAGGGACATTGTAATGATCTCATCACCATTTTCAATGGTAACGGAACGTGCACCTTTTTTATCTATCCGCGACTGTATATCGAGGCCAAAGAAATATTTTGCAGTTTCCGGTGCAGGAAAAAGGTACAGAACATCTTTTAAGATACCCTCGATAATTTCTTTCTTTTTTAACGGATGCCGAATAGTCATTAACTTCTCACCGGCCTCGACAAACTGCCCATCGAGTTCGGAGCGAATATCCATCACTGTTCCACTGGTCTGAGAAGTAATCATCTTCGGATTGCGTTCACGGTTGATCTCGTAGAGTGAAGTTCCGGGAATATGCTGCCACTCACCGGAAGGCGCATGCGCCTCGTCTCCATTTACTACCTTGAACTGTACCCGCCCGGTATGCACGGCGCATACGTCGACATAACCATAAGGGTCAGATTTGTACTTGCTTAATATCTGATCAAAATCAATTTCATTGGACATAGTTGCAACCTGTTTTTCTTTTACAGAGGGATTGGTGGGCGAATTCGTTTCCGAGCGGTACACCTGATAGTTCAAAAGAACTCAGGGGACACGATGACAGCGGATTTTCTGCGGGGCAGAAGGGATCGAAATGGTTAAAAAGCTGTGTTCCCGTTCTCCATATTTTTATGCATAAAGTTTTCTGCATGCATCAATAAAGCATAGGGTTTATACTTAGATAATGAAACCATGGCAAGAGGAATCTGCATAACAACTCCCCATGGTAAAGTGCATAAAATCACCTTTTTCCAAATGTAACAAATGGATAAAAATCGTCATTCAACATAAGTTGAGCGCAAAAAAACACCGGGAAACACTACAAACTATGAAGAGATTTTCCATCATCGCATCCCGGGGAGCAGCACTGCTCATCTTTATCACACTCCTGCTATTTCTCTCTGCCCCCTACCTGCTGAACAGTTTCCTGCTCCCGAAAATACTATCAAAAAATGACATCAGAGAAGTCGTGCTTCAGATTTCACACCTCACACCCTGGTCATGTACAGCCAGTTTCACCGCAGGCAATGCTGAAATCAGTGACATCTCTGTAGGGCAGATCAATGCCAATTTTTCACCACTCGATCTGCTTAAGGGACAACTCAAATCCATGGTTTTCGATGGTGTTACCATAAGACTTGCTCTCGTTGATGGCAAACTCGCATTTCGCACCCTCTCATTTCCCACCCACGACACGAGCGACGATGACCAGGGTACCGTCACCCTTCCACCACTACCATTCATGGCAGAAACCGTGATTCTCAACAACTGCCATCTTCTCATCGAACGTCCTGATCAGGAAAACATTGCTGTTACATTACACTCCACTGCTCGTCTTAACTTTTCCAAAACGCCTTCCAATACCTATATTCTTAGCGGCCTTGATGCCAAAATACTTTCTGAGGGGAATCTGCAGGCCTCCCTGCAGATGGACCTTCAGGAAATGAACGACAAGCACAGCTTGACACTTGAGGCTACCATTCCGAAACTTGCATCACTGTCAACGCTGTTTGATCTTCCCGCAAACATCCGCATACACGGCCAAACTTATCTGCAGGCGAAAGTAGGTTTTTCCCGGAATTTCAGCTCAATCAGTACCATCAATACGCTCCTTACCTTCCCCGGACTTCAGGTCTCTACTGATGCATTCTCCGCCAGTGGTAAACCAGAAAACCCTTTTCAGCTCTACATTCATGGCGACAGCAGATTGCTTGAATATGAGTTTACCAATATACATCTGAGTTCCCCGCAAAAAGTCGATGCCTTCATACATGGAACAGTCGATCTCTTCGCCCACACGATCAAGGGAACAGGTGAAATACAGGCAGAAAGTTTTCAGGATATAACTCTACTTGAATTGCAGGGCACATATCAACCTTCCGGTTCTCACATTCTCTTACGTGCAACAGGAAATAAACAGCAATTTGTTACAGATAATCTCACGGTGGCTACCGGACCGTACACGATCACCAGCGAGGTCAACCTGAGTCCGGGCACTACGCGTTTATCACAAAAAACAGCAATTGAGTCCCTGCACATTCCCCTGTACGAACTGCAGCTCAAAACCATTAGCAGCCAACTTTCGTACCTGCTCGATGTACATAATCCGGACACATCTGAATCCGGCACATTTTCTATTGGCCAGATACAGTATAAAAAAGAGGACCTGGCCGGACTCTCTGCAAAGATCCGCCAAAAAGCTGACGGAATTGCGTTTCAGGGCCTTCTCACCAGCCACAGGACAAAGTCTCTGCAACTGAAACTGAGCGGTTCGTTGAGCCCCGGACATCCTTCTATTTGCACCATTTCCCTGCCGGCATCACGCTTTACTGAAAACTCAGTACCTGACTTTATAGGTCTTCCGGCAGATCTCAGATTTTCAGCAGAACTCCAGGCCACTGCCAACCTCAGTTTTACCGACAATGTACCCTACGGCACACTTCAGGTTCAATTACGCGATGGATCGCTCGATCTCGAAGAGAAAAAGATTTCCTTAAACGGCATCTCAACTGAAATCACGTTGCCTCAGCTGCCGAATGTTTTCAGTTCTCCCCGACAAGAACTGCTTATAAAAAATATGGAAATCGGTAACCTCAATTTTTCCGATGGTCGAGTAGCTTTCCGCATTGAAGATCAACAGACACTCTTTATTGAAAAAAGTCGTTTCGACTGGTGCAACGGCAAAGTGGAAAGTGGTAGTCTTCATATATCACTTGTAGACCCTGAACTCTCGACCACACTCTACTGCGACCGGCTTCAGTTCTCAGAACTCCTCAGTCAGCTTGGGATCTCGCAAACCGAAGGGGACGGCTCTTTAAATGGCAGATTACCTCTGCACTTTACCGGCAAAGAGATGGTTTTCGATGATGGTTTTCTGTTTTCCACGCCAGGCAATAGTGGTATAGTACGCTTTGGTAATACTGAAATGTTACGTCAGGGAATGCCGGATATGGGACAAGCGGCCTATCTGGACTATTCCATCCAGGCTATGGAAAATTTTTCCTACAACTGGACCAAACTGACGTTCAACAGCACGGGCGATGATCTCCTTATCAGTATGCAGATTGACGGTAAACCGGCAGCGCCCCTGCCCTTTGGATACCGGAATGGCCAGCTGGTGCCTCAAGCCCAAGGGTCTGGGATTCAGCATCCGATACGACTGGACGTGAACTTTCACCTGCCTTTTAATGAAATGTTCAAATACGGCCAGAATCTTCAAAAGATTATGGAGAACATGAAATGAAGGACATATCTACCATCCTCCTCGGCGGGTGCATCGTTACAGCTCTGCTTTCTGGTGTATCCTGCACCAGACATGAGGTGGAGATCAAACCTGTCGAAATCAAACCCATACACATCACCATCGACGTCAATGTTAAGGTAGACCGGGCCCTTGATAATTTCTTCTCTGATCTTGATGAATTACAGCAATAACCCTCACTCATAAACCGCTACCACAGAGGTATACCATGCGCAGCAGATTCAAGGCAATCCCCGTACTGGTTGTGATTTTTTCACTGCTTCTTGCAGTAAACACTCTTTATGCAGCATCGATAAAAGACCAGATGGCCGCCAGAATTCCGGCTATCAACAGCTTAAAAGACAGCGGCTTGATTGGTGAAAACAATACAGGATATCTGGAATACCGTTCCGGAAATCAACCTGATCAGGCAACAGTCAACGGCGAAAACAGTGACCGCCGGAAAGTATATGGCGCGATTGCTCAAAAAGAAGGTGTGTCTCCGGTTCTCGTTGGCCAGCGAAGAGCCCAGATGATCGCTGAAAAAGGAAAACCAGGACACTGGTTTCAGGCGGAAAACGGAAAATGGTATCAGAAGTAAAACATAAGATGGATAAAGATCTGCGCGATACCCTTTTTGAGGTAGATACTATTAACGAGGACTTTGTCTTTAATGAACGTGTTGTTGAAGTCTTTGACGACATGCTCGACAGATCAATTCCGTATTACAAGGAAGTTATCGCTTCATCGGCCCGACTTCTCGACACATTTCTCCATAGTGAGGATACCGTGTATGATCTGGGTTGCTCTACAGGCACGACTCTTCTTGAGTTTTGCAGACTGTTGCAGGACAAGGGACTGAACTTTGTCGGGATCGATACCTCCACTGCTATGCTGGAAAAAGCACAACTGAAAGCTGAGCTGTATTTAAAACAGGATTGCCTTACCTTCCTTCAGGAAGACATCACCTCCATGCATCACCCCGAAGCTGGTGCCTTCATTCTCAACTACACCCTGCAATTCATCCGCCCCCTGCGCCGGGAAGCTTTCCTCAGAAAACTGTTCGAAGCCCTGCGCCCCGGCGGCATACTGCTGCTCAGCGAAAAGATCATCTCACATGACCGCCGCTTAAACCGTGAGTATATCGACATTTACCATCGCTACAAAAAATCAAAAGGTTACTCTGAGCTGGAAATCGCTAGAAAGCGTGAAGCACTTGAAAACGTACTTATTCCCTTCTCGATCGACGAGAACCGGACCATGCTGCAAAATGTCGGCTTCTCTACAGTTGAAACATACTTTCAGTGGTTCAACTTCGCATCATTTGTTGCCGTAAAACCCTCCTGAATCATCTCGTACACATGTCTTATCTTGATATACTGCCGTCATCAATACGGCACGATGAAATTTTGTCTATCCACCGGGAACGCGAACACTGGGTCAACCAGAACAAAAAAGGTTTTCTGCGTTATCGTACACCATACCACGCCTTATCTGAATTCAAAACACAGCACCTGGACTTCACTGGAGATGTAGTCACCATAGGCAGCAGTGAAGAGGTCAGCCCGGCCGAACAGCAACTGATACGCAACAACCTCAAGCAGTTCATGCCCTGGCGCAAAGGTCCATTTTCTGTTTTCGGCATCGATATAGATGCAGAATGGCGCAGCGAGCGCAAATGGCAACGAATTCTCCCGCATCTACCAGAACTTGAAGGCAAAATCATAGCAGACATCGGCTGCAATAACGGCTATTACATGTTTCGAATGGTGCCACACAAACCTCAATTTGTCCTGGGCCTCGAACCTTCCGTTCAACACTACTACTGTTTTAACTCGCTGAAAAACATGTCAGGCCTCGACAACCAGACAATAGACCTGCTCGGGGTTGAACATCTCCCGCTCTTCCCGGACTGCTTTGATGTTCTGTTCCTTATGGGCATTATTTATCATCGACCATCCCCGATAGATACTCTGCGCGATATACTCACATCGTTGCAGCCGGGCGGCACACTTATACTCGAGTCACAGGCAATTCCCGGAGAAGAGCCCTATGCCCTTTTCCCTGATAAAACCTACGCCAAAGTCCCGGGTACATATTTTGTACCAACCGGAGCCTGCCTCTACAACTGGCTGCAGAAAGCAGGTTTTGTAAACATTGAATTGTTCTGTTCGCATCCGATGTCAGACCAGGAACAACGGCAAACCGAATGGATGGAGTTCGAATCGTTTTGTGATTTCATAGACCCTGCAAACACTCATCTTACCATCGAAGGGTATCCTGCACCGTATCGCGTATTTCTAAAAGCTGAAAAAAAAGTGTAATTCCATAAAGAAAACGTTCATGGTTGTTGCCTTTGTCTGCCAGCATGTATAATATTGGCTGATTCGTCCACAACCAACTTATGTGACACAAGGAGTCATACAATGATCAAGGAAAAATGCACACTGTACAGCAGTGGCCTGAAGGGTGCTGAGGCAACCTTCGGTGAAGCGGCTCAGCAGCACGGTATCAATGAGGTTGTATATTCATTTGACGGGCATAAACTTTCCCGTGAGACGAACGTTACCATTCTCAGCCAGGAAGAACTCGAACGCGGCGACATCAGTATGGAACTTGCTTCAAGAATGCTGAATCGCACCTATTATGAAACTGAAAAGATCAGAAAAGTTCTTCAAACCATCTTCCACATGATAAACAGCGGCCATCAGGTATTTGTCATCGGCACCATTCAGGAAGACGGTTCGGTAAAAGGCGGTACCGGCTGGGCTGTCGAGCTCGCCAAGATGTTTAACCGCCCGCTGCACGTTTACGACCAGCCAAACAAGCAATGGTTCACCTGGAAGGACAGCAACTGGAAAGAAGATACTCCTAAAATTGAATATGATACGTTTGTCGGTTCAGGAACCCGGTACCTCAGCGATGCCGGCCGTGATGCTATTCAAAAGCTTTTCACCGATTCTTTTGGTGAATAACCCGACCACCTAAAAGTACCAGGCCGCAACCCGGTTTTTCCGGATTGCGGCCTTTTGTTGTATATTCTGCTCAACCGAACTACCTGCCAATCGCTTACGGTTCCACCGTTATCCAGCCATTCCACCATTAGCGCAGATATTCTGGCCCGATATCCAGCCAGCCTCCTCACGTACCAGCAGAGATACGACGTCCGCTATATCTCCTGGTGTTCCTATCCTGCCAAACGCTGCCATACCTGCCATCTGCAGAATCTGTTCCTCTGTCTTTCCTTTACGAAAGAGCTCAGTATCAACGGGGCCCGGTGACACTGCGTTGACAGTTATCTGTCGTGGCCCAAGTTCTTTAGCGAGAACCCGGGTCAACTGGTCAATAGCGCCCTTGGAGGCCGCATATGTGCCATACGTTGGCAGAAGCATCTTGGTAACCGTGGATGAAATATTGATAATCCTGCCGCCATCGGCCATTCTGCGAGCTGCCTCCTGACAGGCAAAGAAGACACTTTTGAGGTTCAGCGTCATCACCTCATCATATTCGGCCTCGGTAACATCACATATTGCTTTATTCACCAACATACCAGCATTGTTAACCAAAATATCAAGCCTGCCATATTGCTCAAGCGTCGTGGCAAAGAGTGCACGCAGTTCAGCTATATTTCGCAGATCTGCCTTAACCGCTATTGCTTTCTGCCCACTCCCTGAGATTGTCTCCGCAACCTTTGCAGCCTCTTCCCTGCTCACCGCATAATTAATAACTACATCAGCACCTATAGCCCCCAGACGAAGCGCAATTTCTCTGCCAATACCTCTCGATCCACCGGTCACTATGGCGACCTTCCCGCGTAGTTTATTTTCCATGCAAGTCCTCCATTCAGGTTTAATATATCCGTTTCTACAATATATTATGGTGTCTCTGGTACCATATTCATAGTGCACCTTTATGTCATCACTGTCGCGGAGTAATCTCTACCCTAACCAGTAATTCTGCGGCATTTACCGCCGATTCCGAGAATCTTCCGGACTCCATCTCCCCCCTTTACTCTTGACGATAATGATTGTCACATGGTATAAGTTAGAGTTTTTCTGCGCACCCTGTTATTAACATCTGGGTCCTGCGCGTATGGCCTCCATGCAGCCAGGTTCCCGCACCACCATGTCCCCCACAAACATGCACCGTGCCAGATCCGCAGCATTACACGCCAGTCAGTCAAGCACATCTTCACTCATCCTGCAGATGCCTTAAAGTTTACACACCGCGACACAGGTACAGAAAAAAGGATAGAATAGAATGAAAGCACTCATAGCCCTGGAAGACGGGACCATCTTTGAAGGCCAATCGTTCACCGGAGCAGGTGAAGCCATCGGTGAGATTGTCTTCAACACCTCCATGAGCGGATATCAGGAGATTCTGACCGATCCTTCATACACCGGTCAACTCGTCACCATGACCTATCCCCTCATCGGTAATTATGGAGTGAATCCCGAGGATATGGAATCCGAAAGAGTTCACCCAATGGTTTTTCTTGTCAAAGAATACAACCCAATCCCTTCAAACTTCCGTTCCACCAAGACTCTCGCAGATTTCCTGATAGACCATGGGGTTCTCGGTGTGCATGGTTTTGATACCCGCGCGCTGGTCAAACACATTCGTACCGCTGGTGCGATGAAGTGTATTGTATCAACTGAAGACCTTGACCCGGCATCTCTCGTTGAGCGTGCAAAAGCCTGGACCGGCCTTGTTGGTCAGGACATGGTAAAACGCGTAACCTGCACCGAGCCATACGGTTGGGCTGACAATAAACCTGTAGCCGGAAGCGACTTTTCCACTGCAAAATCTGATGCAGATAAGCCATTTAATGTCGTCGCCTTTGATTTCGGCCTGAAATACAACCAGCTCAGACTTCTTGCTGAGCGCGGCTGCAAGGTTCAGGTTGTACCTGCTACTACAGACGCCAAGACCGTTCTTGCCATGAACCCGGACGGCATCTTTTTATCGAATGGCCCCGGAGATCCGGAAGGTGTCGAGGGAGTTGTTGAAACACTTAAAAGTCTGTTGGGCAAAAAGCCGATTTTCGGCATTTGCCTTGGCCATCAGATGCTGGCACTTGCTTATGGCGGTTCTACATTCAAGCTTAAGTTCGGACACCGCGGCGGTAATCAGCCTGTTAAAGATCTGACTACCGGTCATGTGGAAATCACTTCTCAGAACCATGGTTTCTGCGTAGATATGGACAGCCTGAACCCTGACGAAGTTGAACTGACCCACATCAACCTCAACGACAACAGCTGCGAAGGTATGCGCCATAAAAAATATCCCGCTTTCTCGGTGCAGTATCATCCTGAACATGCTCCGGGTCCGCACGACTCCCTGTACCTCTTTGACCGCTTTCTCGATATGATGCGCGCCCAGAGCTGACGCAAAACGAAAACGAGAGACCGGAACAGAGCACACGTCACAATCACAGCATACAGAGAATAGAGATCATGCCGAAAAGAACAGATATACGGAAAATCCTCATCATTGGTTCAGGACCCATCATCATCAGCCAGGCCTGCGAGTTTGACTACTCCGGTGCCCAGGCGGTTAAGGCTCTGAAAGAGGAAGGCTATGAAGTCGTCCTTATCAACTCCAACCCTGCGACGATCATGACTGATCCTGAGCTGGCCGATGCCACATACATTGAGCCAATCACTCCGGAATTTGTCACCAAGGTTATTGAGAAAGAACGCCCTGACGCCCTGCTACCGACACTCGGTGGCCAGACCGCGTTGAACACTGCTATTAAAATTGCAGAGGCGGGTGTTCTGGAAAAATACAACGTTGAACTTCTCGCAGCCAGTATAGAGGTTATCAAAAAGGCCGAAGGACGTGAGGAATTCCGTGCCGCCATGCACGCCATTAATCTTAACGTTCCAAAATCTGCCATCGTCCACACCATTGAGGAATCAATGGCTGCAGCCGAAGATATTGGTTTTCCAATTATTGTCCGACCAAGCTTCACCCTTGGTGGTACAGGTGGCGGTGTTGCCTATAACAAGCAGGAACTCGAAGTACTCTGTACCTCCGGACTCGACCGCTCAATGACCACGGAAATTATGCTCGAAAAAAGCCTGCTTGGCTGGAAAGAGTATGAACTTGAGGTTATGCGTGACCGCAAGGATAACGTTGTCATTATCTGCTCCATTGAAAATATCGATGCAATGGGTGTACACACCGGCGACTCCATCACTGTTGCTCCTGCACAAACGCTTACCGACCGCGAATACCAGGAAATGCGTGATGCTGCTGTGGCTATCATTCGTGAAATCGGTGTTGAGACCGGTGGCTCCAACGTGCAGTTCGCAGTGAACCCTGCTGACGGTGAACTGGTTGTCATTGAGATGAACCCCAGGGTATCGAGAAGTTCCGCGCTCGCATCTAAAGCAACCGGCTTCCCCATCGCTAAAATTGCTGCAAAACTCGCTGTCGGCTACACACTGGATGAAATCAAAAATGACATCACCCGTGAAACCTACGCTTCATTTGAACCAAGCATTGACTATTGTGTCGTAAAGATCCCTCGCTGGACCTTTGAAAAGTTCCCGGAAACAACTGATGTACTCACCACCGCCATGAAATCAGTCGGTGAGACTATGGCTATCGGCCGAACTTTCAAGGAAGCGTTCCAGAAAGGAATGCGTTCGCTTGAAACCGGTCGTTTTGGTTTTGGTGGAGACGGAAAACAGCTCCTTGACCATCTCGACCTGGAAGACGTTGAAATCGGTCTTCGGGTTCCGAGTTCAAAACGGGTTTCATACATATACGAGGCGCTGAAACGCAATATATCCATTGATGAGATATACAGGCTGAGCAGCATTGATCCGTGGTTCCTCAACAACTTCAGACAGATTGTTGACACCGAAGTTGAAATCGTGACCCGCGGTTTTCAGGGACTGGATCAGCCATTTTTGAAGAAATGTAAAGAACAGGGCTTTTCCGATATTCAGCTTGCTCATCTCACCGGCACATCTGAAGATGACATCCGTAATCACAGAAAGTCCGAGTCAGTGACACCTGTTTACAAACTGGTGGATACCTGCGCAGCCGAATTTGAATCGTACACACCATATTATTACTCCACCTATGAAATGGAGAATGAGGCGAGTAGAACCGACAAGAAAAAAATCATCATTCTTGGTGGCGGACCGAACCGTATCGGCCAGGGAATTGAGTTTGATTACTGTTGCGTACATGCTGCTTTTGCTTTAAGTGAAATAGGTGTTGAATCGATTATGATCAACTCCAACCCGGAAACAGTTTCAACAGATTACGACACCTCTGATAAACTCTATTTCGAGCCGCTGACCCGTGAAGATGTGTTGAACATTATCGACCTGGAACAACCGGACGGAGTTATCGTACAGTTTGGCGGTCAGACTCCGCTGAATCTTGCTGTGCCACTGGCCAAGGCCGGAGTGACGATCATCGGTACCCAACCTGATGCTATTGACCGCGCTGAAGACAGAAAACGTTTTAAGCAGTTTCTGCAGAAACTGAATCTTCGTCAACCCGATAACGATACCGTTTACACGCTTGATGAAGCTATCGAAGCAGCTAACCGGATAGGTTACCCGGTCGTCGTTCGCCCATCATATGTTCTTGGCGGACGTGACATGCGCATTGTGTATACAGATGAGGGCATTAAGAAATTTATGGCCGCTGTCGGCGGATCATCACTTGAGCACCCTATACTTATCGACAAATTCTTAAAAGACGCTATCGAAGTAGATGTGGACGCCCTGAGCGATGGCACCAATACTATTATTGGCGGCATCATGGAGCATGTTGAAGAGGCAGGAATCCATTCAGGCGACTCAGCCTGCGTTCTGCCTCCGCATACTCTCTCACCCGCAATTATAGATGAAATTAAGAACGCTTCCCGTGCCATGGCCGGGGAACTCGGCGTTATCGGTCTCATGAATGTACAGTACGCCGTCAAGGACAACCTTCTATACATCCTTGAAGTTAACCCCCGTGCATCCAGAACAGTACCTTTTGTTTCGAAGGCTACCGGTGTACCGCTGGCAAAACTCGCTACCAAAGTCATGATGGGTATGACATTGGAACAGCTTGGCCTCACCAGTGAAGTTGAAATTAAACACTGGGCGGTAAAAGAGGCTGTATTCCCATTCGATCGTTTTGAAAACGTCGATACCCTGCTCGGCCCTGAAATGAAATCAACAGGCGAGGTCATGGGCATTGATGACAATCTCGGCCTTGCTATTGCCAAAGCCCATCTTGCCGCAGGATCCACCCTGCCGCTTGAAGGCACTGTCTTCATAAGTGTCCGTGATGGAGACAAAGATGCAATCCTGCCTATCGCCAAGAAACTGGTTGAACTGAATTTTTCTGTGATTGCTACAGCTGGAACCGCCGAGTTTCTTCAGGAGAATAAGGTTGAATGCGAATATGTGAATAAGATATCTCAGGGACGTCCGCATATTCTGGATAAGGTTCAGGACAATCAAATAGCCTGGATTGTCAATACTTCACTCGGTAAACGCACCACAGAAGATGCTTACAGGATCAGAAGAGCAGCACTCGACTTCCATATTCCATACACCACTACTATCACAGGTGCTGCTGCTGTTGTCAAAGCGATGCAGGCGGTGAAAGAGAATGAAATAGGAGTTCAGCCTGTACAATACTTTACCTGATGGTATACTGTAAAAAAAACTGCATATGCCCCTCGACATCTACCCATAATGCTTTACAATTATTGGTGCGATGAAAGGGGGTAATTTTTCAGACTGAAATTATTCCAGAAACTGAAAGATACCATCATATGAATTTATTAATCAGGAGCCACCGGAGGACTCTTTGAATACATTTTATAAAAACTTAAGCATGTGGCTGGTCATTGGTCTTACGATGATCCTGCTCTTCAATCTCTTTAATAAACCGCAGGTTAACTCGTCATCGCTTACCTACAGCGAATTTATCTCCAGTGTAGGTAGTAAGGCGATAACGCGGGTGGTGCTGAACGGTGACGTAATCAGCGGACTTACCCAGGATGGCAAGCCGTTTCAGACTATATATCCACTTAATGACAGCGAGCTTATACCGATGCTTCGCCAGTCAGGCGTTGATATCTCTGTTAAAGAGGCACAGAAAGACTCATGGTTCATGACGATCTTCGTCTCCTGGTTCCCAATGCTGCTGCTCATCGGCGTCTGGGTCTTTTTCATGCGACAGATGCAGGGTGGCGGAAAAGGCGGTGCACTCTCTTTTGGTAAGACCCGTGCCAAGCTTATGGAACAAGGTACCAACAAGGTTACATTTAAGGATGTCGCCGGTATCGATGAAGCCAAAGAAGAGCTAGAAGAGATCATTGACTTTTTAAAGGATCCTCAGAAATTTACAGTTCTTGGTGGACGTATCCCCAAAGGCGTATTGCTGGCGGGATCTCCAGGAACAGGTAAAACGCTTCTGGCTAAAGCCATTGCCGGCGAAGCCGACGTACCCTTTTTCTCGATCTCCGGTTCTGACTTTGTCGAGATGTTCGTGGGTGTTGGTGCTTCGCGTGTTCGCGATTTGTTTACTCAGGGCAAGAAGAATGCCCCCTGTATTATCTTTATCGACGAAATTGATGCCGTTGGCCGACATCGTGGTGCCGGTCTCGGCGGTGGTCATGATGAGCGTGAACAGACTCTCAATCAGTTGCTGGTTGAAATGGACGGATTTGAGTCTAATGAAGGTGTCATCATCGTTGCCGCAACCAACCGACCGGATGTTCTCGATCCTGCTCTCCTTCGCCCCGGACGTTTTGACCGTCAGGTAGTCGTGCCGGTTCCTGATGTCGGAGGTCGTAAACAGATCCTTGAAATTTACGCCAGCAAGACCAAGATGAATCCAAACGTTGATCTTGAAATTCTGGCACGTGGTACCCCTGGCTTTTCCGGTGCTGATCTTGAAAATCTTATTAACGAAGCAGCGCTTATGGCCGCTCGCACCGGTGCTAAAGAAATTGATCTGGAACTCCTTGAAAAAGCTAAAGATAAGATCATGATGGGTGCTGAACGTAAATCGATGATCATCACCGATAAAGAAAAAGAGGTCACTGCGTACCACGAAGCTGGTCATGCACTCGTGGCCTGGCTGCTTCCCGGTACAGACCCGATCCACAAGGTGACAATTATACCCCGTGGTCGTGCCCTTGGTCTTACTATGCAGTTACCGATTGATGAAAAATATACCCACTCAAAAAGCTTTCTCGAAAATTCGATCTGCATTCTCTTTGGTGGACGTGTTGCTGAAAAGATTATTTTCGACGAAATTACTACAGGTGCAGGTAATGATCTGGAACGTGCTTCAGCTCTTGCCCGTAAAATGGTGTGTGAGTGGGGCATGAGCGATGAGCTCGGACCACTTACTTATGGTAAAAAAGAAGAGCAGATCTTTCTTGGACGGGAAATTGCCCAGCATCGTGATTTCAGCGACGAAACCGCTCGGCAGATTGACGATGCAGTGAGGGGAATTATTACGAATGCTGTCACGAAAGTCACGGAACTGCTTGAGGACAACAAAGACATCCTCACCAAAATGACCGAGGAACTGCTCGAGAAGGAAACGATCGTACTTGAAGATATCGACAAGATGATCAGAGAGTTACGCCCCGGTAAATATCCGGATGTCGAACAGAAAACTCCTAAAGCGCCAGTTCAGGATGTTGCGGCAGATGTGGCAGATGCAGCAGATGCAACAGCCAGCAGTGACGAACCTGAAGAAAATCCTGTGGTTGTAGAACCGGAAGAGAATACATCTCCATCAAACAAGCCGCAGAATCCAACGCCTGCACAAGACGAAACTGCCGGCAATTGATGAATACGCCAGCTACCAGAATCATGGGGATACTTAACGTAACCCCTGATTCGTTTTCAGACGGTGGTCAGTATCACACATACGAAGCGGCAATCAGGCATGCCGAAGCACTTATTACCGCTGGTGCTGATATACTTGATGTGGGCGGGGAATCAACCCGCCCATATGCCGCGCCGGTCTCACTTGAAGATGAACTCGCCCGTACCATCCCGGTAATCAAAGCAATTCGTACCACTTCTTCCATTCCCATTTCGATAGATACCACTAAAGCAGAAGTTGCCCGTCAATCGCTTTTGGCTGGCGCTGACATTATCAATGATATCAGTGCGCTGTTAAAAGATCCCGAAATGATCGAGGTTGTAAAGGAAAGTGATGTGCCGGTGATCATCATGCATATGCAGGGAACCCCGGCAGACATGCAGGATAAACCACAATACGAAAGCGTCGTGGAAGAAGTCTTTGAATTTTTTCGAGAACGTATCAGCTGGATGGTCGATCAGGGGGTAGCCAGAGAACGTATCATTCTAGACCCCGGTATCGGTTTTGGCAAAACCATGGCACATAACTTGTCAATCATCAAGCACCTGGATCGTTTCAAGGCTCTTAACCTTTCTGTTCTGCTTGGCCATTCAAGAAAGAATTTTCTCGGGTTGCTCACAGGCCTCGAGGCTGAGCAACGCGACCTGGCGACCGCCGTTGTTTCTGCACTCTCCGTACAACATCATGTTGATATAATCCGGGTACACAATGTAGCTGCGACGAGACAGGCTTTACAGATTGCTGAAGCCGTTATGCAGGCGCATTAACATCCCAACCTTTCAGCCCATCTAAGTCCACCAGAGGTGTTTTACTTAAAACAGAAAACACCTGAATATGATTACTTATCATCCAAAACAATAAACCTATACAGGAATGGTGTTGCCGCAGTCCCTATCGCGAAAACATCACCATCTTTCAGTACAGCTTGTCCACCGTTGTCTTCGCCACCAACAGCAACACCTTCGATCTTTGTTCCACAGGCGCTCCCTCTGTCCAGCAGTATATAGCTCTCGCCCTGTTTTTCAATCTGCAGATGCTCACGGGAGATATTCAACAATTTTCCACTGTCTATCAGGTAAAGGTCATTGTTCGGCTCACGATCAGACATTTTCGGGCGCTCTGTTCTTTCGAGCCTGCCATTTACTGTTCGAACTCGTGATTCACGGCCAATCCTGAATGGGAATTTCCGAATTACCACCATATCATCAATACGCTGATTTTGCGGTATTGCCTCTACAGCCTCTGCAGACATTGCCTTCAACACCGCACGCACCATTATTACATCAAGTATCTTTCTCTTTTCATCCATGGAATTATCCTGTAATACAGACCTGCCTGCTAAAAATGTTATTATGGCAGTATTATTAGAGTTCGTATCAGCCTGCTGCAACCCGTCAGAAGATATCCCGTAACATTGGCAAATACAAATATTTTTTTTGTATCTGCAGGTATCTATACCAGCTTGCAACCGACCGCTGGCTTATCAGTAACCAGCCACCTCAGACAACGGAAAAATCATGGCTTCAATTTCAGAATACACACAGCTTATCAGTTCAAGTCTTCAGCTTCGACCTCATCAGGTAGAAGGTGTTGTCAGCCTGCTTGAAGATGGTTGTACAGTTCCCTTTATTGCCAGATACCGAAAGGAAGCAACCGGATCACTCGACGAGGTTCAGATCACAAGTATCCGCGATGAATTTAACCAGCAACAGGAAATATCCAAGCGAAGAACTGCGATTATTGGTTCGCTGGACAAACTTGGCCATCTCAACGACTCTCTGACAAAGGCCTTAGGGGATGCCAGAAGTCTTGCCGCCCTGGAAGATATTTATCTTCCCTACAAACCCAAACGGAGAACCCGGGCTGCTATCGCACGGGAAGCCGGACTAGAACCGCTGGCCGATATCCTTTTCAACCGTTCCGGTTCTGAGGCAACTTTGTCCGAATTTCTTCAGACTCTGGACGTTGAGATCGCCCAGGAAGATGCTCTGGCAGGTGCCCGGGACATCATTGCCGAACGGATTAGCGAACATCAGCAATCGCGGGAATCCCTCCGGCAGATTTTTCGTGCAGAAGCTGTTCTCAGCTCAGCTGTTATAGAAAAGAAGCGTGATGAAGCAACCAAATACAGAGATTATTTCGACTGGCATGAACCTGTCAGCAAGATGGCTGGTCACAGGCTTCTGGCTATGCTGCGCGGCGAAAAAGAAAAGTTTCTGAGTCTTTCTCTTCGCCCTCCTGCAGATACCGCGCTTGCTGTTCTGTACCGCCTGCACATCAACAAGAAAACCGGTCAGGTCGATCAGGTGCGTCTGGCAATTCAAGATTCCTACAATAGATTACTTGGCCCCTCTCTTGAAAATGAAATTCGAAAGGAGCTCAAAGACGTTGCAGACCGCGAAGCGATCGAGGTTTTCGCAGGTAACATTAAAGAATTGCTTCTGGCTTCACCTCTTGGCCAGAAAAGGATTATGGCTCTTGATCCGGGTTTTCGTACAGGCGCCAAACTCGTCTGTCTAGACGAACAGGGCAACCTCCTGCATACCACCACCATTTATCCAACTCAATCCGTTCAACAGCAGGAAAAGGCCGGTGAAATAGTTATCCGACTGGTGCACGAGCACCGAATTGAAGCAATCGGTATCGGCAGCGGTACAGCCGGAAGAGAAACCGAATCCTTTATCAGACAACTTTCACTGCCTCAAGAAATCCTCATTACCTTAGTGAATGAAGACGGCGCATCTGTCTACTCCGCCTCAGAAGTTGCACGAACAGAATTCCCTGACCTTGACCTTACTGTACGCGGAGCAATCTCAATAGGCAGACGATTGCAGGACCCGCTCGCCGAACTCGTCAAACTCGACCCAAAGGTTATTGGTGTAGGCCAATATCAGCACGATGTAAACCAGGCAGCACTGAAACAGGGTCTCGACGATGTTGTCGAGTTCTGCGTTAATAGTGTCGGGGTTGAAGTGAACAGTGCCAGTCTGGAGCTTCTTACCTATGTCTCCGGTGTCGGTCCGACCCTTGCCGCGAACATTCTCGATTACAGAAAGAAAAACGGCCCGTTCACAACCCGTAAAGAACTGCTCAAAGTTGAACGGCTCGGCCCCAAAGCCTTCGAACAATGTGCCGGCTTCCTTCGCGTTGCAGCCAGTAAAAATCCACTTGATCGCAGCGCAGTTCACCCGGAACGGTATGCCCTTGTCAGCCACATCGCCAAAGACATGAAGGTTACAGTCGACAAACTTATGCAATCTGCTGACCTCAGGAAAGCAATACAGCTTCAGAGCTACGTGGATGAATCTGTCGGCCTCCCCACACTGCATGATATCATCGCCGAACTGGCCCGTCCCGGTCGCGACCCCCGGCAATCATTTACCAGCTTCAGTTTTGCTGAAGGCGTCAATTGCATCGATGATCTCATACCCGGAATGAAGTTGCCCGCTATCATCACCAATGTGACAAAATTTGGAGCCTTTGCAGATATCGGTGTTCATCAGGATGGTCTGATTCATATCAGCCAACTGGCTGACCGCTATGTGAAAGACCCGGCAGAAGTAGTTAAAGCCAGACAGCAGGTAATTGTGCGCGTTATGGAAGTTGATAAGGACAGGAAACGAATTGCACTCTCGTTAAAGAATATTTCGTAAACAACTTTACCCCGTCACGCAAAACTATCAATGTCAACACCTGCCCTTTCGTCTAAAAGCATACAGGTGTCTTTTATAATTCTGATTACCCCTGAATCTCAGCTTGAACAGGCGAGGGGTTAGGGGTGAAGAGTGAGGCGTCAACTGTATTCGTCGAATGCAACTCGACAAATAGCAGCATTCACCTTAATTCACAAGGCAAGCCCCATTCTCTTCTACCTTATTTCAGTGGTGGGGCTACGGTTTCGGATAATTCGTTCATGAAGTTTGCAAACTCGTTTGTGGTAGTCGTCATATCGTTAAACGCCTTGTTTGCTCCGTTCAGATTTTCCTCTTTCGCATTTTTGGTAAAGAGCATTGACGAGACTCGGAGAGCGCCCGAAAGATTTCTGATCTTTTCCTGCGCAGCACGTTCGACCTCCTTTTGAATCAGGGTCGGAATCTTCTCTGCAAGAGTGGTGATAAGCTTTCCATCTTCAGCAGCTCTGTGCAGATCTTTACCTTCGTTGAGGACACGTTGGATTCTGTTCATTGAAGAATCGACCTGCGTGAGGGCCGTGTTGATTTCCGTAACTGTCTTGTACACACCGTAAACCGCATAAACAGCGCAGCCTTGCACGAAAATCAGACCGGCCAGCAGAAGGATATAACTGGAAATACGTTTCATGGATGTCACCTTGAGGAAAAGAAATTCCTGGTTGCTGAGAACAGCGTAAAATTATTTATTTTCTAAAAGAAGAGAAGTACCGGGGAATCCGGCGAAGTGATGTGCCGAAATGCTGTCCGCAATGGGCCAGGGAATATCGGCTGGGGGTGTTCTTTTAACTTTCTGGAAGCGTTCCAAACAGCGCGCTTACCTAGGATATTTATCTAAGATCTGGCGGCAGGTTTATTACTCTATTGCAAGTACTTTCACAATGGATTTTTACAGCAATCGATATGGAAAAAAGATTGAAATTTTCCCGTATTTTATGGTCCATCGACGTTTAAAATAGATTTACTTTTAGCCATTTTTGCTACATTACCCATGGTGAGAGCCATTCTGCAGGAGCCCTCTCGGAGACACCTTTTTGTTTTCGCTACCCCAAAAGAATCAATGAAGCCAAGGGTATCAGTAAACTCAGTATACCCAGTGGCCGTACCTTAAACCGAGCCCCTTCCCTGGACTTCATCAGCAGCTGTCTCCTTTTGCACAACCGGCAAACCTCACCCACACGAACCTGAAAATAGCCTTATTTTTTTATAGCACCGTTCTGTTCACCTGTTTCATATACATCCACATTAAGCAGAGAAATCAGCAATCAAGAATGTTCAACCTGTTCTCATTCCTTCTTTATCTTTCGTAATTTCGCAGAGCGCTGTTTACGCCTACTATTGATTGCGGTCAGCGTATCACCGAATCCTGAAAACATCACCCTGAGGATTATTGACTTGAATGGTTCAGAATGTGCCAATCTCTCAACCGCCCTTGCACATCGT
The DNA here is from genome assembly GCA_041582995.1 of Desulfopila sp. Lineage (GTDB taxonomy): Bacteria > Desulfobacterota > Desulfobulbia > Desulfobulbales > Desulfocapsaceae > Desulfopila. Next base: position 1,841 of record JBFHGS010000030.1, on the reverse strand, counting down.
TCAGTAAGGCTCAGTCCAGGGCCAGCTGCCAGGTCTTTTGCCGCAGTTGCAGTTATTGGTCGCCCTTTCCTTCTAGCTGTTATTGATTGTTTTTTGACCTTAAATTGTGCTGCCCTTACCTGTCTCTCCTGCACGCCGAGAAAAGTATGCGGCTCAGTTTCCTCATGTAACTCAATTCGTTTGTCCTGCACCATCTCAGACAGAAATTGCTGTAGTGCTTCAGAACGCACTATGGCCGCAGAATACCCTGCATTACCTCGATATTTCAAACGTCCTTCTTCATCCCTGCCCCAGGGATCGCCAACCGTTATATCAGCAAGGTCACACAGCACATCACCACAAAAATTACACCGATCTCTGCCATAAGCCAGTTTCAAGTAATTTATAGCCCCTTCAAGTCTGTTCCTGTTTGACAGTACGACTTCACTGCCGTCATGAAGAAATGCGGACATAACTCCAGGCCATTTTCCGCTTCTGAATTCAATCCGCTGCAAATTTTCGTTTTTGATGCCTCGGATTTTGAGCAAATGATCTGTAGCTGCCGGTTCGATATTTGATTCGCAGCAAATACCTACCATCAACGCAAGATTGTTTCGCAATTTGGGAAAAAGTCGCAATGCATTCTTAAAACTCGATAATTGGCAGGATGTCCCCACTACAGCATACGGCTCATTACTCTTCAGCAATTCCCTGAGGGTCTGCCCCCAGGGAAAGAGAGAATATCTCGACTGGCATGACCTCAACACGTCGTCTTCAGTGCGAGCCAGAACAGAAATGGCTCTGGCAGGATTGGCAGGGTCTGCAACTGTCACAAGAGCAGAGTGGATCTGACCGGAGCTCAGCAGGAACCGAAGCAACTCTGTAACCAGGCCACCACTGGAACTTTTCTCCCTCAGCCCGGAATCAGTAGAAGCCGCAAGAACAGAGCGCTGAAGACTCTCATTATGTTCAGCAACAGCTGTTCCCTGCCACCCCGAACAGACCTGTACGCAGAGACCACACAGCGTACATGAACCGGAATACACCAGCGGCAATGCCCTGTCATCAAAGCTGATTGCCGCTGCGGGACAGATTCCCCCGCAGACACCGCAGCTGTGGCAGAGGTTGTCCTCAACGACTCCAGTAACTGTTACATATTTTTCGGGTGGTGAGACCTTTGCATTCATCTATATCCTCTCTTTCTGCACCTTGGCAGGACTACCGAAAGCAATCACCATATCAGGAATTGATCTCGTCACCAGTGAATGTGCTCCTACCACCGTCCCTTTACCAACGTTTGCGCCATCAAGAATCGTGGTACGTGCACCCAGCCAGGCACCGTCACCCACCTCAATACCTTTACTCATCTCGATACCCTGGCTAATAATTGAAATCTCAGGCCCGGAAAATCGGTGCACACCGCCACCGCAGATATATGTATACGCTCCAAGCAGCACTTCAGAGCCAAGCACTATCTTGCTATCAGTACCCAGCAGGCAGCTTCTGCCAATTGAACAGCCCCTGCCGATATGGATATGCGCGTTTCTGGCGCGAATAACTGTGTCACCGGAGATAAGCACATCATCCTCGATAACAATTTCTGTCAACTCACCTCTCGCATCCAGCACACACCCATCGTCGATCATGACATTCCTGCCAATTCGGATTTTGCCTCCTCCACGAATGGTGACATTGCGCCCGATTGTTACATTTCTGCCGAGACTCCTGAAAATATACCGATAAAAGACTCGTCGCAACGCTATACCCACTGCACCGAAAATCCCGGTACAGAAAAAGAGAATCGATTCATGACGCATGAGATTCAGGAGAGAATTACTGCCTGCAGCCACCATGGCATATTT
>JBFHGS010000029.1:0-30088 GCA_041582995.1 Desulfopila sp. | reverse complement strand
TTTTTGCCTATTTCGTGACACTCTCTTTACGTAATGAGGTTGCATAAGGCAAAGGACACTGGAAGTTATCGGGGGGAAAAGAAAGGGAGCTATCCTCTACAATCTGATGGAAAGAACCTACCGCTTTGGTGCGTTGAAGTAAATGAAGCCAGAAATCACCCAGACCAAACAACTCCGTAAACTTGAGGCGTATGACATTGTCAGTCGCAAGGTATTTGCGGAAGTACCACCACAAGTGAAATATCCCCTTATAGGTACCGCGTATACAAGGTTGCAATCGGCACGTTCTTCAAGCATCATACAACCCCTGTTACGCTCTGCTGAAAGCGTAACAGTTTCTGGTTCAGGCTATGTGCATACCCCTTCAAACAATGGATAAACTCATTTTTTATTTTTGGCTATTATCCATACCGCATGAACTATACCGGGTAAAATACCCAGTATTGTCAATACAATATTTATCCAAAAATGTTTACCCAAACCTACCTGCAGAAATGCAGCCACTGGAGGGAATATAATTGCGCAAATGATTTTTACCAATTCCTTCATTTTCTCTCCTGTTAAACACATTAAAGAATGAAGTACTGAGCACTTACCCACTAAGCCGGAACATCAGGCTTTATACCAGGCGTTATTGCACATTACTCTGTAAAACCTTTCTTACACATTGCCTCTTTATGAACAAATGAAGCCATGCCGGTTTTCATTTTTCTAAAACCTTGCTTTTCATAAAACCCTTCTTTTCCTGGCGAGGCATACAGGATAACATTGCAGTTTGGAATTTTTGCTAATATTTCATGTACTATTTTCTGCCCCAGTCCATGTCCCTGATATTCCTGAACGACTGCGCAATCATAAACTGCTGCCTGGTAGACTCCATCTGATATTGCTCTCCCAAAGCCAACCATTTCACCATCTATGTACAGAAAAACGGTGCAATAGCTCGCTTCAAACGCCATTTTATGTTTTTCAGGACTATGGTATGACATACCAACCGACTTCAATATATCTGATACCTTTTGCCAATCTGTATTTTCACAGTTGAATTTTACCTCTATATCCATAATTTCGATTTCACCTGAAAATGTGGTGTTAATGTCCCTGACTCCACGACGATTTTCGCTTTCACGTCGTTTATTGGACAGTCATGCAATATGCAGATTGCTTATCAAATCTCACGTATACGTATTCTTTAACCAGAGCTCTTCATACAGCATATAACCGATTTCCATGAGACTCTGCCATTTGAAGTCAGATTGAAAAATCGACATAATCAAATATTCTCCGGAAAATGGTTAGATACACGTCATATTTTATTGATACATACGTTCTGGTATGTTCTTTTCGAATAGAAATTCGTTAACGACACTTGCGCTCAGCAAGAATACCTACCCTCCTCGCTCCCGGTTTTCACTGGAGAAACACCTCATGCCATCGTTAAACAAAGAAAATATTAAGTTTTCCTGTCTCGGGATTATCATAGCAATTATCCTGTTTGCCACCTCCGGTATTAAAGTACCGCTTCTCGACAGCAATGCCGATTCCTACTTTGACGAAGCAATAACCAAGGCAGGTGTTGCCTATGCGACATGCAGGGCTATCAATGCTTCGGTGTCTATTGTAAAGGAATCTCATCTGCAACTTGAACCCGCAGGAGTTGGCGTGTCACTGGCAGTAGGCCAGGCTCTGGACCCGATAGATGATATGACAGAACGGTTGTCGGATGTACTGGTAACAGCCATCACTTCGCTCGGCATACAGAAACTTGCGTATGCAATCAGCGTAACTGTTGTGCCACGTATACTCGCGTATTGCCTTCTGATGCTTTCAATTGTTATGTTAATAGAGAATAACCGGATGACCAGATTACAGATACTTCTGACCCGGGGAATGCTTTTTCTGGTCATTGCCAGGTTTTGCCTGCCGGTCTCATCTATTGCCAATTCGTTTATTGAAAAGAGTTATTTCTCTGATCAGATAGTGCAAGCCAACAGTGAACTGGCTCTCGGATTCTCCGAACTCGACACCCTCAAAGACTTTTCACTGCCGGAGATTGATGGAGTACTGGGAACCATCGAAAACAGTTCAGCCTTCCTGAAAAAAAAATCAACCGAATTTAAAGATGCACTGATGTTTTCTCTTAATAATACCGGTAAAATAATTGATAATCTGCTACAGCTTATGTTTCTCTATGTAGGTATCTTCCTCATCCAGGTGATTCTACTGCCACTTCTGGTTTTCTGGGTGTTTGTCAAAACCGGTAATGCCCTCTTCCCACTCGAAAGTCACATCAACACTCAACCTCGTGCATAGAATCTCCAAAACTTACTATACAACGCTCAGCGGAAAAACATTCCGCTGATGCCTCTTCCATCAGGTGGGCAAATCGTTGCGGGTATGGAGGCCCCAGCAGACTGCCGACGGGCAGATAAGGAAAAATCTCATCATACCTGCGAGTAGTGGTTGCGTTAGTTCTGCGATTTATATGAGAACGATTCAGTTTTTCAGTGTTTTCCAGTCCTGCAGCGGAGAGTAAATCCCTCACACTTTTTAAGGTGAGTTCATGATAATTTGCCACCCGGGGAATTTTATTTTCAACAACCAGTCCTTGTACAAGACCCGGATTCTGAGTGGCAATTCCACTCGGACAACGGTTACTGTTACACTCAAGAGCCTGAATACAGCCTAGTGCCAGCATCATGCCGCGTGCCGAGTTACACCAGTCGGCCCCCAATGACATATTCTTTATAAGATGAAAACCTGTGAACATCATGCCGCTGGCCGCAACCCTGATCTTCTTTTTCAAATCAAATCCCATCAGGCAATCGACGACAAATGCCACTGCATCCCGTAACGGCATGCCAACTGAATTTGAATATTCCAGCGGCGCTGCACCGGTTCCACCTTCGCCCCCGTCAACAGTTATAAAATCTGGAGTAATGCCGGTTTTTACCATTGCCATGCAAAGCGAAATCACTTCACTCTTCCTGCCAACACATAATTTAAATCCAACCGGTTTACCACCCGATAATTCTCGTAATTTCTGAATGAAATACATCATTTCAATGGGGTTTAAAAAAGCACTATGCGTAGGCGGAGAGTTAACCTCCGTTCCGGGCTCAACGCCCCGGATGGCTGCAATTTCAACCGTATTCTTATGGGCAGGCAAAATACCTCCGTGACCCGGCTTCGCTCCCTGAGAGAGTTTGATCTCAATCATCTTCACAGCTTCAAGAGTGGCCTTCTCCTGAAAAAGCTGTTCGCAAAATCTGCCGTTCTTACTGCGGCAACCAAAGTAACCGGTTCCTATCTGCCAGATAATATCGCCGCCATACTGTAGATGATACGGGCTCAACCCGCCTTCACCGGTATTGTGAGCAAACCCCCCAAGCTTTGCAGCACCATTCAAAGCCAGAATTGCGTTTTTACTCAACGACCCGAAACTCATTGCCGAAATATTCAGAAGACTTGCCTCATATGGCCGGGTACAGTCCGGACCGCCGACATGTATCCGCAAATCAGCTGCTGTCTCTTCATGAGGGATTGCCGCCATTGAATGGTCCATCCATTCATAGCCGATTCGATACACATCCACTTTTGTGCCAAAGGGATTTGTATCCATCACTTTTTTCGCTCTTCGATAGACAATTGAACGAAACATCCGACTGATAGGCCTTCCATCAATATCGGACTCAACAAAGTATTGCTGAAACGGGGGCCGAAGTATTTCCACAAGTTGACGCCCTCTGCCAAATATCGGGTAATTTCTCCAGATGGTGTGTTTCACCTGAAGCATGTCATACACCCCGATAATGATGAACACCAGGAGTGGGAACAGAAACCACAAAAACGGTGGCCAGAGCAATCCAATTCCAAGCACAACGACAACACTGACACACGAAAACAACGTAAATTCCAGCCGCATTATCACCCCTTAGGCATCCTGTTACAGGAACTTGATACTGAATGTGGACAACTACTGAGTTGCCATCTGAATACACCTGAATCGCAATCACGCTGATGTGGAACACCTGCAATTACAGGCGTCCCACATCAGTCACAGGAACGTGGCACAACCATTATTTCATGCAGCTATTTAAGCACTTTTTCAAGGAGATTTTTAACAGTATCGCCTCCTTTTTCCTGGGCGAAGGAGAGAACTATCGGCACAAATTTACCAATCATGGCGGTATCCATATCAAGACCCTTAAAACCACTCGCAAGACTGGCAAGGTTGCCCAGTTTTCCACCCAGTCCCAGTGAGGCTGCTAAACCACTTAAGGCATTCATTAAACCACCGGATTCAGGAGCAGCAGCGATAAGCCCCTGAACCCCAGGTATCGCTTCTGCGATCTGGTTGAATTCGCCACCACTGAGTTTGTCTTTCACCAGTTTCAGAATGAGTCCTGAACCACCTTTAGCCTGTTTTTCCGATATTCCTAATTGACTCGTCAGCATTTCAAGAAGCTCCATGTAATTCCTCCTTTTAACGTGTGCCAACACACATTTCTGTCAGCTCTGTTGTGATTGCCGCCACAAGAAAATGAGGCAGCAGAAATCAGGATAATTCACGAAAAAAACGATCCCAGCGGGGGTGTAAAAAAGACCCTTCTCTGGAGATCACCACCCGTGTTGCACGGCCCACTATGCGCTCCCGGTCTACGTACCCGAAAAAACGTGAATCTGTACTGTTGTCTCTATTATTGCCCATCAGAAAATATTTCCCTTCAGGCACAATAAGGGGTCCAAATGTATCGATTGACGACCTGACAAGAGAAACCATTATTCCATGCTCTCTGCCGGTAAGGTTCTCCCGGTAAAAATGATGTTCAGCGCGCTTGTCAGCCTCCAACTGCTTTACAATGTCAGGTCGAAGGGCATCGTACTGTATAACATGTTCATTTAAATACAGTCGATTCCGGTGCATTGAGATAACATCACCCGGCCCGCCAACCACTCGTTTTATCAATCTCCTGCCATTCTCCGGCGAATAAAACACCACAATATCCCCTACTCCTGGATTGCCCCACTTCGCAAGATGCACAGTCGTATATGGAATTTTAAGGTCATAAGCCAGTTTGTTAATAAAGACCCGGTCGCCGATGAGCACAGTTGGTTCCATTGAGCCGGAGGGAATATCATTCCAATCAGCTATTACAGACTTTATTGAGGTTGCAATCAGTAGCGCCAACACAAAACTGCATCCCCAACCTTTACACAACCTGGTTACATTGTTCCTGAACCGACTTTGCATGATACGAAACGCCTTGTCTGAATTTCTCTCTATAGTCTATAGCTAGGGTACAGCAGGTGCCACCTGCAAAGCAAGCTACTGCTTGTGTCGGTTCACGGTATATTTTTTGCGTGGATGGCAATTACTACAGGTAGATAAAGGGTAAAAGATCGGAATAACTCGACAGATAAAACGAACAAACCGGAGCATCTTTACGAAAAACTGCTCTCTGAAAAAGAAAATCCGGGAAGACGGCGCGATTATCCAGTCTTCCCGGCAGATACCACTTACTGCATGCTGCGTTCCCCAGCCTACAGCCGGATAACGATATCCGGATACATACCCTCCATCTCACCAAACTGAAACGGCTGAATAGTGTTCAAAGAGAGCTTCTGGTTTCTCTGGGCATGCCCTGCATTATTGGAATCGGCATCAAAATACGCTCCATTCACTTCGAGGATATGATGAATTCTATCCTTAAAGGCTTTGACGAATTTTGCACCACTTCCTTCGAAATGTAGCCGCCCCTGAGTAAAGAAGCTGTTTTTCTGCTCAAGTACTGACAACGCTACACTATTCTCTTGTAACTCATGTTTGTCACGTATGAGGCCCCAAACCAGATGACCTTCCGGAATATCGAGAGGTTCTGTAACATCAATAATGGTATGCGGCATAACAATGCTCCCCTTGCCTATCGAGATGCGGCTTTCCGGAGTACCTTGAACAAAGCTGTTAAAACCGACAAACACATCTTCCTCGAGGTCAGCTTCAATCAGCTTGGCTCCGTGCGCCGTAACATTAAAACCTGCAAGGTTCGAATTAATAATAAAGCAGTTTTCCTGAGCATTTGCGCCCTTACCCAGCGAAGAATTTTCAAGATACGCCCGTTGCGAAACCAGTACATTTTCGGCAATGGTCGTTTTCGGCAGGATAACTGCATAGCGATCAAGTGAAGCACTCGCTGGGACAGCCTCTATGGCCTCAAGGTTCACGAAATCGAAAATACGCTGAAAAGCATCCTGGCGGGCCTCAATGAAATCAATGATCATCCCACCCGGCTCGCTGCCCCGAGTAATATTGACATAGCGATTCAGAAGCTCAGGCTCATACCTGTAGTAAAAGTTGAAATTGCCGGGACTGTTCACCCAGATCGTACCGGATGCTATCCTGAGGTGATTCACCTCACCCGCCTGGATGTATGAATATTTGCCGATAACGCTGTCGTGTGTAGTGGTAAGATCAACAGTAGCAAAAGGCCCGAGAAAGCAGCCGTCAATCGGCGAGCCATGGATATTTGCATACGGCATGGAAAGTGTCGCCTTAATGAAAAACTTCTCCGGTGTCTCAGGATCGTGGGAATAATTGTGCACCAGTGTTTTGACCAGTGCACTATCTTCTATTTCTATAACTTCATCGCTTGTCAGTGGGATTGCGAAATCCTGATATGTAAAAGACGTACCTTTTCGCTTCAGTTCATCACCACGTATATCACTCTTATAAAGAAGCGAATTCACCACACTGCATTTACCGAGAAAATAGCTGCCGGCAAGGCCTGAGTGCCTGAAAACAAGGTCGAGCGGGTGATCGGGAGTGATACCGTAAAAGGCATAAAATTTATTCATTTGCTCAAGTTCAATCAGGTTCTCTACGTAGGGTCGTACATCAAATTCCAGCTCTCTGAGATTGATGTTCACCTGCTGTACAATCCTGTTATACAGTTTATCCAGTTCTTTCATATCGTATCCCTGATAGTGTTCGATGGTATCCATGATCCGTATTTCTGTTCAGCAACACATGCGGCAACCCCTGCACGCTCAGGCAGCCAATCAGCTTTCTGTGCCAAGACCGTACAGTTTCATCTCGTGATAGACAGCTGCAAAAACATCGGCTATGCGTAAAATGCCGATAATTTCGTCATCGCGGGTTACAAGCAGGGATAGATGTGGGCCTGCAACAAGCTTATGGATTGCCTTGTCCAGTGAACATTCCTCAGAAACAAACTCCCCGGCAGTTGGTTTCTGCATGAATTCCTCAACCTTCTTACCGGCAGCATTTTTTAAGGCATCTTCTTTAATAATCGGCCCCAGGAGCCGATGCTGATCACGTCTGTTTGCAATATATTCATCACTGAAATTGAACCGTTTCAATTCCGCAGTCTCACTATCCAGGTCATACCGTGTTTCAATAGCTTTCAGGATACGCAACTGACCTATTTTGCCTACCACCTGATCGTTTTCATTCAGTACCAGAATTGCCCTGTGCTGATATTTGCTTATCGTGTACGCTTCCTGAGCTTTTTCAAGCGCCTTTATCGCCTCAAGCAGCGAAGTGCCAACCCGTACCGAAGCGTATTCTGAGATCGGGATCATGAGATCCCTGACACAATAGTGCTCCATTCTCTCTCCTTAAAAAAATATGTAAATAGTTCAATAATATAATCAGTTAAGAACTCACGTCTGGTTCTAGGAGAAAAAGCGGCTTTTGTCAAAAGAATAGAAAGGCCGGCTATCGAAGAGACAGTCGGCCTTGAATACACACTTATGGTTTCACACGAAAGTACGAGGAGATTGAGAAATACGGGCTAATCGAGTCCATCCACCTTGATGACAACAAGGGTGATATCATCCTCTGACTTTTTCCCTAAAGTAAAGGTATTCAACTCTTCATAGACTGAGCTCAGGATTTCTCCCGCACTCATTTCTGCTTTACTGCGGATGATGTCACGTAGTCGATCCTTACCGAACATCTCTCCGTTACGGTTAAAAGCTTCCCAGATACCATCCGTTCCAATGGCTATTATCTGCCCATCTGCCAGTCCCTCTTTTGAATGCTGTGCGTAGTTCACCTCATCCATGATACCAAGAGCGATTCCAGCACCTTTCAATTCCTCAAAGGTATTTTCTGCAGGATCATACAGCAGCGCGGGGTCATGACCGGCCCGTACCCAGTCAATACGGCGAAGTTCCGGATCTATGGAAAGGTAGAAAAGAGTCATGAACCTCCCTGTCTCAAGAACATCCTGCGCCAGATGGTGATTCATGGCTGTAATAATTTCAGAAATACTCCCCGGTTGCGAAGCCCGCATCCGTAAAAAGGCCCGGGCAGTGGTCATCAGCAACGCTGAATCAACGCCATGCCCTGAAATATCACCGACAACTACATTAAAAGGACCTTTTTTCGTATCACGATGCCAGAGAAAATCATAATAATCCCCACCGATCTCATCACATGATACATTTCTTCCGGCGATATCAAGCCCTTTCACCTTCGGTTTATCTTGCGGCAACAGGCTTTTCTGAACCTCACCAGCTAGAATCAGGGCTTTCTTATGCTCTGTCATATCAGTGACAAAGGCCATGTTGCCGATAACTTCACCTCGATCGTCCCTGAGTGTATTACCGTGTATTAACAACGGAATATGTCTGCCGTCCTTGGTAACACCGGTCATTTCAAATTTCCGGTATTCCTGCGCCATCAGCGCCTCACTGTTCAGCAGCATATATTGCCGGGATTCTTCGGTACTCAGGTCATACGGAGTTTTCCCTATCAACTCCTCCCGGGTGTAACCGGTCATGCGGCAATAGGCATTGTTCACATCCCTTATCACCTTGTCTTCACCCAACAGGATAAAGCCCTCAGCTGCGGTCTCGACAATTCTGCGAAATTTTTCCTCACTTTTTTTGAGCTCGTCTTCAGCTATCTTTCGCTCTGTTATATCAAACAGAATGCCCTGATTATGAGTCTTGACACCTGCTGAATTACGCACAACCGATGTTTGATCCTCAACCCAGCGGGTTTCTCCGGATCGGGTAACACACCTGTAAAACATGGTATATTCCTCAACATCAGCCTCTGCATGTTTTTTTACTTCGGCACTGATTCTTTCCTGGTCTTCAGGATGAACGATCTCACGGAAGTGGATTTCTCCATTATAAAATTGTTCTGGCGTATAACCGAACTGCCGCAGGTTGTCTGAGATGTATTCAAGCTGCGGGTTTTCGCCGGCAATTCGCCGGAAGAGAATTACGGGACTCCGATCAACAATCAGTTGCGACATCCGCAAATCTTTCAATACATTTACATGTTCAGCACATTCACGAGCCAGGTCTCTATTTCGCTCTTCACACCGCCTGTTCAGCGCCTTCAGCTCAAGTTCTTTGGCATTCAGGCGAGATTTCAACTCATCGACTTCGGCTGCTTTCAGTCGCAATTGAGCCAGTTCAGCTAATATATCTTCCGGTGCTTTTCCACTGTCCGCTTTCATCATTTTTTCCTGCTTACGATAGGGCCCATCAGCTTTGTGTCTCCTATACAACATTACTACCTGCCGGTATTGCACCTCAAGCAACACAATACCAGAGGAGTGATCTGAGTTATGAAGCTGCTAATCCATATCTTTTGCAAGTAAAAACTGCTCATTCACATTAACTTCCGATGAAGAGTGACGTATTCTGCTACCATTACATACTCAACCGACAGCACCAATCAGAGGAGCCGTCGCGAGTGCATAAGGTCATCATGGCCATCGAAGGCATTGGGACAACTGGGATCTGCCAGGGTATCGATCGCTTCGGGGATCTGTTGGCAGATATTCAGGAAGTGATCGACCACTCGCGGACCAAACTGATCTTCACGATGGCGCAATATTTCTTCAACACCGAATTCCATGGTTTGCCCCTTTCTGTATGGCCGATCTGAAGTAATGGCGTCAAAAGCATCTGCGACCGCAATTATTCTCGATTCCAGCGGGATATCTTCACCTTTCAGACCTGCAGGATAACCAAGCCCGTCCCAGCGTTCGTGGTGGCAAAGCACAATATCAGCAATCCCTTTAAACAACGGCAATCTGGACAATACATTATAACCGATGCGCGGATGAGCCTGCATATACTGCATCTCATCCCTCGTAAGTCTGCCCATTTTATTCAGCACCCGGTCAGGAATACCCACTTTGCCGATATCATGCATATAAGCCGCTTCATGAATGGTGCGGATATTTTCTGCAGGGAGTTTCATATCAGTAGCAATCAGTACGGCAATTTCGGTCACCCGGAGAGAATGACTGAAAGTGTATGGATCTCTGGCATCAAGCACTGTCAGTATGACTTCTATCAGCTCATCCATGCGTATTTCAGGCAAATCATCTCTGAGACCCGCTGTCAGTTGCTGAGAAAAAATATAAGGTGAAGATATATCCTGAGCCATCAGCCCTGACGGCTTCAGTGCACTAACCATAGTATTTGGCATGAAAATAATTCCTAAAATGCGTGGTAACTCTATTCATATCGTGTGCTGCAAACCAGCGTATCGGGTGGCAGCAGAACTGCTTTTGACATGTAGAAAAAAAAATGGTCGCAACGTGTGCGGCGGTTCAGGAAAAGGTTACCTGTTCCCCGGCCGCAATCACACTGTTGCGACCATTCTTCTTGGCCGTATAGACAGCGTCATCAGCCGCTTTAATTAGCTCATCTCTGACATCATTCAAATCAAGAAAAGAATCATGCAGGAAAGCAACCCCAATACTGAGCGAAGTCATCTCCGGGGCGGCCCGAACGTAATTCTCACGTATCCGTTCAGCAATTGCCTTTCCTTCAGTAACACTGATTTCAGGCAGAATAGCGCCGAATTCATCCCCTCCGTACCTAAACGGGATATCCGCTCCGGAACGGATGGAGCCGAGAATAATCGCCGCAAGCGTTTTCAGCAGATCGTCTCCCTCCTGATGACCAAAGGTGTCATTGACCTGCTTGAAATTATCTACGTCGATCAGCATCAGGCAAAGGCTTGCCCCGTTTTTTCGAGCTGCGGCAACTTCCTCTCCCAGCCGCGCATTAAAATACCGGCGATTGTAAAGCTGCGTCAGTTCGTCTTTCATCGAAAGGTTCTGAAAGTGTTTTTTAAGCTTTTCATTTTTACCAAGCTGATCTTTCCGATTGCTCTCACGGACATGAAGACTATGCGCCATCCAGTTCAGAAGACGTTTCAGTTTGATTATTTCAGCTTCGTCCTCTTTTTCGTTGGGCAATGAGAACGCGATATCATAGTGACCTTTTTTTATTTTCTGGCAGAAACCAAAAAGGCTGGAGATCTCGCGACCAACGATCAGATAACTACACATACGTGACAGGGGTACAAGTGCACCCAGCGACAATGCCAGATGGATTGAAAGAAATGACTGCAGCCTCTCCACTCTGCCACTCTCAACGAGATACAATGCTGTACCTTCCGGAATGATAAGCAAAACTGTCAGGACCATAACCATTCGTAACGAAATACTCATGACTCTACTGTACCGTTGTCAGAATACGTATCGTATAGCACATATTTCAATTTAACCGTGAAGTTGCTGAGCGTCTCTCACCAGTATTTCCGCAGGTACATTTCCGGCAACCGGTGCAGCGCGTTTTTCTGGGCGGAGGGATTATGATTTTGTTACACGGGAAATCTAAAGCCATAGCCTTGGAGCCTATCAGATAAATATGATTCTTGTTCAGACTTGTACGGGCAAGAACATCCTGACGATCACCCTCCTCCCTTCCAGTATCCGCAACTTCTGTAACCGTATCTGTGTGGATGAAAATATTTCCAGCTCCCCGATAATTACGCTGCATGCAGTCAACAAGCTGAGAAGGGGTATTCTCCGCATAAACACCTTTGATCCTGATATGAAGGTTTCCATTTCGCTCGGATGCTTCCAAATGCGTACAATTTTCCATTACATATTCCTCATTTTTAAAAAATTCTTTTCATTACCACAGAATCTCGACCGAAGTTAATACGGCGAGTGAGCAGCAGAGATGTCATTACTGACACGCAGGACCGACTCGACAACGTATCGAAGTGCGAAGCTGAGGATTAGGGGTAGTCATGACGTATATTGGTTCAGCCGGGATGTTCACTGAGGGACTTCAGTCAATCTTCGCCATGTTGTCTCTGTAGGCAACAAGCTTAAGGGTGCGCTCCATTTTGCTCACCTTATGTTCAGCAAGAAACAGTTCTGTCTTCAACTCTGATATCTGAGAACAATAGTGACATACCGATTTATTATGCTGACGCTCCCGTGCTGCAATAACCTGATCTTTTAAATGGAGCTTTTTTTGAAGTTCGCAACTGCGCTTCTTCTCCTGAAGATGGATACAACAATTCTGCAAAGAAAAGATATTCAGTTGCTGATAGACTTTCTCCTGCAGCTCTGAAGTAGTGAGAGTATGCGTCATAATTGACCAGTATGCTCCCCGGATTTCCCCTCCATCCATGCAGCTATTCCATATTTTCTCGAGATCTTCGCTCGTTTTCGCATAGCCGAATCGAACCAGACTCAGTCTGTACTTTCTGTCCAGAAGCTCTTGAAGCTCTTTACTCATCCGAGACCGAAAAGAAAGAGCCACTGCAATACTTGACAGTTTTTTTAGCCGGCAATATGGGCCTGGTTTTAACACAGTAGTCCCGGTTGACAGACGCAGCTGTTCACTCTCACTCAGACACAAGCCAAGAATTGAGAGATGATATCTGCTCGGTATTTCCCAAATTGGCGTATGAGTTGGAACCTCGATAACTTTCTGTGCTGTGTTAGTAATGTTCATAGGTAAACTGTATCCAAAGTTCGGGTTAACGTTTTTTAGGACCCCCCTAATCCTGATGCAGTTTATACCCAGTGCCATTTCATCGGTCAATATTTTTTTAGCTACCCCTAATCTTTTTCAAATACACCAAACAACCCTTCTATTCTTGGCATTAATTATCATTTTCAAATTGTGATACAGCGTAAACAATTCGCAATCTACGCTATCCTGTTGAAATCGAGACATACGAAAATTTTGTTGCGGGCAGTATACCCAACACCATGAAAACGATGAGCTTGCCGCTACTGCCCGACAATGAACTCTATAGAATATAGAGTAATGCCTTGCAGAAAACGACTCAGAGCCCACACGCTTTAATGTATTCTTCATCTGTTCCTTTTAGAAACTGAATAAAACTTTCATATTATGCTGAGTGAAAGAGTCCTGTTCCTGTCATTTTGTTACTGCACACCGGGCAAGACCATAAGAAAGACATTACTTCTCGTACTCTGCCTGAGAACAGATCACTGCAAACGGAACATTTCATAAAAAAAACGGTTTCTGCACATCTCGTAGGATGCAGCAAGAACCCTATAAGACGTTAAATGCTACACCCACGGAAAATACACACCATATGAATGTAATCGGAGTTGTTCTTGGCGGCGGAACAGGAAGTCGTTTGCAACCACTTACCAGCAGCAGGTCAAAACCGGCAGTACCGCTTGCAGGAAAATACAGATTGGTCGACGTACCAATCAGCAATTGCATTATAAGTAATATTAAAAAGATATACCTACTCACCCAGTTTAATAGCGGGTCGCTGCACCACCATATCCAATCTACATATCAGTTTGATCAGTTCACAGATGGCTACGTGCAACTGTTGGCAGCTGAACAGACACCACAATCACCAGATTGGTTCCAAGGTACAGCGGATGCCGTGCGGCAAAGCTTGCACCACCTTGCGAATTCGCATCCGGATATCGTCGTTATTCTCTCAGGTGATCAGTTATTTCGAATGGATTTTCAGCTGTTGATCAAACAACATCTTGAGCACAGGGCAGACGTAACAATAAGCACCACACCTGTCATGCGCGAAGAAGCTGCAGAGCTTGGTATCCTCAAGGTGAATGACGATCAACGGGTTACACACTTTGTAGAAAAACCAGGAAACAAGGGACTTACCCGGGATTTACTCGCTCCGATGCTTCATGATAAATATCTCGCCAGCATGGGTATTTACGTCTTCAACTATCCTGTTTTGAAAGAACTACTGTCGGTAAATTCCGGAGCTGACTTCGGCAGACACATCATCCCTCATGCGATCGAAAGTCACAGCGTATACAGCGAAGTTTTCGATGGTTACTGGAAAGACATTGGAACAATACGGTCTTTCTGGAAGGCAAACCTTGAATTGACGCATCGGGATCCGCCTTTTTCATTCTATGATGACGACGCGCCAATCTACACCAGACCAAGATTTCTGCCGCCTTCACAACTCGACGATTGTAGATTTGAAGATTGCCTGCTCTCTGAAGGAGTGGTGATAACAGGGGCAGAATTATATCGATCGGTAATAGGTTTGCGCAGTATCATCAACGAAGGGAGCAGTATCTCTCACTCAATACTCATGGGTAACGATTTTTTTGAGGCAAAAAAGAGATGCCACAACAAAACGCCTTTGGGAATCGGTCGCAACTGTCGAATAGACAATGCAATTATTGATAAGAATGTTCGTATAGGAAGGAATGTAACTATTTCACCACATGGTCTTGAAGAAGGCTCGACTGATCTTTATTGGGTCAAGGATGGAATTATCGTAATTCCCAAAGGCGTGACTATTCCTGATCATACTGTAATTGGCCACTCCCCTTCATCAACTAAACGGCAATGATACACCGCCTTTTCATTAACACAGCATAAACCTCCTCAACTATCTGATGCAGTTGCTATCCATAATGAGGTCTTGCCTGGCGGTACATCTATCAGCAGTTCCAGGTGTGAGGGATGCACAACGATTCATATTGTAACCACTCAATCTGAATCGTTGATACCGTGATATTTCGAATTGCCTGCGATGAATGCAGTTCACGCCTCACTCTTCACTCCTACCCTTACCTGATCAGGCTGAAATTCAGGAGGGTAACCCGAAATACAGTTGTGACAGAGCAGGTTGCTCCGTGACCAGTGCTGAAGTAGTGAGTTTCATTGTCTATACTGTATCCAAAATGATGCATAATCAAACAAAGTGATGTGCTTCCGTTCTAAAGACACTTTCACTTTCGTGCTGAGATTTCACCAGTGAATATCAATTGTATAAAGGTTTATCACACAACCTTCGAAAAATGTTGCTGATTTTGTATTGAGTGGGTAGAGATACCACAGATGTCCAATTCAGCCATTGATTTTGGCAATTAATATATATATCTTCTTTAAATATTAATTCTTTTTTTTTCGCACAAAATCAAAATCAAAGCAGAACGTTCCAAGTCGAAAATGCGTATACGCAAATACCGCAAATATCAACAAGGTGAAGTATGATATTCTTCAGTAAACTCAGTGCTCCAGACACATCCGGTAAAAATCTCATTCCACTCTTATCATTTCTAGCTCTCATTACAGCAGTAGGAATTTCATTCGGCATCCATGCTCTGTTTGTCGGTCATGATCATGTTTTCGGCACATCGCGTGAAGTCCCCTGGGGCATTCTCGTAACTCCATATGTCTTTTTTGCCTGCCTCTCTACCGGTATCTGCATCATTTCATCTCTTGGCCAGGTCTTCCGCATCAAAGCTTTTGAACCCATTGTCAAGCGCGCTGTATTCCTGGCCATTATCACCATGGCTACAGGCCTTGTTTCCATCGGTCTTGAACTGGAGAACCCATGGCGAATGGGAATTTATGGCTTTTTATCACCAAACCCACTTTCTAATATCTGGTGGAAAAGCTCGATCTACACGCTTTTTCTGCTGTTGATGATGTTCAACTTCATGTTCCTGTTGCTGAACAAAACCGGTATTGCCCGCGGACTTGCTCTCGGTGCGTTGATAGCTATTACCTGTGGCAATTTAAATATGAATTCAGATATGGCCTTGCTGGGGGCTCGAGGATTCTGGGCTGAAAATTACATGCCACTCTTTTTCCTTACCGTCTCAACACTTTCAGCATGCTGTTCACTTATTGTACTGATCTGGTTAAGTGATAAACTGCACGGCAGAGATATCGATGGCGACACAAAACACACAATGGTTGCTCTGCATAAGCTGACAATAGTGCTGCTTATCGGTGCACTTGCATTTGTTGTTATGAAAATTCTCGGCGGTTTTTCAACAAAGTTTACCGAGAATCCAGAAGCAATGCATATTCTGGTGCGTGGTGATTTTGCCCTTAATTTCTGGCTTGGGGAAATTATCCTGTCCGTGGTACTGCCACTTATTCTGCTCTACTTCAGTAACGGAGGTCAAAGGGTAAGTATCTTCGCTCTTGCCAGCCTGAGTGCTCTTGTCGGGATTTTTATCACCTTCTATGACCTTATCATTGTTGGCCAGCTCATTCCCCACTTTCACAATTATAATCTTTTTGACACCCCTGAATTTTACTCCTATAGCCCGAGCCTGCATGAAAATATGATGGTCTTCGGAGCAATAGGCTTTTTCTTTACCGCCTTCATCTTTGGAGAGTTGATCTTCAATTCATCATATGTATTTAAGAAAAAGTAACCTGATTCACAGCACGTAGCATTCACGAGCCTATAACCACCATACGGTATTGAAAACCTGCATTTCCTCACAGTTATGCAGGTTTTTTTGTGCTCTTTGCCCCTTTCAGCACTTCCATAAGCAATCTCAGCAGCGAGTCCTTCCCGCTATACTTCCTGCAAAACCTTCAGCGACACATCAACGACGATATCCTTCACTTTGTTCTGATACTCCACCATGTGGGGCGCCACAAGATGTGCTTTCAAGGCACCAATACTCTCCCACTTCTCTACTATAGTGACGCACTCAGAGTCCACTTTCTGGGGTGCCAAACCAGTCTTGACATCAACGGTCGGAACATATTCAAGACACCCTGTTTCCGCCAGAACAGCCGGGATATTTGACTTAAAAATTTCCAGGAAATCCGGAATACAACCTTCTTTGATTCGAATTTTCGCTATTACATTAATCATCTGTTTTTATTCTCCTTTACGCGATGTACAGGCTGAATTACTAACTGCATTATTATGATACTTCCCATAGAGTTTCCCTTTAGACTTACAGGCCAAACAACATTCTGCAAATCAGAAAAAAACCATTTCGTTAGCTAAATCTAACTTTGTTCGAAATTTACAACTTGACGCATCCATAAATTCATGTAATAGATAGGTAAGACTAACTTAAGCATCTCTAACTTTTATTTCCTGAACTTCCAGGCAATCCAAATATTGAGAAAACTATGAACGCCACTATTCAAACTTTAGATAATCAACAACAGCAGCCACCTGCAGATTTTCTAACACGCATGTGGGCACTTGAGCAACAACTCGATGAACTGGAAACCCAGTTGCAGGACGCGGAAGACCTTGTTTCCCTGGCTGATCAACTCAACCAGGATCTTGAAGTTCAATGTACCCGGCTACAACGTGAAAACGCCCGTAAAGACGAGCAGATCAAGCGATTACAGGAAGCTCTGCTGCAGCGCGGTAATCTTGACTGTCAGAGCTGTAGCGACCGGGATACTCCTGAGTGTCCCGGCCCCGATCTCTGTGGCAAACGCATTCTGTATGTCGGCGGTATGCATAAAATGGTTCAGCATTATCGCAGAATGATCGAGGAACGCGGCGGTCAGTTCCTGCATCATGATGGCGGAAAAGAGATTTCAAAATCCCGTCTCCCCGGCATGATTTTCCAAGCCGATGCCGTGGTCTGCCCTATCGACTGTGTGAGTCACGACGCCTGTCTAAGCGTCAAAAAATATTGCAAACAATCACAGAAGCCATATCTGATGATGCGCGGTTCAGGACTTTCGTCTCTTGCCAAAGGACTGGAGAAATTTGCGCAATGATAAAAACAGACAACATCAGAGTGTACACTACACACCTGCTGTGTGATTGACATCATCCGCCTCGACACTACATTGTAGTATGGAGAACATTATTTCTCCATACAGGAAGACAAATACATCATGTACCGGTAACAGTTTGACTATAAAAGATATTTCTCGTTCCGGTACTTTATACTTCCGGGGAGGTTGTCGTATGTCTCAATTACTTGCCGGTACTACCCAATTTGAAGTTGATCAGGAAGGTTTTCTCTGCCACGCAGAGGAGTGGAATAAAGATATTGCCGTAGCCCTTGCACAACATGAAGGAATCCATGATCTTAACCAGACCAAGCTGGATATCGTTCACTATCTGCGGGAATACTATCTTAAAAACCATTCCTTTCCCATCTTGCGCTACGTGTGTAAGAAAGTCCATGCAACATCCAGCAACTGTGTCACAGAGGAATTTACCGATCCGATGAAGGCTTGGAAAATCGCCGGACTTCCGAAACCGCCGCAAATATTCTTCACCAGCTTTGATGGCAAAAAT
The DNA here is from genome assembly GCA_041582995.1 of Desulfopila sp. GTDB lineage: Bacteria > Desulfobacterota > Desulfobulbia > Desulfobulbales > Desulfocapsaceae > Desulfopila. The sequence goes on along the minus strand of JBFHGS010000029.1, from coordinate 11,718 downwards.
TTCTTTGCTAATCCGTTTTACTGAAAACACCTGTCCTGAAACCGTACTATCCATCCTTCACTGGTGAGCCGGATGGGTAGTACCAACGGCATTCAAGACAATGCTATCAAACATTATCCCGTGATTTCGATGCTCTCAGGATAATCACTCGCCCAATACTCATTCCATATCAAATTCGTACCTTCAGTTTAACCCTCCTCCTCTCGTCTTATATTGTCTAGCCATTGCGCACTCCTCAGACGTTCATCCAACCCGATAGTATCATTTCCACATTTATAATAGATGCAGCTATGTGTTCTTGACTTAGGTCAATGAATATCACCTGATAATCTGCCACAATGTGATAGAAGAAATTAGAAAACAAGCCTTGTTATTTCTAACCGTTGTATGACAGCATAGTAGTGACAACATGGAACTGCAGGAGCTTACCTAACAGGACTTTACAGTCCCGTAATCTGAAAATGCCGTCAGTATGAGGAGTAAATATGCCTGTTTTCGGTTATCTGGCAATCCCCAAACCGGGAGCCATAGAAACACTGCGTACTGAACTGAGCACAATGCCCTACTGCGATGTCATTCCGGCGGAAAACAGGGATGTTATCGTCCTGGTTACCGATACACCGGATGATACTACCGAGAGAGATTTACAGGAAAAGCTGAAATCGCTTTCTGCCTTGCAGTCGCTCAGTATGACCTTTGGCCACAACGATGAACAGCAACCCGAATAATGTAATGGTGAGGTAACCATGAACTTTGACAGACGATCATTTATTAAAGCTGCAGCTGCAACCAGTGCTATTGCCACAGCGGGTTCATTATTCCCGGGAGTCACTTTTGCCGGTTGGACAGGTCAGGAAGGTGCTTCAGGAATGGTTTCCTGGAAAAAGACACCATGTCGTTTCTGCGGTACCGGCTGTGGGGTCCTTGTCGGTGTTTCAGAGGGCCGGGCCGTGGCAGTTAAAGGCGACCCGAACTGCAGTGTCAATAAAGGATTATGCTGCGTTAAAGGATATCATTCCATTCAGGCCCTGTATGGAAAGGACCGACTGACCACAGCCAAAGTGCGCCGCAATGGCGAAATGGTCGAAGTTCCGATAAGCGAAGCATTAGATATTATAGCTGAAAAAATACAGGAAACTATCAAAAACCACGGCAAAGATTCTGTTGCCATGTATGGCTCCGGTCAGTGGACAATCCCTGACGGCTATGTTGCCTCAAAACTTTTCAAAGGCTGTCTCAGCACCAACAACGTTGAGGCAAATGCCAGACTCTGTATGTCCAGCGCAGTAACAGGCTTTATGACCTCTTTTGGTATCGATGAGCCTATGGGCTGCTATGAAGACATCGATAATGCCAACGTTTTCATTACCTGGGGTAATAACATGGCAGAGATGCATCCTGTACTCTTCTCCCGCATGCTTGCCACCCGGAAACGCCGAAAAAATGTGGAAATTATCGATTTTGCCACCCGTGTGACACGAACCAGCCAGGCAGCTGACAAGTCGATCCTCTTCCGACCCCAGACCGATCTGGCAGTAGCCAACGCGATCTGCCATGAAATTATTCGAAACGACTGGGTAAACTGGGAGTTCGTCAACAAACATGTCTCCTTCCATAAAGGAAAAACCAACATTGGCTACGGCCTGGAAGATAATTTCGCGTTCACCGACAAAGCTGAGGATATGTCCTTTGAGGAGTTCAAGACCTTTTTAGAAGATTACAGCCCCGAAGAGGTTGAAAGACTTTCTGGTGTTTCCGCCCGCGATATTAAATATATGGCTGCACTCTACGGAGACCCAGCCAAGAAGGTTACGTCTTTCTGGTGCATGGGCATGAACCAACACACCCGTGGCACCTGGATAAATAACCTCGTCTATAACATCCATCTGTTAGTAGGTAAAATATCAACACCAGGTAACAGCCCCTTCTCCCTCACAGGTCAGCCCAGCGCCTGCGGCACCGTCCGCGAAGTCGGCACACTCACACATGCCTTACCGCATGGCGTAGTTATGAACGAACATGACCGGCAGATGGCAGAGGAAATCTGGGAGTTACCCGCAGGTTCTATTGATCCCAAACCTACATATCATACTGTCGAGATGTTTCGGGCCCTCGACCGCGGCGATATCAGGTTTATGTGGATTCAGGTGACAAATCCGATGGTCACCATGCCGAAACTCAAGCGGTATCGTGACGGTTCGTTAAAAGAGGACCGCTTTATAGTGGTCTCAGATGTCTACCCCACTCCGACAACCGATGTTGCCGATGTTATCCTGCCCGCCGCCATGTGGATTGAGCAGGAAGGAATGTACGGCAATTCCGAACGCCGGACCCAACATTTTGAGCAGATCCTTCAACCACCGGGTGAGGCGATGTCCGACACCTGGCAGATCATAGAAGTTGCCAGAAGACTGGGCTATGAGAAACAGTTTCCCTGGTCTGAAGATGAGTACATCGGCCGTATCTGGGAAGAATACCGTAGGTTTCACTCCGGCCCCAAGCACGAGATGGCCCCCTACACTGTTCTGCAGCAGCGCTCCGGCGTACAATGGCCCTTTGTCAATGGTAAGGAAACCCGCTGGCGCTTCAACGCCAAGCATGATCCCGCCTGCAGCAATGGAGAAGATTTCCATTTTTACGGCCAAGACGACAACCGTGCCTGGATCTGGGCGCGTCCCTACGAACCTGCGGCAGAATCTCCAGACAGCGAATACAACTTCTGGCTCAACACCGGCAGGGTAATTGAACACTGGCATACCGGTTCCATGACTAGACGTGTTCCTGTGCTTCACAACGCCATGCCTTCAGCCTATGCAGAACTCAATCCTGAAGATGCGGCCGATCTGGGTGTTGTCAACGGCGAGATGGTCAAAATCACTTCACGGCGCGGCTCAATTGCAATACCTGCTTCAATCAAAGGACGCGGTGTCCCGCCACGCGGCATGGTCTTTGTTCCGTTCTTTGATGAAAGCTATCTCATCAACGAAGTGACCCTTGACGCCTTCTGTCCTATTTCCAAGCAGCCGGATTATAAGAAATGTGCTGTCAAAGTGGAGAAAGCATGATGAAGACAAAGAAAACATGTATCACCCCGGCGCCTACCATGCTGGCTGCCGCCTGTTTTCTTGGTGCAGGCATGCTGTTGCTGAGCTGTTCCGCAGCCGAGGCGATCGACATGGATTTTGACTGGCAGGGCCAGGCTATTTTCAAGAGTTATGACCTCACGCCCGACAATTATCTGGCCGGAGATTCCGGTGACCGCAATCTAAACAGCTATTATGCACTGCGGCAGTATCCCGGCTCTCCGCCACGCATTCCCCATAATGTTGAACCATCTTTTGCTGATGAGCAACAGGATTGCCTCTCATGTCATGCAAAAGGCGGCTTCAGCCCGGTAGATAATGCCTTCATCCCTGTTACCCCGCATCCGGATAAGGAGATGTGTAACCAGTGTCATGTACCGCTACCGGAACAGGAAAAATACTTTGTCGGGCATAACTGGCAATCCATCAATCCGCCACGTCTCGGCAGATCAGCTCTGGGCGGATCACCTCCCACCATCCCGCATGCTCTGCAACTGAGAGAAAATTGCATCACCTGCCACACCGGCCCGGGTGCAGTGGTCGAGATACGGGTAGAGCACTCTGCCAGGGGCAACTGCCGGCAATGTCATGTGCCGCTGGTCAGTACCGAACCGGTGAAGGAATTCACCAGAACCCCGAGATAACAGGTCGGTTATGAAACTGTCTACTCTAATCAACCGGCTGTATCATCCTGAGATTTCCACGAGCGCTCTCTGCACAGCAACAGGTGCATTTGCGGTTCTGCTGCTATGGTTCCCGACCGCTCTTTTCGCCTCAGGTGGCACAACGGTCCTCGACCGGATCGATAAGGCTACAGAACCATACGACAACAACACTATCGAATCCGTTCAACCTCTGAATGATGAAACAGTACTTGCCCGTGAGCGGTATCAGGGTGGTACCTTTCGGGTGCTGGCCCGGAAAAAGCAGATCGTGCGATTCCGCTGCAGCAATTGTCATAATGACAAGCCGGTCACAGTAAAGGCCGGTGCTCAACTCACCCATGGCGATATCCAACTGAGTCACGGTCAACCAGGATCACTCGCCTGTATAGACTGTCATCATCCGGAAAAACGTGATTTTCTCGAAGACAAGAAAGGAAACACCATTGACCTTGATCATAGCTATCAACTGTGCGGTCAATGCCATTTCCGCCAGAAAAGCGACTGGGTAGGCGGAGCTCACGGAAAAAGGGCGGAGTACTGGGCTGGCGAACGGGTGGTATTTAACTGCACCAGCTGTCACAACCCGCATTCACCCCGATTCGAAAAACGTTTCCCGGCAACCTACTCCCCGGCATCCATAGAGAGGGGCTCGTATGACTCACCCGAAAAGTGAAGAAACCATGGGAAAGGATGACATTGTGAACAACAGGACCAGCCGCAGAAATTTTCTGAAAGGATTATCCATTGCCGCCGCAGCGGGTAGTGCTACGCTGATGACAGGCTGCATCCCTGATGTAAGCAATGCCTCCAGTGAAGAACTGAAGCTGAAATGGCAGGAATTTTTCAAAAAAAATTACCGCCTCATGACCCAGGAGGAAAAAAACGCCACGGTTAACAGGCTGGAGAAGCTGGCTCATCTGCGGGACGGTCTTGATGTGCAGATCTCCAGCCAGGCTCCACGTGACAATGTGCTCTATGGGTATGCTTTCAATATTACCCGCTGCGAAGGGTTTATGGAGTGCGTTACCGCCTGCATCAAGGAAAACAACCTCGATCGCAAAACGGACACTCAGTACATTCGAGTTTTCGAAATGGAACCGGGCCAACTCGACCCGAGCACAGGAAACGGAAAGTTTTATCATGAAGTACCTGTAGAAAATAAATTCTATATGGCCACCCAATGCTTCCACTGCGAAAATGCCCCGTGTACCAAAGCTTGTCCCACCAAGGCAACCTGGAGAGAACCGGACGGGATTGTGGTCGTTGATTACGAATGGTGTATCGGCTGCCGTTATTGTCAGGCCGCCTGCCCCTATTTCGGCCGCAGGTTTAACTGGGGCAAACCGGAAATACCCAAAGAAGAGATTAACACCAAACAACACTACCTCGGCAATAGAATCAGGCCAAAAGGTAAAATGGAAAAGTGTACCTTCTGTGTGCAGCGTACGCGTGAAGGAAAACTTCCAGCCTGCGTTGAAGCCTGTCCGACCGGAGCCAGGGTGTTCGGTAACCTGCTGGACCCAGACAGCGAAATCCGTTTCGTGCTGAAGCATAAGAAAGTCTTCAGGATGAAGGAAGAGCTGGGGACTGATCCAAAGTTCTGGTATTTCATTGATTAATAAGACGAGGTCCACTATGCAATCAGCATCCCGCAATGGTTTTGGTGCATTCCTATATGACGTTTTCCGCTGGAACCTGCAGGGCGGGCTGGGCTTACAGATATACCGGTTACTCCTTATAGCCGGTATGCTTGCAGGTCTTTATGCCTACTCCTTTCAGGCCCAGCACGGACTGGCAGTCACCGGCATGAACGATATTGTCAGCTGGGGATTATATATCTCAAACTTCACCTTCCTGGTTGGAGTAGCCGCAGCAGCAGTCATGCTCATCCTGCCTGCCTATGTTTTTCACGACCCCGGCTTTCACAGGGTGGTAATAATCGGTGAGGGTGTTGCCGTTGGTGCACTTGTCATGTGCCTGACGTTTATCATGGTAGACCTTGGCGGTCCACTACAGGCCTGGCACCTCATCCCAGGAATTGGACTGTTCAATTTCCCGTCTTCGATTCTAGCCTGGGACGTACTGGTCTTAAACGGATACCTGCTGCTCAATGCACTGGTTCCGTTGTATATCCTTTACAACCATTACCACGGACGAAAAGCCGATGAGAAAAAATACCGGCCATTTGTGTTTCTTTCTATATTCTGGGCATTTTCCATTCACATGGTGACTGCATTTCTCTACCAGGGGCTTCCTGCCCGACCATTCTGGAACAATCCACTCATGGGCCCGCGCTTCCTCGCTTCCGCCTTTGCAGCCGGCCCGGCACTTATCACCCTGATACTGGCAATCATTCATAATGTAACCAACTATAAAATTGTGAGGCAGGTATTCAATAAACTGCGCCTGATCATTGTTGTCTCCGCAATCATCAACCTTATCATGCTATTTTCTGAAATATTTAAGGAGTTCTACTTCCCGACCCATCACTCCATTTCAGCCGTCTATCTCTTTTTCGGCCTGGACGGCCATGATGCGCTTGTTCCCTGGATTTGGACTTCGATCGGGGTCAATCTCTTCGCAACCCTTATTCTTGCGTTCAATCCCGGTAAAAACAATCCACGAATCCTGCTGCCGGCAGCAGGTATGCTCTTTATCGCTATCTGGATGGAAAAAGGAATAGGCCTGATCGTTCCCGGCCTTATCCCTTCGCCCCTTGGCGAAGTTGTAGATTACCTGCCAAGCTGGGTGGAGTTATGCGTTACACTGGGAGTCTTCTGCCTCGGTCTTACCGTTGTAACCTTTCTTATCCGGGCGGCACTTATCATTGAAGACAGGTATGAACAGAAGCACTGAATAATCAGCTATAGAGCTATAAGGAAGATCCTGACCGAGCTGTCTGACATAACAGGAAGCGCAGCAGATTCTGTTACAAGGAAGGTATGCAGAAGAGAAATACGACACGTCTATTCGCCTGTGTGACTGCAGGCGAATAGAGTCTAAGAGATTACCACAGAAAATCAATCACCGAGGCAGGTGTTCACATTACGTGCTGCCCGTAACCAGTCGTGATCAAGCGGTACAGTCAAACGTTTGCCGACAACATCCTCGAGAGGTACCGGTTCTGTACTCTCACCTCTGACCGCTATCATACACCCTGTAACACCTTTTTCGAAATACTCGACACAGGAACTGCCAAGTCGTGTTGCAAGTACGCGGTCAGCAGCCGACGGAGTTCCCCCCCGTTGCAGGTGGCCGAGGATTGTCATACGTGATTCGAGACCGGTCAACTCCTCAAGCTGATTTGTCAGCTTCAGAGTATTGCTACCCAGTAACCGTTGGAAACTTTTAATTTCTTCGGAAGCTTTTTTGGCAGCATCTTTGTCCCCAAGTTCTTTGGCTGTTTTCCTCTTGTCCTTTAATGATTGCAATGTCGCATAATCATCTACAGATAAAGCACCTTCTGCAACAGCAACAATGCTGAAATTTGAGCCCCGTTGCTGACGCTCGCGGATGGCTTGTGCAACCATCAAAGGATCATACGGAATTTCAGGAATAAGTACCACATCCGCTCCGCCCGCAATTCCAGCCCCTAACGCCAACCAGCCTGCATTATGTCCCATTATCTCAACGACTATGATTCGGTGGTGACTGTGGGCAGTAGAATGTAAACGATCTATCGCCTCTGTAGCAATCTCCATGGCCGTATGAAAACCAAAGGTCACATCTGTCATGCCGACATCATTATCAATTGTTTTCGGCAGAGTAAGAATGTTCAGCCCCTGTTGAGCTAGTCGATAAGCATTTTTCTGCGTACCTCCACCACCGATGCAAATAAGCGCATCCAGATTATGTCTGCGATAGTTCTCGCAAATAACCTGAGTCATGTCCATAACCTCGTTACCAACTGGCATCTTGTGCGGTTTATCACGGCTCGTACCAAGAATGGTTCCGCCCCGGGTCAGAATCGATGCCAGTACATCGTAATCAAGTCGCATAGTCCGGTTTTCCATTAATCCGCGAAAACCGTCCCGGAAACCTATTATCTGAATTTTACCGGTCTTCAAAGCCGTTTTACCAATTGCACGAATCGCCGCATTAAGGCCGGGACTGTCACCGCCAGCTGTTAATATGCCTATATGCTTATTCATTCTTTCTCCCAAATGGAGTTATCTTGAAAATTGCAGCATGCCATGCTCGCACATCTTTATTTGGATCCCCCTGAAACGCATCCTGTCACAACAGGATGAGAGTAGGGGCAATCAAATATTTTTTGTGGATACTCTTGAAGTATAGACAAAAAAAGATCTATTTCAACCATGGGCCATCCATTCTCACCCAAATTAAAGACATTTGGCAAACATTGCTATTTTCGTGCTGTGCCCCCATGAGAACCGCAGCCGCAACCTGATGAATGACCTGCCTGTGGAACAGACAAACCTGAATGACGAGCCGGTGCTTCAGGAAAACTTGCGATGAATTGGGTCTGCGCCTCTTTTTTTCTGAATAATCTTCGGAACTGTGTATACAGAGGCTTAACAGAAAAAATGACCAGAATAAGTACTGCCAGAAATTTTACCGGCACAGGTATAATCTCTGCGGCTTCCCCTATTATCGCCTTGGGCGAGATGTTCAACATGGCGTACAGTTGATCCACAGCAAGTCCGAAGATTACGGCAGCAGTGGCAAGAACTGCAAGATAACGGAAAGTACTTTTTCTGCCGAGTACACCGATCAATACCGACAGCGAAGTGATATTGGTTGCAGGACCGACCAGCAGAAAAACCAGAGCTGCACCGGGACTCACACCTTTCAAAATCAGTGCAGCAGCGACCGGGGTCGAGGCTGTAGCACAGATATAGAGCGGCACACCGATCAGCAGCATGATGAGCATGGAACTGAATCCGCCACCAAGCAGACTCACCATCAGGGCATCCGGAATCATCACCGTGATGACTGCAGCTATCAGTAATCCGATATAAAACCAAACAGCAATATCACCCCAGACATCCGTTACCGAATATCTGAACCCTGCGACTATTTTTTCTCTCAATGTGTGATGTTTTTTATGCTCTTGTTCAGAACAATCTGTACCGTCACAACACCCATCGACAACACAGGCGTGGTTTGACTTCACCTGACCTTCCGGCTCTTTCCAATTCAGGGTATTTTCCAGCAGGCCTGCCGCAATTGCAGTAACAAATGCTGCTATAGGCCGTACAACTGTCATAATTGGATCAAGCAGAGCATAGGTGATCGCAATTGAATCCACTCCCGATTCCGGAGTGGAAATAAGAAATGCGGTGGTAGCACCCTTATTCGCCCCCTGCTTTTGTAATGATGCTGCCGCCGGCAGCACACCACAGGATCAGAGCGGTAGCGGCACCCCGAAAAAAGCGGCCTTCACCACAGAACTGTATCGTCCTTTGCCTAAATGGCGCAAAATCACATCTGGATTGAGTATAACTTTGAGTAATCCGGCAATCAATATTCCAAAAAGGATGTATACGGAAGAATCGAGCAGGATGTGCCAGGCTTCCCTGAGGATTTCAAGCGGTATTGATAATAGCATAGTGTCGTACGTGTATTACGTGATTCTGAAATATAAAAACTATACGGGCAACTGCTGTTTTTCATGCAGATGCTCGCGCATAATGGAAATGAGTATAGCCACATGCTCATCCGCTACTCTGTAATAAAGAATAGTACCCTCCCTCCTGTTAGTTACCAGCTTCATTGACCTCAGCAGTCGTAATTGATGACTGACTGCTGATTCTGAGATTTCCAGTAGTGCCGCCAGATCACAGACACACAGTTCCCGACCTGAAAGTCCATACAGAATTCGTAATCGACTTGGATCAGCAAAAGCTTTGAATAACTGACTTAATTCTTCGACCTCGTCCTGTTCAAGTGCATCGTTTCTGGCTTCAGCGACCTTATCCTGATGAATAATTCGACAGTCGCAGATATCTTTGTTCATAATTACCCCATGTTCGGTTACTGGCCGCCTCTTATCTGAGTATCTGCTCATATATTACACACACCATACCTACTGTCAAGAAAGCAGATGCATTTTCGGAATGGATTGAGCATAATGAAAAGACACATTCCTCTTATAAATATTCACTTCTTATCTCCCCTGTATATATATGAACAATTCGCAGAACATATCACCCGGAACGCTCTACATCGTTGCCACCCCAATCGGTAATCTTGAAGACATCACTCTCCGTGCACTCCGGATCCTAAAGGAAGTTGACCTCATTGCAGCCGAGGACACCCGACATACGAAAAAACTGCTCAACCACTTCGACATACATACGTCGTTAATCAGTTACTACCGTGAAAAGGAACACGAACGAGGTGCCACAATCATTGAACATCTTAAAAATGGTGAAAATGTCGCTCTTGTCAGTGATGCCGGTACACCTGCAGTCTCCGACCCCGGTGCTATTCTTGTACAGATGGCCCATGAGGCCGGCATAACGGTATCCCCGATTCCAGGTCCATCCGCCCTCACCGCCGCCGTCTCTGCTTCAGGTTTTACAGAAGGGGCTTTTCTTTTTCTCGGCTTCCCGCCATCTAAAAAAAGCCAACGTAAAAAACTGCTGAGCTCTCTCATCCATTCTGAATACCCCGTAGTCTTTTACGAGTCACCGAGAAGAGTTGAAGGATTTCTGCAGGATGCTCTGGAAATTCTCGGCGAGCGACCGACCCTCTGGGCTCGCGAAGTAACAAAGACTTATGAAGAACTGACGAAAGGAAAGTTGAGCGACCTGACAGAACAATGCAGTGAGCAGAATAGCAGAGGGGAATTTGTCATTATCATAGGACCTGCCACTGAAGTTAAGGCTGAAGGTGAAAACATCGAGGAATTACTTGTCTGGTATCGTGATCACTCCGAAATGTCCATGAAAGATGCCTGCAAAAAACTGGCAAAAGATTTAGGCCTTTCACGATCACAAATCTATCAGCAGGCCCTTGAAATCTGGAAACAGAAGTGAATATCAGATAACGGCATATACACAATGAAACGAATACGAAGCTGCGTCACACCTGAAGGTATGTTTATTTACGGCATCCATAAACCACAATATTCGGTAACAAACCTGCGTACCGCCTGTAAAATTCATACGCTTGGCCATACTGATAATGGCGGAGAAGTGAAAAACAGTCGGAACTTTCCTGATTCGGATGTCACAGTTGATAGCGCCGACTGGATTTTTGAAATTCCAAATCCGTTTCCCTTCAAGGGGGTCACGTATATTGATAAGGAATGGGCAGATGCCAGCGCCAACAATTATGGTCGCATACGTATCCCTCAGCCGGAACCTGTTTCCTTTACCAGTATAGTTAAAGAAACCAATAACAGTGCAGATCTTTTTGATAAGCTTCCCGAACCGATGTTACTTGCCCTGGCGACCTGCTCTACCGACTCTGCAGATCTCACACGCCTTGCTGAGATGAGTTGTGCAATCGAAAAAGACGCTAAGGGAATTCCTACAGGGCTTGTTTATTCAAAACAGGATAACGGCTCACTTCGTGCCTGTATTCACAAGCATCTTCTGTTCGAGGCGGTTGCCAACAATCCTTACCTACCTGATCCATATAAAATAGCAATGGTCATTCGCCCCGGAGCACAGGGAGCGAGTGAAATTGTTGGAGAAATTCTACAACAGGACGACACTCACATATATGAGTATTTACGTAGAAACTCATATATCGCCGGAGGGCATTACGCAGCAAACATGGCTGAAGATGCAATTCGCTACTCCATAGACGAGCTTTCAGCAAGTGACATGAACGGCCTTCGACATCTCTATTATCAGCGAACCTATGTCAGACTGGCCACAGAACTCGGAATTACCTTGCCCGGAACATGCAGAAAATTAACTGTCGCAGAGCTTGAAGAATTGCGGCAGAACATAGCCAGTTCTCTCCAGACGCAGGAAATAACTGCAACTGCAACT
>JBFHGS010000028.1:0-30611 GCA_041582995.1 Desulfopila sp. | reverse complement strand
CTCTTTTTCTCAGCAATATTGTTGAGCTGAAAAGTGTATACAAAGCTGTGTGTCTTTATCACCAATATTGACGCACCATAAATCGTTGTGTATTCCGTACATCTCACCATTCTTACTGAGAAAAAGGAATTATCAGAAATATTAGTATATGAAGGTGTCTGAATATCAAAAAAAAACGGGTTACCCTCTACAGGGCACCCGTTTTTTTTTAGTATCGACTGATAAAATCAAACTACATTTTCGCAGTTTTCAGTCTTGCCAATGCGCGCTGCAAGGCAGCTTCAGCACGCGTCTGGTTAAGGTTAGAATCTTGTGCTGAGGCCTGAGCAAGACGCTTCTCAGCCCTCTCTTTAGCTTTCATAGCTCTCTCTACATCAATGTCTCCACCGAATTCAGCACTCTCAACAAGAAATGTGATCTTGTTGTTCGAGACTTCACAAAAACCGCCACTCACCATCAGAGATTTACGATTTCTATCTTTCTCGTAGGTCAAAGTGCCGATCTTGATAGTAGACAAAAACGGAGCATGATTTGCCAGTACACCAAAGTCGCCACCATAACCGGGAGCATTAACGATATCTACATCATCGTTAACCACTGCGCCGCCTGGTGTGACAACTTCCAGCCTAATCTGTTCTGCCATCGGAATGACCTCTCTTTTTAATGGTTGAATTAGCCTTTAGAAGCAGCTTGTTTTGCAACTGCCTCTTCGATAGAACCAACCATATAGAAGGAGTTTTCGTTCAGACTGTCATGCTTACCTTCAAGGATTTCTTTGAATCCCTGTACAGTATCGGCAACCTTAACGAATTTTCCAGGCATACCAGTAAATACCTCGGCTACAGTAAATGGCTGAGAGAGGTAACGTTGAACTTTACGGGCTCTTGCAACAAGAATCTGATCTTCCTCAGAAAGCTCGTCCATACCAAGAATAGCAATAATATCCTGAAGATCCTTATACTTCTGCAAGGTAACCTGAACACCACGAGCAACCTGATAGTGTTCTTCACCGATAACGTTAGGATCAAGAATCCTTGAGGTTGAGTCCAGTGGATCAACAGCAGGATAAATACCAAGCTCTGAGATCTGACGTGAAAGTACAACAGTTCCGTCAAGGTGAGCAAATGTGGTTGCTGGTGCAGGGTCGGTCAAGTCATCAGCAGGTACGTAAACGCACTGAACAGCTGTAATTGAGCCTTTGGTTGTTGAAGTAATACGTTCCTGAAGAGCACCAAGATCTGTTGCCAGAGTAGGCTGGTAACCAACAGCTGATGGAATACGTCCGAGAAGCGCGGAAACCTCAGAACCTGCCTGAGTAAAACGGAAGATGTTATCTACGAAGAAGAGAACGTCCTGACCTTCTACATCACGGAAATACTCAGCTGCAGTCAAACCTGTAAGAGCAACGCGTGCACGTGCTCCAGGAGGCTCTGTCATCTGACCATAAACCAGAGCAGCTTTTGGAAGTACACCGGAATCTTTCATCTCATGGTAGAGATCATTACCTTCACGTGTACGCTCGCCAACACCACAGAATACAGAAATACCACCGTGATGCATTGCGATGTTGTTAACCATTTCCATCATGATAACGGTCTTACCACAACCGGCACCACCGAAGAGTCCCATCTTTCCACCAAGCGGGAAAGGAACAAGGAGATCAATAACTTTAATACCTGTCTCAAGAACGCGAACTTCGGTATCCTGCTCTGTAAAGAGAGGAGCCTCGCGGTGAATAGGCATGGATTCAGATGCATTGATCTCGCCCATACCATCAACAGGACGGCCGACAACATTCATAATACGACCAAGAGAAGCCTCACCTACCGGAATTGTTATCGGCTTACCAGTGTCTTTAACCGCCATCCCACGTACGAGACCATCAGTCTGATCCATTGCAATACAACGGCAGACATTATCACCGAGATGCTGGGCAACTTCTATAACCAGGTTATCTTCCACATCGGAGATACCAGGGTTAGACACCAGCAGTGCACTCAGGATATTTGGGAGATTCCCGGCTTCAAATTCAACGTCACATACAGGACCAATTACCTGTGTTATTTTACCAATTCTCTGCTCACTCATAGGGCCTTACCCCTCCTAAAAGTATAAATTATCCGTATAGTCAAAAATCATTTCAGGGCTTCTGCGCCGCCAACGATATCCATAAGCTCATTTGTAACAGCAGCCTGGCGAGCCTTGTTATAGACGACAGTCAGGTTAGCAACGATATCCTTACAGGCGTTAGTCGCATTATCCATTGCGGTCATTCGTGCAGCATGTTCACCGGCACCTACCTCAAGCATTGCAGCATAAACCACAACATTCAGGTAGAGGGGTTGCAACACATCCATGATCTCTTCTTCAGAAGGTTCATAGATATAATCACCAGAAATACTGCTCGCGGCAGTTTCACCTGTTTCAACAGGTTGCACCGGCAGCATAGGTGAGACCGTGGGAATCTGTTGTGCTACTGATTTAAATCGGCTGAAGAGAACCTCAACCTTGTCAGAGCCACCTTTCAGGAATTGGTCTGCAATATCAGTTGCTATCTCCCTGGCATTATACATCTGGAAGCCTGCCATGATGTCACCGTAGAACTTACGGACTTTGCCAGTTTTCTTAAGGAGCTGATAACCCTTTTTTCCTACACAGACGAGGCTGACAGTTTTTCCTTCTGCTTCATATGATTTCATCATCCTCATTGCGAGTTTGATGATATTTGAATTGAAAGAACCACATAATCCTCGATCGGAAGTAACCACAACCAGTTCTACCGTTTTAACCTCACGATTTTGCATGAGCGGAAACTGATCTGGATTCGCACCTCCGGACAAATTTGACATAGCCTCATTAAACTTGGACGTATATGGACGAAATGCTTCCATTTTATCCTGGGCGCCGCGCAATCGTGCAGCGGCGACCATGTTCATGGCTTTAGTGATCTGAGATGTCTTTTTAACACCGGAGATCTTTGTTTTGACCTCTTTTAGACTCGGCATATCGGTACCTATCTGTATTAATTAAGACCCTTAGTTGCCTTGAAAGTATCACCAAAGCTGGTCAGCACTTTATTGAGTTTCTCCTTGATTGGGTCAGTAAATGCCTGTGCTTCAGTCAGGTCGGAGAAAACTGAAGGCTCATTTGACTCAATATAGTTGTACAGTTCCTGCTCATACTCTGCCAGTGAGTCAATAGGAAGCTTGTCGAGATATCCGTTAGAACCAGCATAAAGGATTGTAACCTGCTTCTCCATCGGCAGTGGCTGATACTGCGGTTGCTTAAGAATTTCAACCAATCGCTCACCACGAGTCAACTTAGCCTGAGTAGCGGCATCGAGATCTGATCCGAACGCAGCAAATGCGGCGAGTTCACGATACTGAGCAAGATCAAGACGCAAGGTACCTGCTACCTGCTTCATAGCTTTTACCTGAGCAGCACCACCAACTCGTGATACTGAAAGACCTACGTTAATCGCAGGACGAACACCAGAGAAAAAGAGGTTTGGCTCAAGGTAAACCTGACCATCAGTAATAGAAATAACGTTGGTCGGAATAAATGCGGAAACGTCGCCAGCCTGGGTTTCAATAATCGGCAGAGCTGTAAGAGAACCAGCACCAAGTTCGTCGTTTACTTTGGAAGCGCGCTCAAGCAGACGGGAGTGGTTAAAGAAAATATCACCAGGATATGCCTCACGTCCTGGTGGACGTCTGAGAAGCAGAGAGAGCTCACGATATGCAACAGCCTGTTTTGAAAGATCATCGTAGATGATTAATGCGTGCTGACCGTTATCACGGTAATATTCACCCATTGAACAACCTGCGAAAGGTGCGATATACTGCATTGGTGCCGGATCAGAAGCACAGGCAGCAACAACAGTGGTATACTCCATTGCGCCATGTTTTCTGAGAGCCTCAACTACAAGAGCAACGGTCGACTTTTTCTGACCAACTGCAACGTAAATACAATGAACGTCAGTATATTTCTGAGCGATAATTGCGTCTACACAGAGTGCGGTCTTACCAATCTGACGGTCACCAATTACAAGCTCACGCTGACCACGACCTACCGGAGTCATAGCATCAACTGCCTTTGCGCCTGTATAACATGGTTCGTGAACACCTTTACGAGCAATAACACCAGGAGCGAGGACCTCAATTTTTGCAGAAAGAGCTGCATTTATCGGACCCTGGCCGTCAATCGGTGAACCGATTGCATCAACTACACGGCCTGCCATTTCAGGGCCAACCGGTACCTCGGCAATTTTGCCGGTACGCTTTACAATATCGCCTTCCTTGATACCTGTAACGCTACCAAGAACAGCACAACCGACGTTGTCCTCTTCAAGGTTCAGGGCAAGCCCCATGATACCGCCCGGAAATTCAAGAAGTTCCATGGCCATACAATTCTGAACACCGTAAACACGAGCAATACCGTCACCTACAGAGATAACAGTACCAGTTTCGTTCAGGTCAATGCTTGTTTCGTACTCACCAATCTGGTCTTTGATAATCTGACTGATTTCTTCGGCTTTAATCTGCATCTATTCTCTCCCCTTAATGGAATCTTTTAAACCTGCAAGCTGTGCTTTAATACTCCCATCCAGTACAAGATCGCCAACTTTAGCGATCACGCCGCCGATAATGGACGGATCCACACTGGTTGTAAGTTCCACTTTCTTGCCTGTTAACTTTTCAAGTGTTGCCTGAACCTTGGCTTGTAATTCATCACTAAGTTCAACTGCTGAAATGACACTGCCATGACTGATATTTTTCTCATTATCAACCATGATCTTAAATTCTTCCGCAATCTCTGGAAGTATCTCAGCTCGGGTTTTCTGAACTAGCAGGTTCAAAAAATTACCCATGACCTTATCAACTCCCATGGAGTTGATCATGCCGGCCATGACTTTTTCCCGGATATCCATCGGGTAGAGTCGGTTGGTTAGAGCATCGACGACTTCAGGAACAGACGCATATAGTGCTGCTACGCCCTGAAGTACTTCGTTGTAGTCATCAAATGTGCCCTGTTCTTTTCCAACCGCAAATAGAGCCTTGGCATATCTTCGTGCAAGGATTGTCTGTTTCACTGTACGGCCCCCACTTTAGCTAAATAATCTTCAACAATCTTCACCTGATCATCAGCGGTGAGATTCTTCACGATCAGTGCTTCAGCCATAACAGCGGCCTGGTCGGCGACGTCGTTTTTCAAGGTGCGTTTCGCTTCCATAATTTCTTTCTGGATAAGCATTTCCGCCTGCCGTTTAATATCTGCTGCAGCCTGCTCAGCTTTCTCGATGATTTTGGCTTTCTCGACCTGCGCCTGAGCGATTGCCCGGTCTACGACCTTGTCAATGTCCTGCTCAACGCTCGCAAGTTTTGCTTCAAACTCGCTATACGATTTCTCAGCTGCGGCTTTTTTAGCCTCAAGGTCTTCAATTTCGTCCTTGATCTGCTTGCGACGTCCGGCAAGGCCAGCACCTATAGGCTTGGCCGCGAATTTCACCAACAGGAAAACAAGAACCGCGAAGTTCATGATTCTCAGACCGAGGTCTTTAATTTTCGCAGCAGAAAGACTTCCACCGGCAGCACCATGACTGTCTGTAGCGGCTTCCCCGTGTGCATCAGCTACAACGGCTTCAGTCGCCTGATCGGACCCATGACTTACCGGTGTAGAAGAAGCCCATACGGCTGCCGAAGAAAAGGTAAACCAAAGTGTCACCATTGCCAGGATCGTTAGCCTGGCCGCTTGCTTCACTCCTCTCATCGTTAGAGACTCCTTCCCAGAATTTTACTGGCCATATCAGCCGCAAAACCATCCAGATTCTCCTGAAGGCTTTTTTTGGCGTTCTCGATTTGAGAACTGATATCAGCCAGCTGCTTTGACTTGTCAGCGTCCGCTTCTGCTTTGATGCCTGCAAGCTTCGCATCCCCTGCAGCCTGGGCTTCCGCCCTCGCAGAGTCAAGAGCTGCTTTTGCCCTTCCGGATGCTTTGGCCATTTTTGCATCGACCTCTTCCTGTCGGACTTGGGCGTTTTTCTCACAAAGTGAGACATCCGCCTTCATCCCCTGCAGCTTTTCAGATCTCTCCTTCAAGATTTTCTTTACAGGTTTGTAAAGAACACCATTGAGGAGAAACATGAGTACAAACATGTTGATGATCTGAATCACCAAAGTAATGTCCATCGTAATCATGTCATTAAGCTCCCGATTAACTTGGATAAGAAAATAAAAAAACTAACATTCAATTTAATGAATGATGACCGCGGCAAAGGCAAAACACTAAATCAATAACTCAGAATCGCTCTAATTTTAGACTGAACGACCATTCACAATAGCAAAAAATTCTTACTGTATATATGGTTGCCTGTCAACCACTTTATCGATTTTGCAAGTCTGTGTTTTAGGCTGAAACTGGAAAGAGTTAGCCTCTTCCAGTCCCTCAACACAAAAGCCGGTTTCTGCTAAGAAACCGGCTTTTCAAATATCTAGCCCTTCTGTAAAAGCGTTTCAACCACCACTGGCACCTGCCGAACTGCCTCGGCGAGTTTATCAACCATCGGCCCGCCAGCCTGTGCCATATCTGGTCGACCTCCACCTTTTCCTCCTACAATTCCGGCTACTTGACTAATTATATCGCCGGCCTTTATCTTCAAGGTTAGATCTTTGGTTACAATAGCCAGCAGGGCAACTTTCCCATTTATCACTCCTCCCAGTACAGCCACACCCGATCCAAGATTATCGCGAATTTTGTCACCTACATCTCGCAGCGTTTTTGGACTGTCCAGAGGTATTTCTGCTGCAAGTACTTTGATACCATTAACCTCAACAGCACCCTGCAGAATCGAATCCAGATCAGAACTTGCAAGCTGTGCCGAAAGTTCAGCAACCTGCTTTTCCAATTTCTTCTGGTAAGACAGCATTGCTTCGACCTTGCTCAGCAGTTCATCATTTTTAGCGTTTAACAGTTCACCGAGCCTTCTCTCACGCCTGCAAACTCCCTGGACAAGGACAAATGCCTCACTACCTGCAATCGCCTCTATTCTTCGAACACCTGCTGCAATACCACTTTCAGAAATAATCTTGAAAACACCAATATTTCCTGAAGATTCGACATGAGTTCCCCCACACAGCTCTTTACTGAACCCACCCATTGAAACAACACGTACAGCAGCTTCGTATTTTTCTCCAAAAAGTGCTGTCGCTCCACCTTTTATAGCATCTTCTTTGGCCAGCACCGCTGTCTCAACCGGATTATTCAGACGAATCTGCTCGTTGACAATACCTTCTACCAGTTCTATTTCTTCGGCAGTCAACGGGGAGAAGTGAGTGAAATCAAAGCGCAGCCTATCAGGACCAACAAGCGACCCGGACTGCTTTACATGGTCACCAAGAACCTGTATAAGTGCGGCCTGCAGAAGGTGCGTAGCTGAATGATTTGCAGCAGTTGATTTTCTGGATTCTTCAGAAACCCGAAGAGTTACCTCCTGACCGACACAGAGTTCTCCCTCGACGACTTCAATCTCAGAAAATATTAAATTATCCCCTTCCTTTTCTGTATTGAGAACACGAGCAGAACCACCTACCCAGGTGACAAGCCCACGATCACCCATCTGGCCACCTGATTCGGCATAAAAAGGTGTTTTAGCAACAAAGAGTCGTCCGTTCTCACCTTTCTGCAACGTTGTAACACTTCGTCCTTCGGCGCCAATGAGACCAGCTACATTTGCTTCACCTACAAGTGTTTCATAACCGGTAAATTGGGCTTTAAGCCCTTTATCAGCAAGTTCCTTCACTCCCTGGCCTTTCAATCGAACACCCTCACCTTTGCGGGATGCACGCGACTTGGAGCGCTGCTCATCCATAGCTTTTAAAAAACCCGGTTCGTCAAAACCAACATTTTTCTCCAGCGCGATATCACGAACGATATCAAAAGGAAATCCAAATGTATCATAGAGTTTGAATATAAAATCACCATTGATGACTTTATTCTCTGTACCTTCAATCTCCGCAATTTTGTCATCGAGCAATTGCAGGCCGTTCTCCAGAGTCTCACCGAACCGCTCTTCCTCATTATTAACCACTTTGGCAAGAAGAGCAGCCGCATCATTCAAATGCGGATATGCATGGGACATAGATGAAACCACAGCACTTGTGACTTCTTCCATAAATGGTTTTGTAAGGCCGAGATTCTTTCCGTAACGTACCGCACGCCGCATAATACGCCTGAGTACATAACCACGACCCTCATTTGAAGGCAACACTCCATCAGCAACCAGAAAAGCAGTGGCGCGGGCATGATCAGCTATAACCCGCATGGCGACATTGACTGCGTCATCTGTTCCATATTGTCTGGAAGATAACTTTTCAAGTCGTTCGATAGTCGGCGTAAATAAATCAGAATCATAATTATTAAACTTCCCCTGCAGTACAGCTGCGACTCTCTCAAGCCCCATTCCCGTATCAATACTCGGCTTGGGCAGAGGCGTCATAGTCCCATCTTCAGACCGGTTAAACTGCATAAAGACCAGATTCCAGAGCTCCAGAAAACGATCACAGTCACAACCAAGCTTACAATCCGGACTACCGCAACCTGCAGCTACACCCTGATCTATATGAATCTCTGAACATGGTCCACATGGCCCGGTATCACCCATTGCCCAGAAATTGTCTTTTTCGCCCATGCGAACGATCCTCCCTTGCGGTAGATCCTCCACCTTCTCCCACAACGCCTGGGCCTCGTCATCATCATCAAATATAGAAACCCATAATTGCCCGGGATCAATACCCAGCTCTACCGTAAGAAACTCCCAGGCAAAGCGGATTGCATCTTCCTTGAAATAATCGCCGAACGAAAAGTTACCGAGCATCTCAAAAAAAGTGTGATGTCGGGCAGTATATCCTACATTTTCCAGATCATTATGCTTCCCGCCTGCACGCACGCAACGCTGACTGGTTACTGCCCTGACATAGTCCCGTTTGTCTTCACCCATGAATACAGTCTTGAACTGGACCATTCCTGCATTAACAAAAAGCAATGTCGGATCGTCCTTAGGAACAAGAGACGAGCTCTCCACCTGGACATGACCCTTTGCTTTAAAATATTCCAAAAACTTCGTTCGTATTTCGTTGCCTTTCATAACATTTCATCTATGTATTTGGTTAGTTACGTG
The DNA here is from genome assembly GCA_041582995.1 of Desulfopila sp. Taxonomy (GTDB): domain Bacteria; phylum Desulfobacterota; class Desulfobulbia; order Desulfobulbales; family Desulfocapsaceae; genus Desulfopila. The sequence continues at coordinate 21,436 of JBFHGS010000028.1, read as the reverse complement.
CAGTATAGGTCTATACTGACACGTACATATTCAACTACCTTGTCTATGAATACCTGGATACTCAGTTCTGCTCGATAATGAGCGGAAGTATCTTTTTAAATTGCGGGGTTGACGCCCTGCCAAGAAGCTCATATATCAACATCTCAGCCGGACCTACATCAGCACCTGCAGCAGTTAACCTTGCCAACCCGGCCTCATGATGCTCAATGTGTCTGCTTGAAACTCCATCTGAAACAATCCACGGCCTCAGGCCACGGGCAAGAGCACCCATTGCTGTCTGATAGATACAAATATGTGTTTCAACACCGACCAGAATCACTGTCTTTACCGTAGAAGGTAACATATCAACAATTGCCACAGTTTCAGCATTGGCCAACCCATTAAATTCAACCTTATCAGGACGCGGTATGTCAGTCACGAGCTCCTCAAGCTCTGGCACATACAATCCAAGCCCCTTTTTGTACTGGGTATTTGCTACAACGGGAATGTTAAGAATTCCAGCGCACTTTATCATCATCTTCGTCGTCGCTGTTACTTTAGAAGAACCATGAACCTGCCGCATCAGACTTTCCTGCACGTCAATAACATGCAGGTAGCAGGATTCTGGTGATAAAAGTTGCACATTTGCCATGGCTGTGCCTTCACAAATAGGGTTCCAAGGTTAACACCACCGCGTATACAATACGGACCGCAATCGACCCATAAGCGTGTGCAGTTTCTTTAGATAACAACCTAATTAACTCTTTTCTCAACCGAGATTCAAGAGTATCCTCTTCACCATACAAAAAAGGCGCCGGTTTTCACACCTGCGCCCTGCACCATGTAGCTGTTACCAACCCCCCTTTCCCCCGGAGACCTCAAATTTCTGTACTGCAGAATAAACCCTGTTTCACGCCTGCTGTCTCCTATGTTCTTTTTGCTGATCCTGAAACTCTTTTGCCTGAAATGAGATTATCAATAACACTTGGGTCTGCCAGAGTGGAAGTGTCTCCGAAATTTTCAAAATCATCTGCAGCTATTTTTTTCAGCACTCTCCGCATGATTTTGCCACTTCGCGTTTTAGGTAGTCCCGGTGCATACTGAATAACTTCAGGGATCGCGATCGGCCCAATTAAATGGCGAACATGATTACGTAGTTCAATGAGAAGTTCAGGAGTCTCCCTGATTTTTTCATTGAGTGTAATGTAGGCATATATAGCCTGTCCTTTCACCGGATGCGGCATACCTACCACAGCGGCCTCGGCAACATCAGCATGAGCCACCAGAGCCGATTCTATTTCTGCCGTGCCAAGACGATGACCCGAGACATTAATAACATCGTCAAGCCGTCCCATAATCCAGAAATATCCGTCTTCATCACAACGCGCTCCGTCACCAGTATCGTACATTCCTTTATACTTTTCAAAATAAGTGCTTTTAAAGCGACCGGAATTACCGAATATCCCCCTCAGCATTCCTGGCCAGGGCTTTCTGATGACGAGTCGCCCCCCTTCATTCCTTGCTGCCAGATGACCATCTTCATCAAGAATTACAGCATCCACGCCTGGAAGAGGACGTGTAGCTGAGCCCGGTTTAAGCGGTGTCGCATACGGTTGAGGTGAAATCATTATTCCCCCTGTTTCCGTCTGCCACCACGTATCAACAATCGGCAATCCTGATTTTCCTATTACATTATAATACCACATCCAGGCTTCAGGATTGATAGGCTCCCCCACGGAACCCAATAAGCGTAAAGATGATATGTCATGTATTTCAACCGGTTCATTCCCATACCGCATCAAAGCCCTGATGACAGTGGGAGCAGTATAGAAGATAGTCACTCTGTATTTTTCCACGACCTGCCAGTATCTGTCAGGTCCCGGCCAGGAAGGGATTCCTTCAAACATCAATGAGGTAACTCCAAGTCCCATTGGCCCGTACAAGGTATATGAATGACCTGTTATCCAGCCAAGATCAGCGGTACACCAGTAGATATCATCATCCTGTACGTCAAAGACCCACTGGCAGGTAAACATAGCATAAACCAGATACCCGCCGGTTGTGTGTACAACGCCTTTGGGGCTGCCTGTTGCTCCGGATGTATAGAGTATAAACAACGGGTCTTCGGCTTCCATCTCTTCTGGTTCACAAAAAGATGAGATATCATTTGCCCTCACCTCTCTGTGCCACCACACGTCACGACCTTCCGTCATGCTGATCTCACTGCCTGCACGTTTCACGACAATACACGAACTGACAGATCGGCATTGCCTCAATGCTTCATCCGCATTTTCTTTCAGCGGCAAAGTTTTCCCCGCTCGAATAACTGAATCAGCAGTAATGAGAATTTTTGCTTCACAATCCTGAATTCGATTTCGTAAACTCAGTGCTGAAAATCCAGCAAAGATTACCGAATGAGTCGCACCCATTCGCGTACAGGCAAGCATTGCAATGGTCAGCTCAGGAATCATGGGCAAATAGATCGCAACTCTATCGCCTCTTGCGACACCGTGTTTCTTCAAAACATTGGCAAAACGGCAGACTTCAGAGTGCATCATCTGGTAGGTGTACACACGGACTTGATCGTCAGTCTCCCCCTGCCAGATGATAGCTGCCTTATTTTTCCGTCCATTTTCAAGATGCCTGTCGATACAATTGTATGAAACATTCAGCCGGCCACCTTCAAACCACTTTATTTCCGGAACCTGCATATCAGCCGTCAACACTGTTCGCCATTTCTTCGACCAACTGACGAGTTCTTCAGCTTTTTCAGCCCAGAAACCTTCCATGTCCCGCATGGAAAGCTCCCATTCGATCTCATACGTAGTGATATCACGTATACGTGCCGCTGCGTCAGACCTATTGATTTGTGGATTGAAAATACGCCGCTCATCAAGCACACTTTCAATTCTATCGTCATCTCTGCTCATTTCATCATCACCTCCAGTTCACTCTTTTAGAACCGGACTCGGCATGCGTTTTCACTCGCAATGCAACTGGTCCGCTTGCTCACGAAAATTGCGTCAATGAACCTAATTCCCACACAGCATGTCCCCCACAAACCCTGGTAAGCATGCTGAATTACGTAAAATAACAACGTTTTTCTAAACGAGAATTGACACACAACAGAGATTGATGATACCTATTTGCGTACTCAGAACAACCTATCTTGTACCGTTGAAGCCTGCCAGCATTAAAAGCTACTCCAAACACAGATAACATACTGAATATTATAAATTACTTGCAAGATGAAGATTTACGGAATACAGAGAGGATAAGGTGAAAAGAGAATCACCCGATAGATCAACACCTCTCGATAAGATATGAAGCTCAACACACTTCTCTATATCTTTGACGAAAGTTCCCTGATATTATGGGGCGCTCAAAAAAGATCTTTACAAAGACAATCTAACCATTACATTAAAAGCTAAACAACATACTGGGGTATCCCTAATGAAAGATGAACAAATTGACTCAATGTCTAAAATACTGAAGTCGATGTCTCACCCTATTCGGCTGAAGATTCTCTGCCTCCTGCAAGATAAAGAACTGTCAGTCGGTGATATCCGGGATCAGGTTGAGACTACAAACGCCAACGTCTCTCAGCATTTGAATATTCTTCGTAGTCAGGGAATTATCGACTACCGTAAAGATGCTAACTTTATCTACAACAGGATAACTGATAAACGCATTCTGGAACTCATCCACACCATGCGCAATCTTTTCTGCCCAAATTTCGACTGAAATCAGGGCCCCATCTACAGATAACCAAGGTGCATCATGATTATCACAGATTGGATACACGCCATTGCCGGTAGTATAATACTGGTTAGCCTGGCTTTAGGAGTCGAGGTGAGTCCTGTTTTTCACAGTTCGTACTGGCTTCTACTCACCACGTTTGTCGGAATCAACCTCTTCCAGTTCGGATTTTCCAAGTTCTGCCCTCTTGGACTTATCCTGAAAAAGCTCGGTGTCCCCGAAACACGCCATGGCGATTCACTTACCTGATAGGCGACATTCAGTTTACTGTCCGTTTTCTCGCGGCTGCTTTTTCTCTTTCGACCATTTCAGTATTACATGAGGCCTGCCAGCAGCAGTCACTCTGGGTACACAACTCCCGGCGTTGATAACAGGGAAGGTTACCCTCTTTTTCCTGAATGCGGCAAATGAGTTCAGAAAGCTTGATCCCTTTGTGCTGGGGTATATCCATCCGCAAAGCTTTTTTTCGTGCAAGAGAAAAAAGTTTCGGTCCCTTGAGATACGTCTTGGGTGCCATAAATCTCCACCTCATCCGTGTTGAATAAGTTATTTTTTAGGTTATAAGCGACAAATAAAGAAGAAATGCAATAACAACGAAAACTTGGAAACACAAGTAAAGAAGATTCGAGACTAACGCCTAACACTTTGTTTATGTCGTTCAATTATAAATACACATCACCTAAAATGTCCACAACAATCGGCAATTTTCCCAATTTTCACTTCTTCTTTTAAAAATAGAAATGCATTCGCCAGGATAAACTGTACGAATGCATCGTTATTGTTGCACCGAAGATATGGAGACTACCTGCCAAAACGCTCACAACTTCATTATATTGGTAGGATGTGATGTTCTTCCCTGATAGAATGAGTTCCCTGAAGAACGACTCCGTTTCGACCATCTATTGACACAGCATCACCAAAATATATACGATGCTCTCCGATCTCACAGTACTGACTTGTTTCATAAACTTTTAGTTGCCGAACCCCGACTACACAGGTTTTTTCAAGCCGTACTGCCACCACAGAAGCATGCGACGTCTGCCCCCCGCGTGATGTGAGAAGTGCATCAGCCATACTTATCACCTTAATATCTTCAGGCACAGTATCGGCCCGAATGAGAATGAGTGGTGTATCTGGTGACGTACTGCGCAGTTCCATAATATTCTCTTCTGTAAACACCGCTCGACCGGAAAGAGCCGAACCTGAAACGCCAACTCCCTGACCCAGATATGAAGCAGACAACGATTCTGATTCTTCAAAAACATTCAAATGCTCTTTCTTCTTGATCGTAATCATATCTCGTGTTTGGAGGAGATAGAGGTCTTCCGGTTCAGGACCTTCGAAGGTAAATTCAATCTCCTGCGGATTCCACCGTTTATAATAAACGAGATCACGTGATATCTCCAATAATTCAGCATATATAAGCGGAAATCGTCGTTCAAGTGTTTCATCTACGGAACGTCCATCAAGCTCAGCCTGCTCTACAGAAACTGCACAACTGGTAACAAGACCTGAAACAATATCCTCACCCTGATCACCATATGCGTAATCTCCCCAGAGAGCAACGCGATGTACCTTCCTGTAAGGATGCGCAGTAAACACCACACCAGAACCAGCCTTATCACTTAAATTACCGAACACCATCGCCTGGACGATAACTGCAGTACCCCATGAATCACTCACATCCATTATCCGACGATAATCTGTCGCCTTCTGAGTATCCCAGGAATCAAGTACGAGCTCTATTGCATTGACCAGTTGCAACCAGGGATCATCCGGAATACCAAGTCCCCGTTGACGCACAAGTTTCTGGTAAGAAAGAGCGAGCTCCTTCATCTGCACGGAAGAGAACTGCCGCTTCAGGGCTACTCCATGCTTTGCCTTGGCCTGATTCATCAGTTCCTGAAAATCTTCACGCTCAACCCCAGAGATCATTGCCCATGATTGCAGGAAACGACGATAGTTATCCCACGCTACATATTCATTGCCATGGCGACTGACATATTCGGCAATAAGTTCCTCGTTGTAGCCTACATTGTGAACCGTTGCCATCATTCCCGGCATTGATATTGCTCCTCCACTACGCACAGAGAGTAGCAGCGGAGAATCCGGAGAACCATAGACCAACCCCGTTACCCTTTCAATCTCAGTCAATGATTCGCGAATACGCTGCATCAACTCTTCACGGGCCTGGGTATACCCAAAGACAACGTCGCGACAACGGAATATCTCAGTTGTGATCACGAAGGCAGGTGGCACCGGGATATTTTCCGTCATGAGAGTCGCAAGGTTAAAGCCTTTGTTACCAAGATGAATGAGGTTGTGTGTATACGGATTCGGCTTATGTAAAAGTGAAATCGCCTTTTCCTGATTGTAGGTCATGAGGAGATCTAAATGTTGCTTATCGAGCAGGTCCTTCTGACTTTCCAGCGTCTGAATAATTCGCAAAATAAAATTATCCAGATGCTGCAGTCCGAAAGTCGATGAAATCACCTCACGCAAAAAAGTTTCTGAGAGTCGCTGCACCGAATTGCTGACATCATCGCTTGCATATAGATTTTTGTATTTGGGCAACAGATTATCCTTGCCTATCTGTGGAATAATCATCGAAAGATTATTCTGGTGAATATTGGTGTAATAGGCATAAATGATATCCTTCACACCCTCTGACAACCCCCGGAAAATATCAAGATACTGAGTGTAGGAAAAACGCCTGACCTTCAACGAGCTTGTCAGAAGCGAAAGATAGGTGTTCAATCTTCGTGAAGTAATCCCATCAATCTTCAGCGCTTTCATAAAAAGACGCAGGCAACGAATAATATTCCAGAATGTCGCCTGGGTGATAAAGGTTAGATTTACAGTATCAGGCAACTTTTCCAGATAAATATTTGCCAGATTCTCAAGTCTGAAGGTGAGGCTGAGTGCATCAAATTTTTTCTCTTTATAGCGCCCGTAAACCGATGGAATATCAACGGCAATATGCCTTTTGTAATAAATATCTTCACGCGACTCGAACTTTTCCTCAGAAAGGATGATCGCTTTTAAACCTTCGAGCACATCAAGCGTAACCTCAAGGCATTGTTCTGTATCCTCACTCCCCAACACATCAAGGATTTTCTCCATTTCAGTGAAACCATCATGGACGGCCTGCTGCAGTTCGGTACGAATCTCCTGAAATCCGAGCTTGTATTTTTTGTAAAGCAACTTGAACATTTTTACCAGCAGCTCAAAACGACGGACTTCATGCTGCTGCAAATCATCCTGCTGATCTAAAAAAGAAAACAACCGGGCATTATCGACTGCCAACAGGTCATCTACCTCAGTGATGCCAAGATAGCTCCAGACTCTGCCACTCAGTACAAACTGATCATCGATAAAGACTCCCTCAGTCTGCACCTGACCATAGACCTCTTCCGGCACAAATGGTATCAGCAGTTGTTTCTCTTTCGTCTTCCAGAAAAGCAATATTGCCTTTATAAAGTCGACAATCAGGTTTGAACTCTCAACATGTCCCTGCTTCCGAAGAAAATGTATAAGGAGATCTTTTCGACGATGTATCTCATCAAGCTCTGTCGAGACATCCCGCAACTCGCCTTCTGATCCGATTTCATTATAAAAAACCGGCATCAGCTTGGTAAACTGTTTAGAGAGATTATAGATGGGTTCAATGGGATGATTGAGAAGTTCAGTAATATCGCGTTGAAAAAGATCAGTATCTTTTACGCATGTACCGGAAAGCTTCAGATGAATAATAAGAGCGGAAAAAAGCGTACCGCACCATTTGGGCTCCCGCATGATTAAATGCAGCCACACCCGGATATTGCTCAAGTGAGCCGGATTTACCAGCGGCTGCCAGTTTTCATCGACACCAATGACATTGGCATGCTGAAAACCAAAACGAACAACACCCCAGAGGAATGCCTCAACCATCCTGCTGTTGCCGCGGTCAAACACCTCCCCGCCAAGCACCTGAATGCACTGCAGAGATGTATGCGGAAACTTGACAACATTGGCTTTCAACAGTTTGAAGGTGGTGAGTAAAAAATCTTCGATTTCTTCGAATGTCTGCTGACGTACCAACATTACAAGACTACGGTTAATCTCTCGTAACGTCTCTTCATGGATCAGGAAAAGACCTTTAGTATCCATAATTTTGAAGAGAAAAAGAAGCTTCTGATTCTCTATAAAGTGATGCAGTTCCGAGGTGTTGGCAGCCATGGGGCTCAGATACTTCTCAGCTTTCGCGAGAATATTTGGAATCTCCCTGTAATAACGAACAATGTCCACATGTCCAGGCACACTGAGCATAGCGCGCAATGCCGCCAACGGGTCGCCTTCAAGATCAAGCTCCTCGAGCGCCTGCACATGAGCCTCCATGGTGGCATGGGAAACTTTCTGAAAAAGTTCAGCAGAGTCTTCATCATCCCGAAGCACACCACAATGTTCGTGAAACCATAGCTGAGGATCATCTTCAGAAAGCCAGTAATGGTAGTGTTTTCTGAGAACCGTTCGAAGAAGCGAACCGAGAGGCTGGTAATTGAACTGAAGTGCATCACCGTCGCTGAATTTTACCAACTCAGTGGCAAGTTTTTTTACCGAATGCTGACCATGAACAATATGCATTATAATTGCATCATCTTCCCGATCCAGCTCTTCAATCTTTCGAAACAACTCATTTAATGCCCCTTCAAATCGAATGATATCGTCACGATCCAAAAGAGTGATCATCTTGTCGATCCAGGCAAGTTTGGCACCTACAACCTGATTCAACAGCGCCGGATAACGTTGAGAATCTTCAAGTGCTTCAAAAAACAAACCTGAGAAGAGCCGAAAAGCTTCTGGCCCCTTGGGGTGAGTCCGGTAATGACTACTATTTTTCAAGACAAAGCTGCGTAGCTGAGGCAGGATTATTTTCCAGTTCCTAAACGGGTGACAGACTTCATAGAGTATTTTTTCTAGAGAAGAATGTAGCCCCCGATATTTCTCTACTATTTCGAGAAGTAACAGCAGTTCAGGATCTATCTCAACCTTCCCTGCGGTTTCCAGCAAATTTGCCCTCAAGGCATCAGATTCTATTGCACTTTCATGTTGCGAATTGCTCATAACATTACCTGCAGCTCGGTTGACTCGGCAGCCTTAGCATAAGACCATTGACGTATCTGAACTATACCGCTTCTTCTTTTTTTCTGACAAGCGAGAAAACAAAACGCCCCAGAGAAGAGGGAACCTCCCGGGGCGCAGGAACTGCTCGCAGCGACTGAATATTCAATTACAAGGCTTTATTTGCTTCCATATGCAAAATAAGATCGAGCATCCTGTTTGAATACCCCCACTCATTGTCGTACCAACTCATAACTTTAACGGTCTTGCCAATAACTTTGGTTGACTGTCCATCCACAATCGATGAGCGCCCATCACCTTGAAAATCAATGGAAACAAGAGGCAAATCAGTATAACCAAGGTATCTGTTAGCTGCTTCCTTCAGCGCCTGATTAACCTCGGCAACGGTTGTTTCTCTTGAAACTTCCATAACAGCATCGACAAGCGATACAGTCGGGGTCGGGACCCGTACTGCCAGGCCATCGAATTTTCCTTTCAGTTCAGGAATAACGAGAGAAACAGCAGCAGCTGCACCTGTTTTTGTAGGAATCATAGAAAGAGCAGCGGCCCGCGCACGTCTTGGGTCAGAATGCGGAAAATCGAGCAGCCGCTGATCACCTGTATAAGCATGAACAGTTGTCATCAATCCGCGCTCAATACCAAAATTATCCAGAATCACCTTGGCAAATGGTGCCAGGCAGTTCGTAGTACAGGATGCATTGGAAACAATATGGTGCTGGGTGGCATCATACTCATCCTCATTTACCCCCATTACAAACGTTTTCACGTTACCTTTGGCGGGTGCGGAGATGATCACCTTACTTGCTCCTGCATCAATGTGCGCTTGCGCTGAATCAGCATCGCGGAAGATACCTGTGCATTCGGCAACATACTCAACTCCAAGCTCACCCCAGGGAATCTCGGCAGGGTTACGGTGACTTGAGACTGCAACATGACGCCCATCAACAATGATACCCGTATCATCACTCTGCACATCTTTCTCGTATATCCCCATAACGGAATCATATTTGAGAAGATGAGCAAGTGTCGGAGTGTCGGTAAGATCGTTGATAGCAACAACTTCAATGTCAGCAAATACAGGGTCTTTACTCAGTGCCCGAAACATGTTTCTTCCGATACGCCCAAACCCGTTAATCCCTATTTTCACAGTCATCTGCTTTCTCCTTTATTATGGAGGATTCAACCTCTCATGGAATCGTTAACCAGGTCAACTCAACCCAACCGGATGAACGTTTACAGGCAGTTTAGCCACGTTCTATTGTTCTCTGGTTCTTCGCTTTCGTGTATAGCTCCACATACTTTTTCAATACCACATTCCAGGTGTATTTCTCACGGATCAGCTCCACCGCCTGCCTCTGCATAGTACGAAGTTCTTCTTTATTTTCATAGAGGTTGAGCGCTCTCTGCAGTGCAGAAAGAAGGGCGCCTGCTGATCCGCCACTATAAGAAAGGCCGGTTTTACCATCACGCACCTTCACTAACCCACCGACATGGTGGACCACCGGCACCGCCCCGAAAAGCTGAGCTATATAATCAGTAAGTCCACATGGCTCATACCGAGAGGGAATGATAAAAAAATCTCCTGCAGCGTACACCATATTTGCTACTTCAGGGCTATAGCCACGCAGGAAGCAAATCCTGCCCTGCATTCCTTCTTTCTCCACAAGAGACAAAATGCCGGCTTCGAGAAATGCACTTCCGGCTCCAAGAATAACGGCCTGCCCATACTTATGCTCTGTAAAAAGACGTTCAATCGCCTCCAGAAAATGGTCTACACCTTTCTGCTCGCTCAAACGACCTATAAAGGTGAACAGCGGTTGCGTCACGTCACCTTGCAGGTAGCCAAATGTTTCGATCCCGACAGTACCTGAATCCAGCGACAGTAACTGCAAAAGATGCTTTTTACATGCTCTCTTACCTAGTAATTCCCTGTCTGGTGATGCCGGATCATACGATGCTGAAATACCGAGCGACTCTCCATTGATCGGACTAAAAAGGTCTGGACATATTCCATTGGTGATTCCTTCTATGGCAACCCCTCGCTGCAGGAGAGTGTGTCCCAGCCAGTCAGTCCTCAGGTCCTCATCTGTTTCCTGCAGTTCCCTCGCATAATTTGCACTGACAGTGTTTAGAAGCGCATATTGTCCTGCAGCAAGGAAAGGGTCAAACTTTCCATCAAGCCGATTGCTGCCAATGCTTCGCAGGGGAAGTCCGGTCACACCATGTGCAAAAGGAAGATCAGCAACCTCCTGATGATAGCCGACACCTGCATTATGAATAGTCACCAGGCACCCCGTATCTCTGAAATATCCGCGCCAACCCTGACATTCATGGATCAGGGCCGGCACAAGTGCAGTATGACCATCATGACAATGAATCACATCAGGCTTCTCACCAAGAATAACCATGAGTTCAAGGCTGCTCTTTTGCAACAGGACATTCATAGCAAAATAATCATAATGCCCCGTCCCGGATTTTATCCCCTCCTGACCGGCAGCGTCCTTCTCGGTATACGTATAAATGTTCGTTTTTTCGAGAAAACGCTCAGCCTCAATGAGGTAGAGAAAAACTTTTCCGACTTTCCCGCCCCAGACCCGGCATTCTTCTCTGCGCTCTTCCAGACCATAATTCATATCAACCTGGAATCGCAGATTTCTGTCGCTTTGCAGGGGGTCTGCAAGGGGAGACAGATCGTGAACCTTCGGGTCAACAAAACCATACATCGGGATAACAACACTCACCTTTCTCAAGCCATCACCGGCAAGAGAATCCGCCAATTGCCGGACAACATCCTTTATACCACCAGCACCAGCGAGGTCGCCGTATTCACGGCTGAGCATCCAGATATTTTCAATCGGCGGTTTTTCCATAATAAAATTTACCTACCTGCCAGCAAAATGGCTTTCTGACGCAACAGGTGATCCAGCAGGGTAAGACGAACCATCGCTTCACACACAGGAATCACTCTCGGAATTGCTGAAATATCATGCCGACCACCAATTTTTATCGCCACAGCCTCTCTTTGACGGTTGATGGTTTGCTGCTCGCGGCCAATAGAAGGAATAGGTTTTATCGCAACACGTATCAGTAGTTCCTGACCGCTGGAAATACCAGCAAGAATGCCGCCGGAATTGTTGCTCACAAAGCCCTCCGGACTGATAGGGTCATTATTTTCTGAGCCGAGCATTTCAGCAACTGAAAAACCTGCACCAAACTCAACACCTTTAACCGCCCCGATAGACATAAGGCCATGGGCAAGCTCAGCTTCAAGCTTATCAAAGACAGGCTCACCAAGTCCAGCAGGACATGTGGCCCTGATTTCTACAAGTCCACCAAGGGTATCACCTTCGGCCCGAACCTCCCGGACCCTTTGCTCAATCCGTTCAGAAGCCTCCATGTCAGGACAATAGTACAGATTGTCATTAATTACCGACATATCACGATTTTTGACCCTCACGCCCCCCAAAGCAATTGTGTAGGCACAAACCTCTATGTTATTCTGTTGTAATATCTGGCCTGCTATCGCGCCAGCCGCCACCCGAGCAGCAGTTTCCCGGGCAGAGGACCGGCCACCACCGCGGTGATCACGTAAACCGTATTTGGCATCATAAGTGATATCCCCATGCCCCGGACGATATATGTCGCGAAGATGATTGTATGATCTGGAATGGGCATCTTTGTTGTAAATCACCAGAGAAATCGGGGTTCCGGTCGTTTTAGGGTGAGCATCGCCTTCTTCCTGGAAAATACCCGAGTGAATTTCCACTCTATCAGGTTCCTTGCGGGGACTCGAAGCTCCGCCCTGACCAGGCTTTCGTCGGTCCATTTCGTACTGCAGCTGCCCAAGATCTAGTGAAAATCCAGGAGGACAACCATCAATCACCGCACCGATAGCTGTTCCATGGGACTCTCCCCAAGTTGTTACCCTAAAACTCCTGCCATAACTATTACCTGCCATTACCTGCCACTCCCACCGTATCGAGAACGATACGCTTCAACTATTGTATCAACAGCCTCGGCTGTAGTTAATTTGCCTGTGTCAACAGATATGTCTGCGTATTTTTGGTATAAAGGAAATCGCTCAGCCAGGACATTCTCAATTTCTGCATAAATAGCTGCACCTGTCAACGAGGGCCTGGATGAATCAACAGCTGCCTGCTGCAATCGCGCAGTCAGAGTTTCAAGATCAGCAGTCAACCACACAACCATTGCATTTAAACATATACTCTCCCACACCTTACCGTGAAGAACAGCTCCTCCCCCGGTTGCGACAACCCGTTGATTCCCGCTCATCGCCTCCTGAAGAGCTTCAACCTCATACGACCTGAATGCTTCCCACCCTTCATTCTTTACAATATCTGCTATATCAGCTTTCTGCTTCCGACACAGCAGGTGATCTGTATCGAGAAACTCAAAGTTAAGTCTTTTCGCAAGCTCAGTACCGATTGTGGTCTTACCTGCTGCACGGTAACCAATAAGAAAAATCTGTTCTATCATCGCATCTTATCCACGTTTAAACAATGTATAGTATTCGCTGTTACACTGTTGTCAAGCAGAGAAGATTTCCACCTTGACAATATAACCCTAAGTAACTTTAAGTTTTTCTTAAAATTTATCAGAAACATTCAATCTGCTATACAAAATTCAACATTTGATCACATCTTTCAATCATCAAAGATTTGGAGGACATTGACTGCACTCGGAAAAAATCCTATAGTGATCGAATAGATAGTTTAATTTCAGGAAAATCATGCAGGAAAATCGCCCTTCCCGGCTTATTATCAGACTTTACCACGTCGTCGCCAAGACGTTTAAGAAAAATATATGATGGCAACGGCCCGCCAACAGCGACAGGAGCTGACATGTTTTCAGGAACATTCTCACTCAGTACCACAGCGCACATGGAACTTGTCGACATAACCGACACGATCCACGCCATTTTGCATGAGCAACAGATAGACACAGGTTTTTGTTATCTTTTTAACCCGCACACCACAGCTGGATTAACTATAAATGAAGGGGCCGACCCTGATGTAATAACCGATATTGTCGGCGCATTTCAACAAATTGTGCCCATACATTTTGACTATCGCCACCGTGAAGGTAACTCTCCTTCTCACATCATGGCTTCTCTTATGGGCTGCTCCCTCACCATTGCTGTTTCGAAGGGCCGACTGGAGCTCGGCACATGGCAGAGAGTATTCTTTTGTGAATTTGACGGCCCAAGAACACGTAACGTCCGCTGGCGACTGGACAACCACCTTTATCCGTAAAAAAATCTTATTACTACAATGAAAAAAATTTCACCAGACCAGATCTGTTTTGGCCTCAACCGGCAACTGGATGAACATTCGTTCTCATGTTTCCTGCAGCTTGCAGGGCAGCCTGAAGTAGCGGAAACACTATCATCCAGACTCTCGACCGAAGAAATTGATAGCTTTGTGACAACATTTACTGATCTGCTAAAAAAACACTTTTCCCGGAGTGAATATCACACATTATTCCTCCAGCAGCCTTCGCATAGCTCAGACGCATCTGAATAAAAGGAATATAGCGTGAAAAATAGAAAACTTTACGATTTAAGGAGCTACATAGACCTCTTAAAAGAAGACGGCGATCTTCTCATCATTGATGAAGAGGTTGATCCATATCTCGAAATTGCAGAAATCCATCGACGCGTAATTGCCCAAGGTGGCCCTGCATTGTTATTTACCAATGTTAAGAATTCTTCGTTTCCAGTTGTAACCAATCTGTTCGGCACCAGCAATAGACTCGAACTCGCATTTGGAGGGAAACCTCAACAATTTGTGCGTGATATAGTTCACCTGGCGGAAACTGTTATGCCATTGTCTGCCGGAAAACTCTGGGATAACAGAGGCCTTATTTCTGACTGTATGAAGCTTGGTCTGAAAAAAACTGGGCGCGCTCCGATTCTTGAAAACTGCCAAAGTCCTTCTCAACTCACGAGTCTGCCGATGCTCACCTCCTGGCATAGCGATGGCGGCCCATTTGTCACCTTACCCCTCGTCTATACTGAGCACCCAGACGGCCGTGGCCACAATCTCGGAATGTATCGTATCCAACGATTTGACGACACAACAACAGGCGTTCACTGGCAAATTCATAAAGGCGGTGGTAACCACTACTTTGAAGCAGAAAAGCAGAACAAATCTCTGCCTCTTACCCTCTACATTGGCGGCCCCCCGGCCCTCATGCTTTCGGCAATTGCCCCCCTACCTGAAGACATTCCGGAACTCATGCTCACATCTCTTGTAATGGGTGACAAACTGAGGATGACCAGTGACCCGCGTGGTGGCCATGACTTGGTTGCACATGCAGAGTTCGCAATAAAAGGCGAGGTTCCTCCTCATCTCAGGCGACCTGAGGGGCCTTTCGGAGATCATTACGGCTATAACTCTCTGGAGCACGACTATCCTGTCTTCCAGGTCAGTCACCTCTACCATCGAAACAACGCCATTTATCCTGCCACTGTTGTCGGCAGACCCCGACAGGAAGATTTTTATATTGGAGACTATCTTCAGGATTTGCTTTCTCCACTATTCCCACTTGTAATGAAAGGAGTCAGAGAGCTGAAAACATTTGGCGAGACTGGATTCCACTGCCTGGCTGCTGCACGTGTCGCTGACCGCTATCCCAAAGAAGCGTTCGCCTGCGGACTCCGGATACTTGGTGAAGGTCAGCTTTCGTTAAGTAAATTTCTTATCATTACTGACGGTGAAGTTGATATTACTGATTTCCGAAATCTCTGGACTCATGTTTTAGAAAGAGTGAAATGGGATCAGGATCTTTTTATATTTGCCAACGTCTCTCAGGACACGCTTGACTACACCGGCCCATCCGTCAATAAAGGCTCCAAGGCTATGCTTATGGGCCTGGGTAAAGAAAAAGTGCGTGAACTGCCGATAGAATTTAACGGCACATTGCCAGCTGAATGCAATCATCCAAAAGTGTATATGCCCGGCACACTGGTTGTGCAAGGTACACCATATACTGAAAACCATGACCTTGCTGGCCAACTGGCACAATGGGAAGGTCTGAACAACTGGCCATTTGTTATTCTCGTTGATAACGTTGAAGAGGCCACCTGCTCTATGCAGGAATTTCTATGGACGTTTTTCACCCGATTCGAACCGGCCAATGATATCTATGCTGCAGCTACTTCTGTTCGAAGATTTCATGTCGGTTTGCGAGCGCCCATCGTGATCGATTGCCGCATGAAACCATGGTACACAGAAGTACTTGAGGTCGATCAACCTACAAGAGACCTTGTAGACGCAAAGATTGAACGTATTATCCCTGCGAGTTACAGATGACAGAACACGTAAGATTACAAAAATACCTCGCTGACTGCGGTGTCGCCTCAAGGCGTAAGGCAGAGGAAATGATTCGTGCTGGTCGTATCAGCGTCAACGGTACGATAATCACCTCCATGGGGGAAAAAATACTACCTGATACTGTAAAAGTTCTTTGTGACGGTAAACCTGTGGCCGCCCCTGCAAAAGATTTTATCTATGTCTTGTTGAATAAGCCTAAAGGTTACGTAACTACAGTTTCGGATCCACAGGGGCGGCCGGTAGTTACTTCTCTTGTCAGGGACATTGCTGCTCGATTATTCCCGGTAGGAAGACTAGATCTCGATACAGAAGGAGCATTAATCCTCACCAACGATGGCAGTCTTGCTCAACAAATTCAGCATCCTAGTCACGAAACCAATAAAACCTATGAAGCTTTGGTACAGGGGCATCCTGGCCAGAGTAAATTAAAGCAACTCGAAAGAGGTATTCTCCTTGAGGAGAAGATGACAGCTCCTGCAGAAATCACGGTACTAAAGCATCTTCATCGCCAAACGCTGGTAAAGATCACCATACATGAGGGCCGGAAAAGACAAGTCAAAAAAATGTTTGAGTTTATAGGTAATCCTGTAATCAACCTCAAACGCATCGCATACGGCAAACTGCAACTCGGGAAATTGCCTACCGGAGTTTATAAGATACTTAACCATCGGGATTTAAAAAAAATATTTTTATAGAATTCCCTTTACAAACCAAAAAATAACTGATTAAATCTAAACAGTTAGAGACAAATTGGGGCCACACGAAACAGCATTTCTCACTCTAACACGCTGTTTTTTAACGCAATTCCACTACGAAAAATCAAAACAGACTGTAATAATTGAACTTATCTCGTTCAATCACGTCAATATAATTAGAGAAGAGTGGGTTTCACGAATCCCCACCGGCGGGGCCATAATCAGACTTCCTGAACAGGAGTACAGCATGAACAAATCAGAACTCATCGAAGCGCTGGCACAGGACATTAACATCCCTCACCGCGAGGCTGCGGCTATAACAAATACTGTTATCGAAACTATGACAGAAGCACTGTCCAGAGGGGAAAGTATCGAAATTCGGGGATTCGGTAGCTTTGTAATCAAGAAATATGATGCATACGAAGGACGGAACCCGAAAACAGGCAAGAAAATACTGGTTAGTCCGAAGAAACTGCCATTTTTCAAAGTAGGCAAGGATCTTCGCGAAAAGGTAAACATCGTTAAATAGTTCGCACATATGTTACCTCCGTAACCCTACAGTTGCGGGGGTAACACATGTTAGCAGCTAGATTTCAGCAGAGGATCTTCAACTAAACACCTCTACTGATTCTCACTTATTATTCCGCCAACGAGATCATAAATCTGGGACTCAGAGATATACACTTTTACAATATCTCCAGGGTTGGCGGTACCTTCGTTTATATATACACAGCCATCTACATCAGGTGCCTGATATCTAGTGCGCCCCTCAAGCAATAGATCTGTTTCCCTGCTGAATCCTTCTACAAGTACCAGCTCTTCCCGTCCTACATATTTCTGTTGAATTTCCCTGGAAATTTCAGCCTGAGCTTCCATAACCCTTTCCATTCGTGCAATTCTCTCATCCTCATCCACCTGGCCAGGATAATGTTCGGAAGCACACCCTGATTCATTAGCATACGGAAAGACACCGACATGATCCAGTCTGCTCTTTTGCATGAACTCTATCAGCTGCTCAACATCTTCCTCTGTCTCACCTGGAAATCCTACCAAAAAGGTCGTCCTGATTGCAACATCAGGTAGATACCCACGTATCTTACGTACAAGACCGTAAAGATCCTCGTTGGTATAACGCCTGTTCATACTCTCAAGCACCTTAGTGCTGACATGTTGAAATGGTATATCAAGATAGGGAAGAATTCTGTCGTTGCCAGCCATCAGTTGAAGTAATCTGTCATCAATTCCTGACGGATAGAGGTACAATAAGCGTATCCATGGAATAGACGTTTCATCGATCAGTCTTTCGAGCAATATAGGCAAACTTGTTTGTATATCTAAATCATTGCCATATGCCGTAATATCCTGAGCAATGAGAGATAACTCCCTGACGCCCTTTTTTTCCAGGATAAGTGCTTCACTGATAAGATCGTCCAAAGGTCTACTGCGCAGATCACCCCGAATAGAAGGAATCATGCAATATGAGCAGCGGTTATCACATCCTTCAGTAATCTTAAACCAGGCTCTGTAAAAGGGAGTTGTGAGCGTTCTAGGTAACGAACTGTCCATTATGAACCGTTCAGGTATTTGCACCAGAGCAGCTTCTGCGTCTCCAAACAAAGCTCCAACTCTTTGCGCCATATCATGACACCCCTCAGTCCCAACAAAGAGGTCAACCTCGGGTAACTCTGCCGGCAGACTGTCTGTATAACGCTGAACAAGACATCCAACCACCACGAGTTTCTGGTCCGGATGAGCTTCCTTGATTCGGGCAAGCTCAAGAATTTCATCTATGGCTTCTTCCACAGCAGGTTGAATAAAACCACAGGTATTCAGCATCAGCAAATCAGCTGAATCAGGATCTTCTTCATATAACCAGCCTGACTGGGTCATATTACCGATAATCAACTCCGAATCCACAAGATTCTTAGCACAACCCAGGCTCACCAGGTGAAATGATCGCATTCTACTCCTCCAACAACATTACATATTCGATAGCAACCCGACAATTCGAGAACTTTTATCACGAAATTGTCGGCTGGTAAACCCAGGCTTCCAACGATCCTGGTACAACTCATCAGATACAAGAAATACCGCAGCAAACTCAACAGAACGGAAAGAAGCAACTGCACACAAGGCCGAGTACTCCATATCTACACAACAAACATCATCATCTGCATACAGTTTTTCAATAAAAACTCTGTCTTCGCGATACGGCGCATCGGTGGACCAGACATTTCTCACGGTCGAAGAGAGCCCTTCCTGCTCGAGCTTAACCTGCAGGGAAGTTACGAGGGAGTCGGAAGGACATGGCACCTTCCCGGTATCGTAATACTTTGATGTTCCTTCGCCACTGAAAGGAACTCCGCCAATGACAATATCGCCAACTACAAGATCACGAGCAATCGTTCCGCACCAGCCGTACAGGATAATCCTCTTTGCACCAAGAGCAATGAGTTTTTCCATTGTCATGGCCGCAAGTGGCGCACCAACAGAAGGTCCAGCTACGAAATACTCCCCTGACGCAGAGAGGGTAAGATCTGAATTATAGAGGAACTGCTTACGACCACCCTGCTTTTGCAGCAGTCTATGCCCGAGATTAGCTTCTGCCGGGGTAACAAGAAAAAGACCACTTGATGCTATCTGAGGTTCTTTTTTACCACGTATCGGGTGAATAATAATGTCTTCCGTTGTCATCTCAACCCTCACATAACCACTAGATGAAATCCATATAAACGCAGAAAGGGCCGCAGATTACTCTGCAGCCCTTTCAATCGATCTCAGAGAAGATCGATATGATCTCTTTGCTTAGCCGAGAAGCGGGTTAGCATAAAGCAGAATCAGGGAGATTACCAGTCCGTAAATTGCGATAGACTCGGCAAGAGCGATACCAAGAATCATGAAAACCATGAGTTTAGGCTGTACTTCTGGGTTACGAGCAAGACCCATACATGCACCCTGACCGATATTACCGATACCAATACCTGCTCCAAGTCCTGCAAGACCGATAGAAAGTGCTGCACCGATACAGATAAGCGCTAACTGAATATTACCTTCCATTGCTTTCTCCTTACTGTTGTAAAATTATGAGTTTGGCCTTCTTCGTTATACTGCAATATATCAAGACTGCATGGCAGCCTTTCAATTTAAAACAATGCTCTATATCAGTGAGCATGCTCCTGCGCCTGGGCAAAGTAAATAACAGTAAGCAGTACGAATACCATTGCCTGTACGAGGGAAACCAGAACACCAAGGACCATGATCGGCAGTGGTGCAAAAAAACCACCAGCCAGAAGAAAAAGAATACCCAACAGGGTCTCTTTAGCCATGATGTTACCGAAAAGACGAATAGAGAGTGAAAGAATACGAGCAAAATTACTGATAAGCTCGATCGGCAGCATAAGAGGAATCAGCCACCACATCGGTCCGATAAAATGCTTATAATAATTGATGCCGTGAGCTTTAAAACCAATAATATGATGCGTAACCCAGACAATGAGGGTCAAAGCAACAGTGGTATTGATACTGGAGGTTGGAGACATGAAACCGGGAATCAATCCGATAAGATTAGCCACTGCAATGTAGAGTGCAAAAGTAGCAATCATCGGGAAGAACTTATCAGCCATTTCCCTGCCCATATTATCAGCAAAAAACTGATCCATTCCACCAATGAGGATTTCCCAGAAATTCTGTCCGGCACCCGGTATCATTTCAAGATTTCCAAGAGTAAGCTTGGAAACGAGAAAGAGAAATGCCATGACCATCCAAGTGTAAGTCATGTAAGGTGCACACAGCTGCTCTAAAAATCCGTGCCCGACAAAACCATGCGGAATCGGCAGACCCAGTTTTTCAAGGATAATCGAAATAAATAGTATCGGATGTTCCATAACTCCTTTTACCTCCTCCCACTGAAGTAATAGTGCCTAACAATATCCACCGCAGTGAATGTAACTGTAAACACTATTGTTGACAACCCTAAAATAAGCCCAAAGGTGTTGATGGAGCTGGTTTTGATCAAACCAAAGACAACAACACCTATAATTGCAATACGAAACCAGAATCTCAGCAGATAGCCACTTTTTCCAAATGTGCCCTTAGCCTGCCCTTCAGTAACTTCAGGACTGGACGCAAGAGAATTCAAAAAACCCATCAAGTCACGATGCGATACCCAGAAACTCAGGATTGCAATAATCCCGCCAGCCAACACTGACCAAGCAACGGTCCAGGAAAATGCCACCCATGCAATGCTTGCCAATACTGCCAGGTAAATCCAGCTGACCACCTGCATTTTCTGCAGGGAAACAATATTTTTTACCACACTTTCCTCTGCCGCCCGGCTATTTATCTTTACCTTTGTTCTTCCAAAGTATTTCCAGAAGTGTTTTAAAGCCGGCCGCTATACCAAATGCCAAGCCGATAAAGGTAAACCACGGCGCGGTGTCGCCATCAAACACCTTCTGGTCGAGATAAATACCTCCTCCCAAACCGATGAAGATAGCCGCAACAAAAGTGAATCCAACATGACCATAG
>JBFHGS010000027.1:0-31196 GCA_041582995.1 Desulfopila sp. | reverse complement strand
GCAGTGGTTTTCTGTGCCGGTACAGACCTGGTAATCGGAAAACTGAGGGTAAAAGTTGTGCCTTTATCGAGTTCTGATTGCACGTCAATATATCCCTGATGCGCCTCCACCACTTCTTTGACAAGTGACAGGCCAAGACCGGAGCCTGTGATGTGACGTGTTGCTTTACCTTTTACCCTGAAGAATCTGTCGAAGATGTGAGGCAGGTCCTCTTTACTGATGCCGATACCTGAATCCTTTACACTGAGATTGGCAAAACCACCCGAAACTGAAGTCGAGATGTCGATGCTTCCGCCATCCGGAGTGTATTTAACGGCATTGGAGATGATATTCATAAAAGCGGTACGGATATGGTCGTAATCGACGTTAAACCACCATTCCTTATCGCATGGTGAGTAATGAATATCAATGTTCTTATTTTCTGCCTGCTCGGTAATTATGTCGAGGATGTGATCAAGAATTTCATGGCCACGGATTGGTTCAAGGTTGAATTCAACTGTGCCGTTCTCCATTTTTGAAAGATTGAGCAGGTTGTCAATCATTCGAAGCAGATCTCTGGTGCGTACAGTGATGCGTTTGTGCATAGTTGAGCATGACTGGCCGGATTCATACTCACAACCGATCTGCAGGGCGTAAATCATCTGTTCAACAGAAGCGAGTGGTGACTTAAGCTCATGAGCCACCATAGCCACAAAATCAGATTTCATCTGGTCGATCTGCTTATGGGTACTGATGTCCTCAAAAGCCGTTACCGAACCGATAACCATGTTGTTGCCTGCTGTGACAGGTGCGCAGTGCGCCCGCAGGTATTTTCTTGAAATTGATCCCGGTGGAAATTCACGGGTAACGACCATAGACCTGGTGATTGCCTGCTGCACCATATTGACTACACTTTCATCGAGAATTGAATCGGCAATTGGTTTACCAATAACGGGGTCGGTTTGAATTTCGAGAATTTTTATGGCAGCAGGGTTGTGGTGTACTACGATACCGTTACAGTCTGTAATGACAACCGCCTCAACCATACAGCCGAACACCGTTTTAAGACGGCTCTGTTCATTCTGGATGGTGGCAAGACTGAGGGAGTGCTTTTCACGTAATTGTTCAGTTTCTTTTTCGAGCTGAATTTTTTCAGCGGCACGGCTTACGACAATACGTATGTAATCAGGGGTGAATGGCTTACCGACAAAATCAAACGCTCCCTGCTTCATTGCAGTTACAGCCTTAGAGACAGTTGCAAATCCTGTGATGACGATGACTTCAATGGATGGACGATTTTCTTTAATCCAATCAAGTACTGCAAACCCGTCGATACCAGGCATCATAAGATCGAGCAGGACAATGTCGTAGCCGTTTTCCCTGATCATTTCGATACCCTTTTCACCGTTTTCGGCCTTGGAAAAATCATAGCCTCTGCCGGACAGAGCTCTCTGGACGCCTTCGCGGATAACTGCTTCGTCATCAATTATGAGAACACGAATGTCTCCCATGTCATTCTCCAGGAAAAAGGTAACGTACAAGGAATGCCTGCCGATTACTTTCCGAAGGTGTAATCAGCAGGGTTACCGGTCTGTTTTCTCTTACAAGAGTAATCGCCGGATCTGACTCAGCAGTTCCGGTGGATCAACTGGTTTCGGCATATAATCTTCCGCCTCACTTTCCAGCATATCCCGATGCGAGTATTTCGAAGTCGTAACCCTGTCGGCTACAGCGGTGAGCAGGATGACCGGGATATCGCGGGTCTCCGGATCTTTTTTCAGTGCAGCACAGGTCGCATGTCCGTCCATCACCGGCATCATCACGTCAAGTACGATGATATCAGGTTTTTCTTCTTTGACAGCCTCAAGGCCTTCCTTGCCGTCAAATGCAACCCGCACGTTGTAGCCGCCGCTCTCAACGATAACCTTTACAGCTTCTACGAAATCCGGATCATCATCTACCAACAAAACATTTTTTTTCTCTGACATAATTTCCTCCGTATAGTGGTTAAGAGGTTTTCAGCAGGATTGATCCTGTGCAGGTCAGGCGACCTGTGGCCGTGGCAGTAGCCCGGCATCTCCAATTATCTTCTCAAGTTTTTCTTCCCATTCAATCGCCATTACATGAACCCCGGCGACGCCTTCAATTTCTTTCAACTCCTGTATTTGCTCAACGCACATTTCGATTCCTTTTTCAGCCTGTTTCTCTTTCGGTTCATCCGCTATGCGTTTTATGACGTCATCGGGAATGTCCATGCCGGCAACGTACTTTTTCATGAATTTGGCCATTCCGGCAGATTTGAGCGGGGTTACGCCTGCCAGGATTGCTGCTTTTTCGTGCAAACCTTCCTTTCGTGCATCTTCCATGTACTGCTTGAATTTAGACATGTTGTAGATACACTGCGTCTGCACGAAATCGGCACCAGCTTCAACTTTTAACCTGAAACGCGGAACACGGATTTCAAATGGATCGGCAAAGGGGTTTACAGCACAGCCAATAAAGAATTTCGGTTCGCCCTCAAGCTTTTTACCTGAAGGGAAAATCCCTTCATCCCGCATGATTCTGACCATATTGATCAGCTGAATCGAGTCGATATCAAAAACATTCTTTGCCTGCGGATCATCTCCGAATTTCTGGTGATCACCTGAAAGGCAAAGCAGATTACGTACACCCATTGCTGCGGCACCGAGCAAATCAGATTGCAGGGCTATTCTGTTGCGATCACGTACCACCATCTGGATAAGCGGTTCGGTTCCGCATTCTTTTACCAGCAGACAACCCGCCAGAGAGCTCATGCGAACCACTGATGTCTGGTTGTCGGTAACGTTACAGGCGTCAACATTGCCTTTCACGTAGGCTGCTTTTTTGCGGACCACGTCAGGATCGGCACCGCGAGGAGGACCACACTCGGCAGTGACAGCAAAATGGCCGGCTTTCAGGACCTTTTCAAGGTTGCTTCCAGCTTTCATTGTGTCATGTCCTCCCTCGTTATGCGGCGTGGGCCGCCATCTCGTGAAGTGTTCCAGCCCTTGTAGGGGATGAGTTTGCCATATCTGTCCATCTGATTAAGAGATTTGAGGCGGTCGATAATAAGCTGCCAGCCGCAGGCCACCTCAGGAGAAACTTCACAGATACCTTTGGCTGATCCACCGCAGGGGCCGTGGAAGAGGGATTTGGCACAACGACTTACCGGGCAGATGCCACCGGTAAGGTGAAGCACACAGTCTCCGCAGCCCTGACAGCGTTCTGCCCACTCTCCCTGACGCTCGGTAACACCAAGGAACCCGGTATTGATGCCGGGCATAACAGGTGTTTTGGTAAACTTTTCAGCAACAAACTGGATGCCGGCTCCGCAGGCGATTGATAATACTGCCTGGTAATCTTCAACATAAGGGCGGAGTTGTTCAAGGTATTCCGGATCACATTGCCGTTCGAGGCACACTTCTTTAATTTCTATTATGTTGCCTTTTGCTTCACGTGCAAGTCTTAGGGTAGAGGCAAGAACCTGAACTTCCTTTTCGCCCCCGACCCGACAAACTGTCACGCAACCGAAGCAACCGGCAACAACAACTTTATTGTAGGGTTCCAGCATTTCCAGCACATCATCAATGGGTTTAGGTGTTCCGGTAATCATGTGTTTATGCCTCCTCTAGGACTGACTCCGGCTTTCGCGCTTTTGAGCGTGCCAGGTTGATGAGACTGGGGCCGAGTTGTTCGATATGGTCTGAGAATTCATTGGCGTAGGCGGCAAACTTTGCACCTTCTCCAGCACTGAGGTTATACATGCGTACCCGTTCATTGCCGATACCTATGCTTTCAAGAATATGGGCCACCCGTTCAACCCGGGCACGGGCGCGAAGGTTACCGGAGATATAATGGCAGTCGCCTTCCAGGCAGCCGACTACCATTACACCGTCCGCTCCCCCCTCGAACGCCTGAAGTATCAATGCCTCCTCGATCCTGCCAGTGCAGGGCAGCATGACGATGGAGATGGATGGCGGATATTGTCTTCGTTCCGAACCTGCCAGGTCCGCAGCTGAATAGGCTCAGTGGCGGCAGGCGAAGGCGACGATGTTTCGTGATTTCGCGCTCATCATACGACTTCCTCCTCGACTGCTGTTGTTTCAAGCTTGTCCGTCCTTAGTTTGGCGAACATATTCTTGTCGTTATATCTGCCAAGAGAGATGGTCTTGGCAGGGCATTCGGCAACACAGATGCCGCATCCCTGGCAGAGTGCCGGATTAATCTCGGCGGTATGATCCGGGGTGATCACCGGTACTCCATATGGACAGGCACGCACGCAGGTAAGGCAGACTGCGCAGTTTTTTGGATCGACCCGTGATACTACCGCCGACAAGGTGAGTTTATCCTGCGAGAGGATGGTGAGTGCCCGAGATACTGCCGCCTGAGCTTGTGAAATGGTTTCAGGAATACTCTTTGGTCCATGCGCTGTTCCCGCCATGAAAAGCCCTTCGCTCGGCAGATCGACGGGTCGCAATTTGGCATGTGCCTCTATAAAGAACCCATGACGGTTTCGGGTGCAACGCAGCATTGAGGCAAGTTCATCAGTCTCACGTGGTTTAAGCCCGGTTGAAAGCACCAGCAGGTCTGCTGTCAGTTTCACATCCATAAGGATAGATGGATCATAGGCTGAAACCTCTACACCCTTTTCTCCCGGTGTGCATTGTGGTGGATATGCATCAGGTTCGTAGCGGATGAAGTTCACGCCCTGTTGTCGTGCCTTACGATAATTAAGTTCGCCAAGCCCGTAGGTACGCATGTCGCGATAGAGGATGTCGATTCGGCCGTCAGGACGCAACTCTTTAAAGGCCAGGCTATTTTTTACCGCCTGATTACAGCAGACCCGTGAACAGTAATGCTGGTGCTTTTCATCACGAGATCCGGCACACTGAATCATCACGATATTTTTATAACGGCAGGCTACTTCGGGATCGTCGGCCATGAGACGTTCAAAATCAGACTGAGTAATAACGCGTTTTTCCTCATTAAGACCGTAAATATTCGGCCGGTTCTCCATTGCCCCTGTAGCGAGCAGGATAGCGCCATGTTTTAATGTGCGTGGCGAACCGGAAGGTGTGATGATTTCTGTCTCAAATGAGCCCACAAATCCGGAATGTTCAACTACAGCTGAACTGGTGTACACTTTGATCCGTTCATCCTGCTCGACCTGACTGATAAGTGCACCAAGGTAGCGTTGAATACTCTGCGCGTCTGTCGTTTGTCGCAAGATGTTGAGATTGCCACCAAGCATGGCTTCTTTTTCAACAAGATAGACGTTACAGCCCTGCGCTGAAGCACCGAGCGCTGCAGTCATTCCGGCGATGCCGCCACCTATAACGAGCAGGCGGGTGTCTACTGGAAACTCCATGCCCTGAAGTGGTTCGGCTTGCGAGGCGTTGGCGACTGCCATTCTGGTGAGACGTTTTGCTTTTTCGGTGGCTTTTTCAGGTTCCAGCGGGTGAACCCAGCTGCACTGGTCCCGGATATTTGCCATGTCAAAATAATACTTGTTCAGGCCTGCCGCCCGCATAGTGGACATGAATAACGGTTCGTGGGTGGTGGGCGAGCAGGCCGAAACAACTATACGATTCAGATTGTGTTCTTCTATGATGCTGCGCATCTGCTCCTGGGAATCCTGTGAACAGGTGTACAGCGGTTTATCGACGTACACCACACCGGGCAGGGTACGGGCATACTCCATTACTTCGGTAACATTAACAACAGAGGCAATATTAGTACCGCAATGACAGACAAAGACCCCGATGCGAAGCTCATCTTCAGGCAGTATCTCTTTTTCTTCCGGCAGATTTTCGCTGGTAATGAGGCTGCCGCGTGCAGCAGATATCGCCGCTGATGCAACCTGGGCTGCACCGGATGCCTCACTTACTGTTTCGGGGATATCTTTGGGACCACTAAATGCGCCGCTTACATAGATGCCGGGACGTGAGGTTGCCAGTGGGCTGAAGGTGTCGGTAACGGCGAAGCCGTATTTATCCATTTCTATCTGCAGCATTTCAGCCAGGCGTTGACTCGATTTCTTCACCTGTATACCGACAGAGAGAACAACCATGTCAAAAACTTCACTTTGCTTCTGGCCCGACTCGTCTGTATACCGTAATTCTAAATCGCCTGTCTGCGGGTCCTCATAAATTCTGCTGACCATAGCCCGAACATACGTAACCTTATTTTCTTTAGCCCTTTCGATGTAATCATCGAAATTCTTGCCAAAGGAACGCATATCAATATAAAAAATTGTCGGTTCAATCGCTTTGTCGTGTTCCCTTGCAATATATGCTTCCTTGGTCGCATACATGCAGCATACCGATGAGCAGTATTCACGATTGCAACTGTGGTCGCGGGAGCCAACGCATTGTATCCAGGCGATTTTTTTCGGATGACTATCGTCGCCGGGCCGGATAACTGTACCGGATGTCGGGCCTGAGGCTGAAAGCAATCTTTCGAATTCGATGGAGGTCACAACGTTTTTGTAGATACCGTAACCGTATTCTGCTCGTAACTTCGGGTCTGACACCTCGAAACCGGGCGAGAAAATCACGGAGCCGACATGTACTGTTTTTTCGGTCAGGATATCTTCGTACTGAATAGCGCCCACGCCACAGATTGACTGGCATATTCCGCAATTGCCGGTATTCAGTTTCACACAGCTTTCAGCGTCGATAACGGGTACTCTCGGTACCGCTTGAGGGTAATGGATATTGACAGGTTTCCTGCCGCCAAGTCCCTCATTAAATTCATCGAGCAAAGGTTGTGCTGTACGGTTACTCAACTCTGCCATTGAAAGAAAGTCGACAGGGCAGACCGAGATGCAGGCTCCGCACATCTGGCAGATGTCAACACCTGCCTCAACACCCTGCTCGTGGAGTTTCAGTGCATTTACCCCCATCACCTCTTTGCACATAAGAGCGCAGAGGCCGCAACGTATGCATTGTGCGGGCGGAGTGTCGCCGACTGTTTTACGGATTTCCTGTGATCGTGCGATGAGTGCAGCGCCAAGGCTCTTTTCAATTTCAGGTGCGTTGCTGATCTGCACTGCCGCAAATTTCGCAGGACAGGCTGAGTAGCAGGCGCCGCAACCTGTGCATTTTTTCTGATCTATTTCTGCGAGGGTACCTTTTTGCCAGCTAATAGCTTCTTGCAGGCAGCTTTTACTGCAGAGACCGCATTTTCCGCATTTTTCTTCATCTATCGTGAAGGTCCAGGCTTTGACTGATGCGGGCGAGGGGGAGAGTGAGCCTGAGATGACACGCTTATCCTTTGCTTTTGAAAATTTTACTTTTCCGCTGCCAGGTTTTTCACTTTCAGCTGCAGAGACATCTGGAAAATCAGGTTTGTAGGTTACCGGGCAGGTATGCTCACAGAGCCCGCAGCCTGTGCAGGTAGTGGTGTCAACATATCTGGCGTGACTGGTTATCTTAGCGGTAAAATCTCCCTGTTCTCCCTGCAGGTCAGTCAGCTGACTGTGGGTGAAGAGCTCTATATTTTTATGCCTGCCGACTTCGACAAGTTTTGGCGATACAATACACATCGAGCAGTCATTCGTGGGAAATGTCTTGTCGAGTTGCGCCATCTTGCCGCCGATAGCCGGTGATTTTTCCACCATGTACACTTTGAAACCACTGTTGGCAAGATCGAGCGCGGACTGCATACCGCTGATGCCGCCGCCGATGACCATCACCGCGCCGGTGGGAATATGTTCGTGTTTATGTGGAATATAGGGCGCAGGAGTCATGGTGTTTCCTCCCTGATCGGACCTGCCTGAACCATAGCTTTCTGCAAGGCGCAGGCAGGAACGAGATGTATTTTTTTCTGTTTATCCGGGTATTCTCCTTTAAGAGCAGCTGCTATCAGTTCTGTTGCATAATACACTGGCAGATGCGGCCCTTCAGGTGTGATGTCGAGTTGTCTGCTTTCAACATTTGCCTGGCACATGGGGCAGTCGGTGACCATGGCTGTTGCACCGCCGCGCTGAGCTGCCGCTACAATATCGCCAACAAGTTTTCCTGCGATATCGGGGCGAGTCATGGTCAGGCTGCCGGAGCAGCATTCTGTTCTATGGCTCCACGAAATAGGTTGGGCACCGACAGTCGAAACAATCTTTTCAAGACTGTTCGGCATTTCGTAGTCTGGCGCGTCTGTGAGATGCGGCGGCCGGAGAGAGAGGCAGCCGTAATAACAGGCAACCCGCATAGCCCCTATAGGTTGGCGTATGGATTGCGAGAGTTGGTCGAGAATTTCAGGGCGTGAGAAAAAGCTGGTAATATGCACCAGTTCAAAATCGGGATTGTACTCTTCGACATCCCAGAATTCCGGGTCGTCCCGTAATGCTTTATCTGCAGCTTTAAGGCGTTGATAACAGGCTGAGCAGGGGACGAGAATGTCGAGTTTGGTTTTTCGTGCAATTAGAAGGTTGCGGATGGAAAGACGCATCGCCACCTCATGATTTGTCATGTGGGCTGAAGAGGCACCGCAGCAATTCCAGTCCTCAATCTCAAAGAGACTGATATTCAGTGCTGTGCAGATTTCATGAATGGAGTCGTTGTAGTCCCGGGCTGTACCCTGAAGCGAACATCCGGGGTAATATGCCATGTTCATCGTTCATACTCCTTTCCTTTACCCGCAAATATTTCACGTATTTCCGGTTTGCCCTCAATGGAGTGGGGGAGCAGGTTGAGCTTGCCTTTCTTCAGCATGTTCAAGCCGAGTTTCATGTCTCCCATAAAATCACGTGATCTCAACTTGTAGGCTCCAATCATGCCGATTTCGTAGGTGCGTCCCCATCGTCGTATCGATTCAAGAAAGGAAAGGTGAAAGGCGGGGACCTGCGGGACTGCAGGGGCTACCCCTTTTCTGATTGCCAGTTCTCTCAACACGTCCATGAGTCCTGTAATATCGATATCGTTCGGACAACGGGTGGCACAGGTGTCGCAAGAGGCACAGAGCCAGATAGTTGAACTGGCGAGCAGCTGTTCCTCCATGCCGTAGCCTGCGAGCCGGACAATCGCCATGGGTTGCAGGTCGAAAAAGTCGGCAACCGGGCAGCCGGACGAACACCGACCACATTGGAAGCAGCTCTGTGCATCGATGTTTCTGGTTGCCAGTTTTTTCAGGAATTTCCTGTTTCCCTTAGCTGGTGATATATTCATGTTCTGCATAATTTTCTCCAGTTGGGGTTTCCTGTACTGCCGGGAAACGCACGGCAAAAGTCGTGCCGGCCGGTGATGACTCGGCAACCCGGATAGTTCCCTGATGCTCTTTGACAATGGCGTAGGAGACGGAAAGGCCGAGACCTGTCCCTTCTCCGGGTTTTTTGGTGGTGAAGAAGGGGTCGAAGATCTTTTCCTGCTGTCCCGGCTCGATACCTGAGCCTGTGTCTGAAATAAGAATTTCGGCAAGTTCACGATGAGCACGGTTTCGAGTGGTGATAGTCAGGGTTCCTCCGTTTTCCATAGCCTGGGCTCCGTTCACCAGAATGTTCATAATCACCTGATTCAAGCGGATAGCGTTGCCGAAAACAGGTCGCAGATCTTTGGCAAGTCGCAGAACTATTTCAATATTGTGAAACGATGGCTGGTTCTTCAGAACGCTGAGCGTTTTGGTAATGACATCATTCAGATTGAGCTGGTCCATTTCGTAACTGGTCTGGTGAGAGAACTCGAGCAGGTCAGCTACGATTACCTTGCAGCGTTCTGCCTCTCTGATGATCGTTTTCAGATCATCCTGCATCTGCGGATTATCGCCCAGATCTTCGAGTACCATGTTGGCGTACAGCATGATCCCTGACATCGGGTTGTTGATTTCATGTGCGACACCGGCGGCAAGTCGGCCGAGTCCAGCCATTTTTTCTGATTGCATCAACATCTGATGGGTATTCTCAAGATCTTCTTCAATCTTCTGCATGGCACGAAGATCTGTAAAAATTCCATATGTTGCTATCTCCTGGCCATTGTCATAGATGATGCCGCCGGAGAAGCTGACAGGGATGTCCTGGCCATTCTTGTTTTTGACTGCCAGTTCCTGGTGGCGTAGTTTACCCCGGCCCCCGTATTCTAAGCTGCGCATACGGTTGACTACTTCGTAAGCGACGCCCTCGTTGTAGAGCTGGGTTACATGAAAATCTGAAAGTGTTTCCTCTTCGGTATATCCGAGCAGTGACTGGGCACCTTGATTAAACAAAATGATATTGCCTTTCATGTCGGCAGCAATAATGCCGTCGACTGAGGAGTCTATGAGATTGTGGAAGAAGACATTTCGCTGACGAAGTTCCCGTTCAAGTATTTTCAGATGGGTGATATCGATGAGGTAAAGAATGTAATAATCAGGACCTGAAGGAGGATAGACAAAAACCACATCAAGGACACGCTGCTCTGTGTCGTTATGTTGTATTCGTATTTCCTGACGAAATCTTGAAGTCTTTTTGCCGGGGTTGGATTTGAAAAAGTCTGTAAAAAGTGTGAGCAGCTTGCTGTTGTCTTGCGCGAAAATGGACTCCATTGAACTGCCTGCCAGTTCTGTGAGAGGTACCTCGAGAAAACGACTGGCCGCCGGATTAGCATAGATTGCGCGGTGATCTGTATTGACAACCATTACACCGTTGGGTGTCTCTTCGAGAATCTGGTAGAGATACACGTCGGAATCGAGGTTTTCCCCGGCACCGAAAGCTGTATGTATTGGCAGGCGACTTGCCATAATAAATCCCTCTAGTGTCCTATCATTCCAAGAAATTCTGGCAGTCGCTCACGCAGGCCTATAGCCTGCAGGACGGTGCCATCGCCGATTGGTGCAAGGTCACGGAAAAGATCCGCAGCAAGCTGCATACCGGCATCTTTTTTTACCGGAGCATTCATCATTTTTTTGAGGAACTCCTGCGGGACTGAAGGAACTCCGGGCAGGTTGTTGAGATATCGGACCATGACCACAGACTTGAGGAACATGATTGAGGTAAAGAGTTTGATTCCGCTCCGTTCTGCAGCAGGAATAAAAATCTCAAGAATGTTCAGATCATAGGTGGGGCCAAGAGTAACGGAAGAAATGCCATTGTCGGCCATAAGTTGAAATGACTCGGCCATCTGCCGGTTTGTTGCGGCGTCGTCTGATAACTCAAGTGCAACCCCGGTGGTAAAACACGTGGAACCATCAAGTCTTTCTCCGCTCAGATCTGAACCGTTATTCAGCGCTGCGACCGACTTGATCATCGTTTGCATGTCTAGATCTCCACTGCTTCTCGCTACAGGCTGGTCGCCTTCTTCAGGGGCATGACCCTTTTTGATGATAATATCTGTGATGCCCAGCGCTGCGGCTGCGAGTAGATCTGCCTGGAATGAGATCCGATTCCGGTCGCGGCCATTGATAACCATCACGGGCCTGATATTATTTTCTTTGAGTTTTAAGCAGGGAGCCAAGGGTGACATGCGCATGATGGCATGTTCGCTGTCGGTGACTCGCAGGGCATCGACACGACCTTTCAGTTGCAGGGCCGATGCGAGAAATGGCTCGAGATTGGTGCCTTTGGGCGGGTCTACTTCGGCAATGACCTGAAAGGTCGATGGCGGGGGAGTATGGTGGCTGCTTTCTTGAGCGTCGTGCATAGTGCCTCCTGTAGCAGAATTGCAGAATGCGAATTCTCAGATCGGTTATGCACAGAGAACATGTCTTGATTAAGCACACGACACTGTGCACCATCTGTTACGTAAGAACAGGAAAGCAGGCACGGAAAGCGCAATAAGAGCAGACTGGTGACGGTAAACAACGTAGTAGAGTAGAGCAGTACTCATGGGCAGTGTAGGGGACAGGTAGGGTGATATCGAAGAACTGCTCCTCCATAAGCAACTGAAGTGCTGGAGAGACCTGTCAACACCCGCCTTCGATGAATTGAAGACGAGGTACTTTCACTCCACGTCTGTTATTCACCGTACGTTGTGTGTACCTCAAACTTACCGCCGGTTTTTGAACTTGTCAAACACCCTGTTTGTGACAGGAAACGTTAAGTAGTTTCTGGGAAATGGTATTTTATATGCTGAAGGTACTTAAAATACATGAACAAAAACGAATATCGGGTTATTAGTACGGAATGTGCGAGAACCTTCCAGGTGTTTTGTGTTGTGTTGATTATGGTTGACAATGCAGGTTCAACTCTTTGAAAATATATATAAAAACTATTTATATTAACAAACATTAAAAAAAATATATAGAAATCGAAAAAGGTGTTTTGCAAGATAATATCTGTATAATTTTTTGCCCAAACTGCTTGAAAATCACTGAAAAACCAATTTTCGGACTCGACCTTTAGAGTTTAACAAGGTAAGATCTGAATGATTTAGCTTATGGAAAATGCAGCAAAGAGTCTCGCCTGGCATAAAACACCTCTTTTGCACAGAAGCAACGATCCAATTTTCGTTTTATAGAAGCATATGTCGATGGATTAGCACATTTCCTTGTGTTTATGCGTAGTCTAGTGCACTCCATTGTTCAAAACTATGTAGTCATGTACAGGTAGTGGTGCAGGAATCATCATTAATGGGAGACGTGTATGGAAAAGCAGATGGAAGAAACTCTGGAATCGATTTACCAGAAAAGTGTCGCTCATGGCGATAATATCATCACAGTTTTGCAGGATATGCAGAATGAACTTGGCTACATACAGGAGGAAGCTGTGTACTGGTTTGCCAAACGGGCAAACATCCCTGCATCCCAGTTCTACGGAGTTGCAACCTTCTATTCCCAGTTTCATCTCAATCCCCGCGGTAAACATATTGTCACGGTTTGTTCCGGTACTGTTTGTCATGTGAAAGGGGCTCAGAGAATTGTGTCCAAGCTCAAAGAAGAACTGAAGTTGAAAGGCGATCAGCAGACCACTAAAGACATGGCTTTTACACTTGAAAATGTCAACTGCGTCGGTGCATGCAGTATTGCCCCGGTTGTTCTGGTGAATGACAAGGTCTTCGGAAAGCAGAGCCCTGACAAGATGGTCAAGAATATAAAACCATATAAGGAATAATACTGTGAATCGCGAAATAACTGTCAACGTGTGCATGGGCACCGGCGGTATCGCAGCCGGTGCCGAGAGCGTGATGAAAGCGCTCAGGGAAGAATTTGACGCCGCCGGCATTAAAGATGCTTCTATAAGAGAGAACTGCAAACTTCATAAAGTTGGTTGCCGTGGCTTCTGTGCCCGCGATGTGCTGATGGATATCACCATTGATGGTGAGACATCCACTTATCAGTACATTGAAGAGAAAATGGTGAAGCGGCTGGTGAAGGAACATGTCATCGGCGGTAAACCCGTAACTGAATGGATGGTGGGTGATGATTATCACACCTTCCATGATAATCAGGAAAAAATAGTACTCCATGATCTTGGTAAGATAGATCCTGAATCCATTGATGATTATCTCGGGGTTGATGGATATAAAGCTGCCAGAAAGGCAGTTGCCGAAATGACTCCTGCTGATGTTATCCGAACCATCAAAGATTCTGGTCTGCGTGGTAGAGGAGGCGGTGGTTTCCCGGCCGGCGTCAAGTGGAGTTTCTGTGCAGCCAATGAGGCTGACCAGCGATATATCATTTGTAACGCTGATGAAGGTGATCCCGGTGCGTTTATGGATCGCTCAGTCATCGAGGGTAACCCCCATGCAGTTATTGAAGGTATGATTGTTGGCGCCTATGCTATCGGTGCAAGTCTCGGTTATGTTTATATCCGTGCAGAGTATCCTCTGGCAGTTTCCCGTTTGCACATGGCCCTGGATCATGCCCGTGAAAGAGGTTTCCTTGGTGAGAAACTGTTCGGAACCGATTTCAGTTTTGATATCAAGGTCAAGCTCGGAGCAGGTGCTTTTGTCTGTGGTGAAGAGACAGCACTTATTGCATCCATTGAAGGTGAGCGTGGTATGCCTCGAGCAAAACCACCTTTCCCTGCCAATAAAGGCCTCTGGGGTAAGCCGACTATTATTAATAACGTCGAGACCTTGGCGAATGTTCCGCCAATTATCAATAAGGGTGCTGAATGGTTTTCCTCTATCGGTTCTGAAAAGAGCACGGGAACCAAGGTTATCGCTCTTACCGGTAAAATCAGAAATACCGGTCTTATCGAAATCCCAATGGGCATGACCTTGAAGGAAATCATTTACGATATCGGCGGCGGTATTGAAAATGACAGACTTTTCAAAGCTGTCCAGACAGGCGGCCCTTCCGGTGGTTGTATTCCGCAGCAGTATATTGACTTGCCGGTACATTACGAAGGACTGCAGTCTGTCGGTTCAATGATGGGTTCCGGTGGTATGGTTGTACTTGATGAGACCGACTGTATGGTCGCAATCGCTAAGTTCTTCCTGACCTTTACCCAGGAAGAGTCCTGCGGTAAATGTGTACCGTGCCGAATCGGTACAAAGCGTCTGCTTGAGATTCTCACCCGTATTACTGAGGGCGAGGGTAGAAAAGGTGATATTGAACTGCTCCAGGAACTGGCAGAAGATGTTCGTGATTCGAGCCTTTGTGGTTTGGGAATGTCAGCACCCAATCCGGTTATCAGCACCATTAAATATTTCAGGCATGAGTATGAGGCGCACATTAATCAGAAGAAGTGCCCTGCTAAGACCTGTAATAAACTGCTCACATTCTTTATTCGCGAGCATCATTGTGTCGGTTGCGGCATGTGTATGAGAGCGTGTGCTGTAAGCGCCATTACTGGTGATAAAAAACAGCCGCATGTTATTGATCAGGATAAATGCATTAAGTGTGGATCGTGTTTCGACGCGTGTAAATTCAATGCTGTACTCAAGGAGTAGAGTCTATGATAACATTGACCATCGATAGTAAAAAGATCGAGATGCCGGAAGGATCAACGGTCCTTGAGGCAGCAAAAAAGCTGAAAATTGACATCCCGACGCTCTGTTATGATGCGCGGATGAAGCCGCATGGTGCCTGCCGTCTCTGTATTGTAGAGATTGAAGGCATGCGTCGTCCCGTCACTTCCTGTACCACTCCTGCTGAAAACGGTATGGTCGTTTCTACCACCAGTAAGCATCTGGAGCGTCTCCGGAAGACTACTGTTGAATTGTTACTTTCTGATCATCCCAACGATTGTATGGTTTGTATCCGCGCAGGAAGTTGCACCTTGCAGGAACTTGCCTATAAATACGGTATCCGTGATAACCGTTTCACTGGATCTGAGCGCCAGCATAATCGTGTGGATGAAAATCCGTTCATTATGCGTGAGCAGAATAAATGTGTATTGTGCGGTCTCTGTGTACGTGTCTGTGAAGAAGTTCAGGGAGTAGGTGCAATAGGCTATGCAAATCGTGGTTTTGACGCTAAAATATGCTCGCCGTTTGAGCATGATCTGAATTGTGAATTTTGTGGACAGTGTGTAAGTGTCTGTCCGACAGGTGCGCTTTCAGGCAAGCTCTGGGCCGGACATCCACGCCAGGAAGGTATTAAGCAGACTGAGACAACCTGTACCTATTGTGGGTGTGGTTGTAATATCACTCTGCATAGTCTTGGCAATGAGATCACCCGTGTTTCTTCAAGATCAGATAACCACAATCGTGGCTGGCTCTGCGTAAAGGGACGTTTTGGTTATGAGTTCATTAACAGTGATGATCGTCTGACTACCCCGCTGATCAGACGGGAAAAGGGCGGTCAACTGGAGCCTGCAAGCTGGGAAGAAGCGCTCTCTCTGGTGGTGTCAAAATTTACTGAGATTAAAGAAAAGCACGGTCCTGACGCTATTGGTGGCCTTTCTTCAGCGAGATGTACTAATGAAGAAAACTATATGTTCCAGAAACTTTTACGGTCGGCAATAGGTACGAATAACGTCGACCACTGCGCCCGCTACTGACACAGCGCTACCGTGGCCGGTCTGGCCGCGAAATTTGGTTCTGGTGCAATGACCAACTCTGTCGCTGAAATAGATGATGTCAAGGCGATGCTGGTAATTGGTTCAAACACCACTGAAAGCCATCCGATTATTGCTCTCAGGATGAAAGAGGCAGTACGTCGTGGGGCTAAATTGATTGTTGCTGATCCCCGTAAGATTACCCTGACCAAGCATGCAACGCTTTGGCTGAGGCATAAACCGGGTACAGACTCAGTACTGCTGAATTCCATCATGCATGTCATTTTGGCAGAAGGTCTCGAAGATAAAAAATTCATCAATGAGCGCACAGAAGGTTTTGCTGAATTTGCAGATTCATTGAAGGAGTTTACACCGGAATTCGGTGAGCAGGTAACCGGGGTTCCGGCTGACGATATCCGTGAGGCTGCACGTAGCTTCGCGACTGCTGAAAGTGCGGGAATCTACTACGCAATGGGCATAACCCAGCATGTCATGGGAACGAATAATGTTCATGCAGTTGGTAACCTTGCAATGATTACAGGTAATCTTGGCAAACCTTCTGCTGGTGTCAATCCGCTGAGGGGCCAGAATAACGTGCAGGGTGCCTGTGATATGGGGTGCTTGCCGAATGTATATCCCGGATATCAGAAAGTTGACAATGCTGATGTTCAAAAGAAGTTTGAAGCTGCCTGGGGTGTTTCTTTACCTGGTACTATCGGACTTCCTGCTTCTGAAATGACAGCCGCAATGATTGACGGCAAAATGAAGGGAATGTACATATTTGGTGAAAATCCGGCTCTTTCAGATCCAAACACTCATCATGCGGTGAAGGGTTTTGAAAGCCTCGATTTTCTCGTGGTACAGGATATCTTTAATACAGAAACTGCTGCACTTGCGGATGTTGTTCTGCCGAGTGCTTCCTTTGCCGAAAAGACCGGTACGTTCACCTGCTCCGAACGCAGGGTGCAGAAGGTTCGCCCGGCAATTTCTTCACCTGGTGAAGCACGCGGAGATCTTGCGATTATCAATGAGATCTACTGTAGATTGAAAGGTGAGGAAGTAGTGGACGTGGACCCTGCTGATGTTTTTGCGGAGGTTGCCAGCCTGTGGGCAGGTATCGGTGGCATGAATTATGACCGTTTGGAAGAAAATGGTATTCAGTGGCCATGTCCTGAGGAAGGACATCCCGGAACACCATACCTCTTCAAGGAAATGTTTCCGCGTGAAGGTGGTAAAGCTCTGTTTACAGTTGTACCCCAGGTTATTTCCAACGAGTTGCCGGATAAAGAGTTCCCGTTTATCTTAACGACAGGACGTGAATTGTTTCACTATCATACCGGTACAATGACCAGGAGATCTACAGGGCTCGACGCAGTGTCTCCGTGTGCATTTATTGAGTTGAACCCCAATGATGCAATAAAACTTGGCATTGCTGAGGGTGAAAATGTCACGGTGAGCTCCAGGCGAGGTACGATAAAGGTGAAAACCAGAGTTACCGATATGGTACCGCAGGATGTTGTCTTTATACCATTTCACTATAAAGAAGCAGCTGCAAACATTCTTACGAATGATGCACTTGATCCGGTCTGTAAGATCATGGAAGCCAAGGTTTGTGCAGTGCGTATAGAAAAGTAGCATCTATACGTAAGGCAAAGTGCTTCCGACAGGGCGGAAAGATGAAAAAAATCGACCTGTCGGATGGTGCAATTATGTAGGAATGCAGTATGATGGGAGATTGAGTGAGTTGCACTCAATCTCCCTTTTTTTATTTCATTTCACTTTAAAGAGGCGAGCGGTAACTGTGAAGCACGATAGTATACAGATACGTTATGGTGATACGATCCTCGATGATTGTGTCAGCGCTATTATTGTTCCGGAAATAGCCATGGCTGAGCCGGGATACATAAAGACCATGACTGCCGGTATGGTCGCCCATTCAAAGCACGAATTCCATGCTATGGCGCAGATGGCATATTATCAGAATCAGGATGAAGAACTTGATGTTGTTTCCGTCAGCGCGCCGATACGAATAGAGAAAGGCACGGAAATTGAAGAAATTTCTTCAGGAATGTTGATTTACAGAGACAGCAGCGGCGTTTTTCATGTCGTGATTCACGAATTGCTGAATCGAAAAAAAATGCTGGAAGCTACGAACAGGTATTGTACTCGATGGGTTCGTCTCGATATCTGATGAAATTGTTGTTGAGTATCACGCGCAAAGAGTTGTCTGATATTTAATCATTAAAGTAAGGACTTATTGTGGCGACATACGACAAGGAATCCAAGGGATCAGTTCAGAAAATTATAGTTTTCCAACAACAGGGGAGCGGAGAAAGGAAAATTGCAGGTATTCGTGAGTATGCTAAGGGAACAATTGAACTCGAGGTGATTTCAATAGATCAGCCATTGCCATCTGTTATTGAAGATGGTTATGAATTCCTTCCGGATACTCTTGATGCTGATCTGGTACTCGACTTTCTCAAGCACGAAGATCTTTCTCATGACCTCGTGGCTCTTTGCCATAAGCTTGACACTCCTGTTATTTCTTCAGGAAAGAAAATTCCAAGTAAATGGGTGCTTACACCTCCCACGTGATGTGGTCTTTCCAGGCAGGTTGGCCTGGGAGAATACGGTGATCGCTTTGGAGCCCCGGAATACAAAGTTGAAATAGAAGACGGAAAAATAGCAGCCGTTCATGTTCTTCGCGGAGCATCCTGTGCCGCTACCTGGGAAGCAGGGAAAAGACTGATTGGCACACCTGTTGACGACGCAGCGCGTAGGATGGGGATTGAATCACAATTTTTCTGTTCAGCCAACCCGGCAGGATGGGACCCTATCTATGGCAAAAGTCCTGTGCATTTTGCAGGAAAGGTACATAGTAAAGCTCTGGCTGATGCTATAGAACAAGCTCTCGGAACCTGTCGCGCTCAGAAATAAATCTTCTGCAAAACCGGATCGTCGTCGGTTCATCTCTTTCCATGACGTATTAGCACCATGGCGGGGAATGTATGCCCCGCCTGATATGCGTTGCATAACGCTACTTTCTGATAAGAATCTGTATTTATTCCTCTTTTTATTTGTTTTCCTTTCCCGGCCTCGAATTCAGGTCAAACGTCCTGTGTGATTGCAAGCCTGGATAGTTTTAATGCCATTCTTCCGAGTTTTGAGCTGGTTTTCTAATTGCGCATAATGTTCGCGCAAAATCCGTGATAAAACCATGTAAATCCCGGAAGTGCACAATTTTCAATTACAGGTGGTAATACTTCATGTGCGCTGATGAATATCAGTATTTGATCTCATTATTTAATAATACAAGATGTTGCACGCGATGATGATGCAAGATATGTGTTGATTTTTGGTACTAAATCGTTATCAAATAAAAGAGATATTTTCATTCCTGTCAGGAGATTCACCCGAATCAAAAATTAATGGGAGACAATATGAGTGACAAAGCCACCCTGAGTATTGACGGAAAACAGTATGAGTTTGATGTAATAACGGGTTCAGAGAATGAACGTTGCATTGACATTACGGATCTCAGAAAAGAAACCGGATGTATCACAATGGATCAGGGTTTTGGTAATACAGGTTCCTGTTACTCTGATATAACGTTTGTCGATGGATCGAAAGGTATTCTCAAGTATCGTGGATACTCCATAGAAGAGATTGCCGAAAAGGCGACTTTTGTTGAGACGGCATATCTTATTTTGTATGGTGATTTACCGACGGCTGACCAATTGCGTAAATTTTCAACCTCGCTTAAGGAACATGCTCCCCTGCATAATAATCTGAAACAGCATTTTTCAGGCCTTCCTTCAGATGCCCCTCCAATGGCCATCCTGTCTGCAATGCTCAATATGGAAGCGTGTTTCCATCCTGAAGTGTTGAATGTACACACATCTGGTAAAGGTTTTGACAGGACTGCAGCGTTGTTGCTTTCTAAGGTCAGGACTATTGCAGCATGGGCTTATCGTATGGCGTACGGTAAACCGTTTAATCACCCGAATCCAAACTTAAGTTACTGCTCAAATTTCCTGCATATGATGTTCTCTGAGCCATATCAGGAATTTATCCCCTCACCTGTTATCGAAAAAGCTTTGAACCTGTTTCTGGTTCTGCATGCTGATCATGAGCAGAACTGTTCTACCTCTACGGTACGTGTAGTCGGCAGTTCAAGAGCGAATCTTTTTAGTTCGGTTTCTGCAGGGGTTTGTGCCCTGTGGGGCCCTCTTCATGGTGGTGCCAATACGGCGGTAATCCAGATGCTGGAGGAAATTCAGTCATCAGGCAGGCCGCTTACCGATTATATCAATATGGCCAAGGCAAAAAACAACACCTTCCGGCTGATGGGATTTGGCCATAGAGTGTATAAGAACTTTGATCCACGTTCGCTCATTTTAAAGAAAACTGTGGATGATGTGCTTCAGGAACTCAACATGAAAGATCCGCTGCTGGATATTGCCCTTGAGCTTGAAGAAAAGACATTGCAGGATAGTTACTTTAAAGATCGTAACCTCTATCCAAACGTGGATTTCTACAGTGGTATTCTTCTACGAGCGATCGGTATTCCGCTTAACATGTATCCGGTCATGTTTGCTATCGGCAGAATGCCTGGCTGGATAGCGAACTGGCAGGAACTGCATACGCATAAACAACGCATCTCACGGCCTCGTCAGATTTATACCGGTGAAACATCCAGGAATTATCGGCCGGTTGAGGAGAGATAAGTGGTTGGGCATGCGTAATATCTTGTTGTAGCTCATTCGAATCTATCGGGGAGGGTGTTGGTGCAACATCCTCCTTTTTTTTAGGGCTGAAGTTATGAATACACATGAGAAGTTGAATTATGTTGAGTTTCCTTCCAGAGACCTTGAAGCTACCAAGGATTTTTTCAGAAAGGCTTTTGGCTGGATATTTACAGACTATGGTCCGGAATACTGTGCTTTTTCCAATGAAGGCCTTGATGGAGGTTTTTTTAAATCAGATCTTTCTGCATCGACCAGTGCCGAGTCGGCATTACTCATCTTCTACAGTAGCGCGCTCGAAAACACCCAGGATAAAATAAAGGCCGCAGGAGGAAAAATCATCCAGCCGATTTATGATTTTCCAGGAGGCCGCAGGTTCCATTTTATTGAACCTTCAGGTAATGAGTTTGCTGTCTGGTCTGACAATATTTGAACAATATTATGATGTTATAAATTAACTCAGTTGGTTATCTATGACAAAAAACGGATGGTTTACTACTTCGACCGGGATACAGATGCCCTGGATTATATATGGGACAGCCTGGAAGCAGGAAAGGACGGCAGATCTTGTCGTCCAGGCAATTCAGGCGGGATTTAGAGGTATTGATACAGCTTGTCAGCCGAGGCATTATCGGGAGGCAATGGTTGGCGACGCTCTGCAGCGTTTGCAGGAATATGGAATAGAAAGGGACGATCTTTATCTGCAGACCAAATTTACGCCAATTGACGGGCAGGACCCTGCCACAATACCATATGATAAAAATGCATCAGTATCTGAACAGGTTGCGACTTCCTTTGAGGTGTCTCTGGCCAATCTGCAGACGTCATATCTTGACACATTTATTCTCCATTCCCCTCTTGCAACTTTCGAATTGACCATGGAAGCATGGCGCGCAATGGAGATGATTCAAAAGAACGGCGGAGCTCGTCAACTGGGTATGAGTAACTGTTATTCTATGCAGACAATGAACACAATTTATGATGCAGCTTCTGTGAAACCTGCACTCCTGCAAAATCGATTTTATCAAGAGACCGGATATGATTGTGAGTTGCGGGAATGGTGCTCCTGCCGTGGGATGATATACCAAAGCTTCTGGACGCTTACTGCCAATCCACACAAACTTGAAACGGAAGCTATACAGGCCATAGCGAAAACACATAAGAGAACAGGACCACAGGTGTTTTTCCGATTTCTCCATCAGTCAGGTATTGTTCCCCTCACAGGTACATGTTCAAAACAACACATGAAAGAAGACCTTTCAATTCTCGATTTTGAGCTCTCGGGCGCAGAGATGGAAATAATTAACCTCCTCCTCAGTTTAACTTAAAAAATGAAAGCAGAAACGATTAGCAGTGAGTTATTAAAACTTGGTGATGCAGATGTGGCCAGGCATTCAAAGCGCTTTTTTAAAACAGGTTCAGGAGAATACGGGGATGGAGATAGATTTCTCGGTATCCGGGTGCCGGTGTTGCGAAGAGAATCCATTCGATTCATAGATACACCTCTTGAGGAGGTGGAAAAACTCTTACATTCCCAGTTTCATGAAGTGCGTTTGTGTGCATTGTTACTTCTGGTGAAAAAATTCGAAAGGGGGGATGCGACTGAAAAAAAACGTATTTTTGACATGTATCTGGCCAATACACGATTCATTAACAATTGGGATCTTGTTGATAGCTCAGCATATCATATTGTTGGAGCGTATCTTGAAAAAAGAGAGAAAGATGTTCTGTACGGGCTTGCTGATTCGGTTGATCTCTGGCACCGGCGGATTGCCATTCTTGCCACATTTTGTTTCATTAAAAGAGGCGATTTCAGTGATGCGCTGCGAATTTCTGAAAAATTGCTTTATGACAATGAAGATTTGATACATAAATCAGTAGGTTGGATGTTGCGTGAAATTGGCAAACGCGACATTACAGTTCTTGAGCAATACCTCAATATTCATTACAGAAAGATGCCGCGAACAATGCTTCGTTATGCCATTGAGAAGTTTCCTGAGGATCTGCGGCAACTGTATTTAAAGAGTAAAATTTAAGGGAAAGCACAACGGCCTGACGTTGACAGCCATATCAGGAGTAAGGAGTGAACAGTGAGGCGTGAACTGCATTCCTCGAAGGCCCGCATATGCAAAAGTATCTACGGCAATTTTGGTAATCAGGACACACTGCTTTGTCTATACCTTACACCTAACGTTTAACAGCTCACTATTTTTGCTGATAAAGTTGGGTAATCAGATAATTCCATAAATGCGGGACGAAGAGATACATGAGGATTCGCAGGATAGAAATTTGTGACATCAATGGTGCTGCTCAAGTCCATGAAGCAGTCTTTCCGCGACAGTTGTTATCAAAAGAATGGATAGAAAGTAAT
Source organism: Desulfopila sp. (assembly GCA_041582995.1). GTDB lineage: Bacteria > Desulfobacterota > Desulfobulbia > Desulfobulbales > Desulfocapsaceae > Desulfopila. Next base: position 8,230 of record JBFHGS010000027.1, on the reverse strand, counting down.
GTTCGTGCATATCCCCGAGTTTACTATTTTATTGCTGAAAATGATGAGAATCGTATCGTAGGCTTTATTCACTGGATTCAGAAAAGCGGCTTTCGGCAACAGGTAGTCCTGGAGCTGGAGCAGATAGGTGTGCTTCCTGAGTGCCAGGGGGGCGGGCTTGGTACACGATTGATCTCTGAAACGTTAAGACACATCCAGGCGGATCTTGAGCACCGGCAAGCTTCTTTAAAGCATATTATGGTGACAACACGAGCAGATAACTCTGCACAGCGCCTATATCGTAAAGTACTTGGTGCTGAGATCGAGGCAACTCTGACCGATTTGTATTCTGCCGATGAAGTTGTGATGATAGCAAGGAATGTCGATATATTACCAGTTCACCTGGATTCAGACAGGAAAATTGACCGGAGCGTGACGTGGATGGAGTTATCTTCTTTGAGACAAATAGGTGAAGTACAAGGTGACATTTTAACTCTTGAAGACGCGCCTAAAAATTACTCTGAATCGAGAAGAGTCGGTACACTTGAGATAAGACCGGAATATCAGGATGGTCTGGATGGAATAGAGGTTGGGCAGACTATCGTAGTGTTGTTCTGGTTACATGAGTCCAAGCGGGAGATCCTGAAAGTTCATCCGCGAGGAAATACCTCCAATCCGCTGAGAGGAGTTTTTTCGACGAGAAGTCCTGTGAGGCCAAATCCTATAGCTATTTCAGAGTTGCAGGTATTGGCGGTTAATGGCAATTCTCTTAGGGTGTCAGGGCTTGATGTTTTAAATGGGACGCCAATAATTGATGTAAAAAAGAAGATCGGTACAAGTTGATGAACATATGCGTTTGGCAGGTGCGTTGGCTTCGTAGAGATCAGAATCTGGCCTGCCTGTCGCAATAATGTCAACCAAGATAAGCATTCAGAATGATTGGCATGCCACTTGCGACAGGTGGGTAACGAAAGGACTGTCAATGACCGTTATATGGCAGCAGAATGGTGAATTCAGTACCTTTGCCCGGTTCACTCTTTACGGTTATAATGCCATGCATTGAATCAATAATGGATTTGACTATGGCCAGACCGAGGCCTGTCCCGTGAATGGTGCGGGTGTTGTTGTCTTTTACCCGATAGAAACGGGTGAATATTTTGTCGAGGTCCTCTTCATTGATACCGAAGCCTGAATCTGCTACCTGGAGTCGCAGGTATTCGTTTTCGGTGACTGCTGAGATTCTGATGTGACCGCCTTGCGGTGAATATTTTATGGCATTGGTGATAAGATTCGAGAAAACCTCTTCAAGATGGCGCGGGTTTGCCAATAGCGGTGGCAGGGTACCATGTATCTCCAGCGCAATATTCATATCTTTTTTTCTGGCATACGGAAGATGGAAACTAACCTGTTCTTCAAGTAGACGTGTAATGTCGATGGTTTCTTTTTCGTGTGCCACCAGGCCTGATTCGATACGGGAAAGATCAAGCAGTTCTGTAACCAGATTATTCAGGTTGAGCATTTTGTCGGATGCCCGTGTAAGTATCTCACGCTGCTTTTCGGTAGTGTCGCCAGCCAATCCGTCAAGAATGATCTTCAGTTGCATAAGTAATGAATTAATCGGAGATCGAATTTCGTGAGATACCATGGAAACGAAATCTGATTTCATCTGATCCATCTTTTTTACTGCTGTAATATCATGCAATACGGTGATAGTGCCGAGATTGTAATCGGTTCTGCCGCGAAATGGTGCGCAGCGTACGCTGAAGATCTTTTCTTCTCTGCTGCCTGTTGCCGGCATTACCAGCTCATGGGTTATCTCTGTGAATTTTCCCGGAGGCATAGAGAGTGCCTGATCAATTGAGTTCAGCAGTGTTTCATCACTGATAAAATCCTCAACTTTATTGCCGAGGGGGGTGCTGCCCTGATAGCCGATCATATGCCTGAATGCGGGATTGGCGAGGACAATACGTTTTTCTGTATCAGTGGTTAAAACGCCATCCATAAGGCGGTTTACCATAACCCGCATGCGTGATTTACTGGTGGCGATATCCTGCAGTGCGTGTGTGTAGCGCAGAGATTTTGAAACAACTGCCCGGAGTTGGTCAGGGGTGAATGGTTTCGGGATAAAATCGAAGGCCCCTTTCTTCATGGCTTCTATAGAGTGCTCAAGGGTGGCGTATCCTGTGATGACGATTACAACAGTGTCCGGGTCAATATCGCGAACACGCGTAAGTACCTCAAAACCTGAAATATTTGGCATCATCAGATCGAGCAGCAGGATGTCATAGTGATTTTCCTCGATCATGTCCAGTCCCATAACACCGTCTGCAGCAGTTTCCACTTTGAAGCCCATGGCGGTAAGGACCAGACGGCAGGCATCGCGGATGCGCTGTTCATCGTCAATAACAAGAATATGCGGGGTAATGAGACCGTGTTCAGGTAATGCTTGAACCATGGATGACTCCTGTAGTATATCGGGCAAACAGATGAATTTTCCCTGAAGATAAACTCAGTTTCAGGGCAATGGTAATATAGCGGCTGCTGTTTGGAAACAATTATTTACTGTATTGTGCTATCATGAATCAGGAGGTTGTATAACCAGGAAAAAATGTGGTAGTCCATTCTATGGTTGAGTAGCAGGTGGCTGAGTTATACCTGACATCAGACGGCAGTTGCCCTTATGATTAGCAGGAGGTCTCAAACGCAATAAAAAGTTATGAAAATATGTTGTTGCGGAGAGTCAAGGTAGAAAGTATTTGTAAGAGGATAGACTGGTAGCTTAATCGTAAGCTGAGAGTCAAACCTGATTCCCCATTCAAATGCTGAACAATATAGTATCAATTATAAAAAACATTTATCATAACAAACATTATGTATTATACTGCTCGAGGCTAGTGAGAGTGAGCTGTGTCATCTAACCGTAGTATTCTGATTAATACCCGCAAACGATGCTGGTAATGCAGAATAGCCAGCATCCAGTAACTGCCGGGACTGCACTGAAGGAGGGCTTGCCTTGACCAGGATTACCCCCGGACAGGAACGGAAGCAAAGTATTGGCTCGGTACTCGTTGTTGGTTCAGGTATCGGAGGGATGCAAGCATCCCTGGATCTTGCCAACAGCGGTCTTATGGTTCACATGATCAATGATGAACCATCTATAGGCGGCACTATGTCCCGGCTGGATAAGACGTTTCCAACCGGCGATTGCGCAATGTGCATGATATCCCCCAGGATGGTTGAAAGCAGCAGACATCCGAACATTAAGCTCCACACGCTGGCTACGGTTTCAAAAGTTGTTGGCGAGGAGGGGAACTTTACTGTCACCATTACTGAAAAAGCCCGGTACGTAGATGCAGAACGGTGTACAGGCTGTGGTGCATGCGAAGAGAAATGTCCCAGCAAGGTGCCTGACTACTTCAATCAGGGACTGAATGACAGACGAGCCATTTACGCTCTGTTCCCGCAGGCAGTCCCAAACACGCGTGCCATCGACAAGGCTCACTGTCTTTATCTTACCAAAGGTGTCTGCAGAAAGTGCGAGAAGGTGTGTGATGCTAAAGCCATCAACTTCGAAGATACCGATAAAGAATATGAGATAAGCGTCGGTTCTGTAATATTAACTCCAGGATTGAAAACTTACGACCCCGCCATTCCACAGGAATTCGGCTTCGGTCGTCATAAAAACGTTGTGACAGCGTTGCAGTTTGAGCGGTTGCTCTCAGCTTCAGGCCCGTGCGGCGGCCATGTTGCACGCCCTTCAGATCATTCCTCTCCGAAAAAAATAGCCTGGATTCAATGCGTGGGTTCACGTAACGAACATAATGCTAATCCCTGGTGTTCTTCTGTCTGTTGTATGTATGCAGCAAAACAGTGCGTTATTGCAAAAGAACATGATCCTGAAGTTGAGCAGACAGTTTTCTATATGGAACTTCGGGCCTTCGGTAAGGATTTCGACAAATTCATCGATAAGGCCAAAAATGAGTCAGGCGTGCATTACAAGCGGGCGATGGTCTCAGAGGTCATCGAGGATGCAGAAACCGGGAACCTGTTCATTCATCATGTTGATGAAGAGGGTAGGCTTGTCAGTCAGGAATTCGACATGGTTGTGCTTTCGATAGGGTTTGAGCCCCGTGATGAATCAGCTGAATTTGCGGAAATATTTGGCATAGAAACTGATCAGTACGGTTTTGCAGAAACCTCAAAGCTTCGTCCGGTTGAAACAAGTCGCAAGGGTATTTATGTCGCAGGAATATATCAGGGGCCAAAAGATATTCCTGAAACTGTTGTTCAGGGCAGTGGTTCAGCAGCAAAAGCTATGGCTCTGCTCGGGGAGAGCAGGGGGACAGAGGTTGAAGAGGTAGTACTTCCCGATGAAATAGATATTACTCAAGATGACCCCAGGGTAGGTGTGTTTGTCTGTCACTGTGGTGTGAATATAGCCGGAACTGTAGATGTACATAAAGTTGCAGATGAGGTGGCAAAAGAAGCGAATGTAACGCACAGCGAAACAATCATTTATGCATGTGCTCCTGACGGCCAGGAAAAGGTGAAAGAGGTTATTAGGGAGAAAAAGCTGAATAGAGTGGTGATTGCCTCCTGTACGCCTCGTACACATTCACCTCTGTTTATGGATACGATTCGTGAGGTTGGTCTGAATAAGTTTCTTTTTGAGTTAGCTGATATTCGTGAACAGTGTTCCTGGTGTCATATGAATGACAAAGAGCACGCAACTCAGAAAGCATTAAGTATTGTCAAAATGAATGTTGCCAAAGCGAGGTTGCTGGATCCCGTTCAGCAGGCTTCGGTTGGTGTTACTCATAATGCTCTTGTAGTTGGTGGAGGCGTGGCAGGGATGACTGCATCCTTGTCCCTGAGTCAACAGGGGTATGGTGTGCACCTGATAGAACGTAGTGATGTGCTGGGGGGGCTGGCCCGAAAAGTTCGTAAAACTCTGGATGGTGATGATGTTCAGATATTTGTAAAAGATCTTATCGAACAGGTTGAAAATGATACAAACATAACCCTGCATATGGGAACCGTAGTGGATGCTACGGACGGTTTTGTCGGCAACTTTGTTACGAAGTTGGTAAGCGGTGCTGTAATTGAACACGGAGCCATCCTGCTCACTACAGGAGGTATAGAGTACGAGCCGACTGAATATGGCTACGAAACTTCAGATAAAATCATAACTCAGCGCCAGCTTGAGGATCTCCTCTATGAGAATGATCCGGTAAATGAACAGACTTATGTGATGATCCAGTGTGTCGGGTCCCGTGAAGAACCTGACAATTACTGTTCCCGTATCTGTTGTCAGGACGCATTGAAAAACGCGATTGCAATAAAGGAAAAAGCGCCTGATTCGCAAGTCGTTGTTTTGTATCGCGATATGCGTGCATATGGGTTGAAAGAGGAATATTATAAAAAAGCACGTGACCTTGGTGTGTTGTTCTTCCTCTTTGTACCTGAACAAAAACCGGAGGTTGAGGTAGATGGTGGCGTCTGCAGGGTAAAGTTTGATAGTAAAATACTGCATCGTGAAATGGTAATCGAGGCTGATTATGTTGTGCTCTCAACCGGCCTCAGGCCACAGCCGGATGTAGAGGATGTTTCCAAAAAATATAAACTTACCTGCAATCTTGATAAATTCTTTTTAGAAGCCCATGTTAAACTGCGACCGGTGGATTTTCCGAGTGAAGGTTTTTTTCTGGCCGGTCTGGCGCATGCTCCCAAAAATCTTGAAGAGACAATTGCGCAGTCGCTGGCCGGTGCTGGGCGGGTCGGAGCACTGCTATCCCATGAGAAACTTTCGGTTTCAGGCGTAATTTCAAAACATAATAGAGACATGTGTATGTCCTGTCTGGCATGTTTCAGAGCCTGTCCGTTTGGATCTCCATTTATAGATGAAGACGGCATGGTAAGCCATAATGAAGTCAAATGTACCGGGTGTGGAATTTGTGCAGGTGTTTGCCCTGCAAAAGCTTTTCAGGTCAATTTCTTCAGAGATGACCAGATCAAGGCGATGATTGATTCTGCTACCGAATTTGACTGATTATAAAGAAAGGAGAAGATATGGCACCTGGTGAGGAAGTCAAAGAAGAACGGTTGAGCCCGGAAACGAAAACCCAGGAAATACCTGCCGACTGGCAGGCAAATATTATCGCCTTTGCCTGCCATTACTGTGCGTTTGCGGCTGCCGATCTTGCTGGGGTCATGCGGCTTTCGTATCCATATAATGTTAAAGTCGTACGCCTTCCCTGTACCGGTAAACTTGATCATTCGTATGTTTTACGAGCTTTTGAAAGGGGTGTTGACGGGGTTTTTGTCGCTGGTTGACTTGATGGTCAATGTCATTTCCTGGAAGGAAATTTCAACGCAAAGAAACGTGTTATCCGGTTACATGGTCTCTTGGAAAAAGTAGGAATTGATTCTAAACGTTTGCATTTCTTCAACCTTTCTGCAGCGATGGGGCCAAGGTGGGCTGAGATTTGTGCTGAGTTTACTGAGCAGATTCAGGATCTTGGACCTTCACCCATCTGGCTTGCTTTGAAAAAAAAGCAGAAGGCTAAAAATAAACCTGAACAGGTTGAAGACCAACCTGCGTAATTTTGCGGTTCGACATGGAACGCTGTATTTACCAAGGAGTTGAATAGCTATGATAGTAGGTGAACAGAAACCGTTGGAAGAGATCTGGGAGATGGTTCGACAGCACAAAAAAGTCACAGTGTTTGGTTGCAACACGTGTGTGGCTGTCTGTCATCAGGGAGGGAATAAAGAGGCCGAGATTCTTGCTTCATTGTTGCGCATGAAAGCGACCCAGGAAGATGTGGAAATCGAGTTTGTCGACAGCGGTATCGAACGCCAGTGTGAGCATGAATTTTTTGAAAAAACTCAGGAGTTGATTCAAAAATCAGAGGCAGTGTTAAGTCTTGCCTGTGGTATCGGTGTACAGTTTATGGCTACTAAGTATCCAGCATTACCTGTTTACCCTGCATTGAATACAACATTTCTTGGTGATGTTATTGAGGCCGGTCATTATACCGAGAAATGCCAGGCCTGTGGTGATTGTGTACTTGGCCTTACTGCGGGGGTTTGCCCAGTGAGCCGATGTGCAAAGCGAGTACTGAATGGACCGTGTGGCGGCTCTACCGCAGGAAAGTGTGAGATATCCAAAGATGTTGATTGTGCCTGGCAGCTTATTATTGATCGTTTGGATGCTCTGGGCAAACTCGAAAATTACGAAAAACTCAGCTCTATCAAAGACTGGTCAAAAGATCGGTCCGGCGGGCCTAGATCTTTTAAGCTGGAGGGCTTCTAATCGTGGAATTGAAAACAGAGAGTAAACTCGAGAAGATCTTCAAAAGTGGTAATCTTGCTGTAACCAGTGAGTGCGGCCCGCCCCGATCCAGTGATCCCAGCCATATAATTGAGAAGGGGCATCTGATCAAGAATCATGTTGATGCGATCAATATTACAGATAATCAGACCTCGGTTACCAGAATTTGCAGTCTTGCAGCATGTATACATTTAAAAAATGAAGGACTGGAACCGGTCTTACAGATGGTTACCAGAGACCGCAACAGGATTGCCCTGCAAAGTGATCTGTTAGGTGCCGCATCTTTTGGAATAAATAATGTTCTTTGCCTTTCGGGCGATCATCAGAGCTTCGGTGATCATCGTCAGGCTCAGAATGTGTTCGATCTCGATTCGATGCAGTTATTACAGACTGTGCGGCATATGCGGGAAGAGGGTAAATTTCTGAGTGGTGATGAAATTAAGGTCCCGCCCAGATTCTTTGTCGGAGCAGCCGCGAACCCTTTTGGCGATCCGTTCAAGATTCGAGTGCCGCGCCTTGCGAAAAAAGTTGCAGCGGGTGCGGAGTTCATCCAGACCCAGTGCATTTATAATATGGACCGTTTTGAAAAGTGGATGGAGGGGGTGCGTGACAGGGGACTTGATGAACAGGTGTATATCATGGCAGGCATTACCCCAATGCGTTCAGTTGGTATGGCGAAATATATGAAACGAGCTGTGCCGGGGATGGATGTTCCGGATGAACTTATTGCCAGAATCTCCGGGGTTGAGAAGAAAAAACAGGCTGAAGAAGGCGTAACCATTGCAGTTGAACAAATTCAACGGTTAAAAGAAATTAAAGGTGTTGCAGGTTTTCATGTGATGGCAATTGAGTGGGAGGAAAAGGTGCCGGAGATAATAGAACGTGCAGGTTTGTATCCACGACCGGTAATAGATTAAT
>JBFHGS010000026.1:0-31783 GCA_041582995.1 Desulfopila sp. | reverse complement strand
TGGCAGTTTCCCGATAGATGCACAGAAAAAATTAAATGAGAAGCTGATGAGTTTCCTCGGTTTCGATTTTGATGCTGGTCGTCTCGATGTGAGCATGCATCCCTTTTCCACGGGTGGGAGGGGGGATCACCGGATCACTACCCGCTTTCGAGAGGATGGGTTTGCTGATGCGCTGCAGGGGACGGCACATGAAACAGGACATGCCAGTTACGAGTCCGGATTGCCACAGCAATGGGAGCATCTGCCGGTAGGTCAGGCTCGTAATATGTGTATTCATGAGAGTCAGAGCCTGCTCTTTGAAAAACAGCTTTTCCTTTCCAAGCCTTTTATTACATTCTTTACCCCGGCCATCCATAATTGCCTTCCCGATGCCAGAAGGTTTGACTGCGAACAGGTATGGCATGCCTGTATTCGTGTGCAGCCCAGTTTCATCAGAGTGGATGCCGACGAAGTAACGTATCCCCTTCATATCATTTTGCGTTTTGAGATTGAACGGGATCTTATGAACGGAGTAATTGAACCTAAAGATATTCCTGAGCTCTGGGATCAGAAAATGAAGCAGTATCTCGGAATTTCCACTGCCGGCAATTACCATGACGGATGCCTGCAGGATATTCACTGGACAGATGGCTCCTTCGGCTATTTCCCTTCATATACTCTCGGAGCTTTAAATAGCGCACAACTGTTTGCAACGATCAGGAAACAACAGCCAGAGTGGCAGGATATGCTGAAACGGGGTGAAGTCTCTTTTGTCCGTAACTGGCTGAGAAATGTCATCTGGAGCAAAGGCAGTACCATGGAGTCACAGGATATGATAAGGGCCGCGACAGGTGAGGGGACACAACCGAAATATTTCCTCGATCATATTAAGGCGCGCTATATCAACAATGAGTATTAGCTTTAAGCATGAGCAACCCGTCTAACAGTTGCTACATAAAGGCAGTTTTACGTATCAGTATGCGGATAAGGGTTGCCGTGACCGGCAGAAATCATATACGTTCCTGATGTACAGCAGTTCTGTTTGGAACTGTTTGTTTTTAGAGGCATATGCCTCCTCAACACGTAATCGGGAACGTATGTGAGTCTATTTTTTATTCTGCTCGGGAAAATCTTTCCCCTCTATGGCAATATAGTGCTGGGGTATCTCTGCACCCGCTATCTGAAGGTGGATAGAGGGGCTATTGCGGCTGTTCTGTTCTACATCATCGGCCCGATCGTTGTCTTCAGCGCTACGATGAGTGTCAGGATCGATCCCTCTATAATCTTTCTGCCAGTCTTCTTTTATTTCTTCAGTTCCGTTCTGGCTTTTGCCTGCTTGAAAATATTTCAGACCAGCTGGCATGATTCCACCAGGAATATACTCGCCTTTACAGCAGGTACCGGTAATACAGGATATTTCGGTATTGCTCTATCGCTTATCCTCTTTGAGCCGGAGGTCGCAAATGTTTTCATCTTCACAGTTCTTGCTTCATTTTTCTACGAGTCTACAACCGGCTTTTATATAACAGCTAAAGGTGAATTCTCGGCTCAGGAGAGTTTGGGAAAAGTACTGCGCCTTCCGGTTTTGTATGCATTCCTTGCAGGTCTGGCTTTGAATATTTCCGGTGTTGTTTTGCCTGAAGCTTTGGCCCGATACACAGGTCAGTTCAAGGTTACCTTCTCTCTTTTAGGGATGATGGTGATTGGTATGGGGCTTGAGGGGTTACGTAAGGGAGGTGGGCTTGATGTGAAATTTCTGTCAGTATCGCTTGCTGTGAAGCATATTCTCTGGCCGCTTGTGGTTGTCGGAGTAATAGTGCTGGACAGGAATTTCACTCATCTGCTTTATGAAGAATTGTATAAGGTGATGTTTGTTTTTGCTATTGTCCCGCTTGCCGGAAATACCGTAACACTTGCGGTGTTGCTGAAAGCAAGGCCGGAGAAAGCTGCAATCGCTGTTCTGCTATCTACGCTGATCTCACTCGTATATATTCCACTTATGATGGCAATGTATGCCCATGTCATGGGGTAAAATACGTGTCCGTTATGATGTGATTGATCGTTTCTCCAGTATACCTGTGGCAAATGGAACGATCAGGAAACACATAACAAAACCAACTACGCCGTGCCACCCTCCATGCTGGAAGGCAAAACCTGCACCGGTAATACCAACCCAGCCACCTGCGTAATAAAAGAGAACATACAGAGCGTTAGCCTTGCCGTGCCCACCGGTCAGTTTGGTATTCAGTAGTCCCACGGCAACTGCATGGATGGTAAAAAAACCGGCACATACTCCCAGGAGGCCGCAGATGATCGCAATCACCGAAGGCAGCATCAGGAGCAGGTGTGAGAGTCCCATAATGCAGGTTCCTCCAATGAGGGCATTACCGCCGCCAAAACGGTTTCTCATACGGCCGGCAAGGGGACCGAGGAATATTCCGAGGATATAGACCAGGTAGATGAGAGTTATCAGCTCGGTGGAAAAATGAAAAGGGGCAGCTGCCAGCCTGTACGGTAAATAATTGAAGACTGGTGAGAACATCAGAAATCCGCCAGCTCCGCAAAAGTATACTAAAAGCAAGTCTTTACGGAGAAGCAGGGATAAGAATGAGATTGCAGGAACAGCAGTTGCGGTGTGTTGTGTTTTTGGTCGCGGTAATACAAGTAGTGCCAACACGGTCGTTACCGCGATGAGAAAAGACGCTGAATAAAATGCATAACGCCAGTGCAGAGGAGGGTGAATCCAACCGCCAAGCAATCGTCCGCCGAGTCCACCAAGTACTGTGGCACTCACATAAGATCCCATTACCACACTCAGGCGCTCGCCCGGTAGAGTACGGGCCAGCCAGGCAGCAAGACTGGTCGTGAGTGCAGGAATAAAGAGTCCCTGGAAAAGTCGGGCTCCAACCAGAAACCTGAAATCATGAGTCAGGGACGCAAAGACACCACCAGCAGCGACGCAGAATCCACCAAGCAGGATGATGGGATGGATTGGAAAACGATCCGAGAGGTAGCCGAACAGTAGATTGGAGAGAACGATGCCGAGGATGACTGCTGAAACGGTCATTGAAACCTGAACCGTGCTTACAGCAAACTCTTCCTGCAATACCGGAAGAATTGGTTGTGTGAGGTAAATGTTGGTAAATGATGCAGATACCAGTGCAAATACTGCAAGTTGCAGTTTGAATGTTCCTTGATCCACGAAGTTCAGCTCCAGGTCATGAGAGTTTGGAGTGTAACAGTAACTTGTTGTTTGATTAATAGAAGTAAACCTATCATTTCCCACTTACCGTAGAAAATATCAAGTTGTTTCACCTGTACGTATATGTCAGGGGGCTGTGGATGTGTACGTGGGCGATGGAATCTGTCAGGTGCGAGTTGTAAGTTTCAAAAAGAGTCACTATACTCCGACGGTATGAGAAAAAAATATATTTGAATTCGTCCAATTACATATCTGACTATCAGCCACCCTCAGTTCCCAGGAGTGAGATGTGAGGAGTAAGGAGAAAGGTGTAAACGATACACATAGCCACCTTGCTCATGCTGATTCTCAGTGGTAAGCAAAATTACCTAAGGAAAGAGAATATGACGCCACGATCACCTATCAAAATATTTTCATCGTCACGTGAAGATTTTGACGCCGCAGCACGGGAAGTTGAAACTCCGCAGACTCTGTCGCCCAGTTACAGGCTTTCTTTTGCTGATATCGATTTTATGACCCGCGAAGAACTTCGACCGGTACGATTGCAACTTGAGCTGTTAAAACCGGAGTTATTGCAGCAGGAACATAATATAGAGGCCACAGTAGTGGTGTTTGGTGGCAGCAGGATTCCTGAAGAAAAAGAGGCACAGCATCGCCTTGATGAAGCCACTGCGATGTCAATAAATGATCCTGAAAATCTTGAGTTGCAGAGAAAGGTAAAGATCGCCGGACGTGTGCTGGCGAAAAGCAGGTATTATGAGGAGGCGAGAAAGCTCGGCAGTATGATTTCTGAAATCTGTCACCATCAAACCGGCTGCAATCTTGTGGTTATAACAGGTGGCGGACCCGGAATTATGGAAGCTGCAAATCGTGGTGCACACGATGTTGGTGCAGAATCAGTGGGACTGAACATTGTGCTTCCTCACGAACAGAGTCCTAATCCGTATATTACACCTGAACTCTGCTTTCAGTTTCATTATTTTTCAATCCGCAAAATGCATTTTTTACTGCGTGCCCAGGCGCTTGTTGCCTTTCCTGGTGGTTATGGAACCCTGGATGAGCTGTTTGAGACATTAACGCTAATCCAGACGAAAAAAATTCAGCCACTGCCTGTCTTGTTGTTTGGCAGGGAATTCTGGCAGAGACTCATTGATTTCGAATTTCTGGTCGAGGAAGGGACGATCAATCCTGAAGATCTCAATATCTTCAAATATGTCGACACTGCAGAGGAAGCTGCTGCAGCAATCCGGGAGCATTTCAACTCACGAGATTGTCAAAAGGATGGAAAGTAGCTGAGGACTGACGAGTTTTTATCGTAAGAATCTTCTGGTCAGTGGCGTATTGGAGACGTAATTTCCTGAAAGGTCGATCTTTTAACTCTTCAGGAACGATGAAGGTGTATATACAGAGCTTAAGGTGATGAGAGCGGAAGTTTCACTGTCATTGTTGTGCCGTGACCGGGTTCAGATTCCACCAGAAGTTGCCCTTTGTGTTTTTCCACCACTATCCTTTGGGACAGGGAGAGTCCCTGTCCTGTTCCTTTTCCGACTTCCTTGGTAGTAAAGAATGGTTCAAATATTCGTGACTGAGTTGCTTTGGACATGCCAATTCCGTCATCAGTAATTGCGATACAGATGCTGCCTGTTTCTGTATAGGTTCTGATCCGTATATGTCCGTGTTGTGTGGTGTTATTGCTGAGTTTTTCCTCGATTGCCTGTGCGGCATTGATGATGAGGTTGAGCAACACCTGGTTCATATCACCGATAAAACAGAGCGGTTTGGGCAGGTCGGGATCAAAGTCAGTATGTATCTCCGCAACTGTTTTCCATTCGTTGCTCGATATTGTGATGGTGTTCGAGATGCCTGCGTTTATATCGTAGCTGCTTACCTTATCTTCACCCTGGTGGGAGAACGTTTTCATTGCCCGGACTATGCGCGAGATGTGCTGCAAGCCTGACAGGGATTGTTCGAGAGCGAGGGGGATTTCGTTTTGTAAAAACTCTATGTCGATATCCTCTTCCAGAGTACGTAATTGTAGCCGTTCATCCGCTGTTACACCGCTTTCTCCTGAAGCTGCTACAATACTGTTTTGCAGATCAAGAAACTGCAGCAGATCGTCGACCCCTTCTCTAGTGAAACGTACATTGTCACTCACATACTGGATAGGTGTGTTTATTTCATGAGCTATTCCTGCGGCGAGCGTACCAATGGCCTGCAGACGGCTTGCTGCCAGCAGATCCTGTTCAAGTAACTGGCGTTCTTTTTCAGCCTTCTTCTGTTCTGTAATATCAACAAAAGTAGCCAGCAGCATATGTTCACCGCTGAGAGTTACAGGTTGGGTCAAACGCAGCAGGTAGAATAATTTTCCATCAGGGTTGCAGTACTCTGCTTCAAAAAGAGGGCGATCATCAAGATTCTGTAAAATTTCAGCATTGCAGGACATTGCAAAGATTTGATCTGTATTTTCCTGATTCGATGTGTCACCACCAATGAGAGTTATAAGTGTTGAGTTGATCATTTTGAGCTGTCCCGAGTCATCAACGATCAGTACCCCGATATTCATCGAATCCAGAATTGTCTGAAGATTTTTTTGCTGGACCTTGAGTTCGTTGATTGAGACTGTCGATGTTCTGATGCGCCTGGCCATAGTGTTAAAGCTGTCTGCAACACTTTTAAACTCATTTCGTTTTTGTGGTGCAAGTGGTTGTAATAAATTTCCATTGCTAAAATCTGTGATGCCCCGAATTAATTCCTGACTGGGTCGGGATATTTCCCTGCGCCATAAGAGGTACATGCCAATGCTTGTAAGTATAATGGCGATGAGAGTGATATAGGCACTGGCATGAACCAATTGAATGGCCGGGGCTCGAAGTTCTGAGGAGGGTATGCTTAAGACAAGTTTACATTCGAGGTCAACGATGGGGCTTAGATAGGCGATGGTTTTTATGTCTGCGTGTGTAAATTGAATAAAGTTGCTGTCCGGCTGTTCCCGCAATGTGTCAAGATCGTGTGTTATGAAAAAAGTGTTGTCCTGAAAGGCCTTATCCGGTTGTGAAAGTATTCTATTATTCTGATCAAGTAAGAAGGCGTAACCGGACTTGCCGGTTTTGAGGTTGGCTATAAAAAGCTTGCTGAAGGCAGGCAGGGAATATTCGAAATAGAGCACTCCAAGAGGTTCGCTATTCTCTGAAATGGAGACATACATAGCAAAAACATCTGAGCCGTCAAAAGAACTTCTGTATATGGTCGAGATCACCTGTTCACCGTGAATTGCCCGTCTCAGAAGTTTCTCGTCTATGACAATTTCTGCTGCATCGTCATCCGGTAAATCCGAAACGAGCACCCTGCCGTTCAGATCCAGCAGGTTAAGGCTGTGCAGAAACGGTGAGGACAGGGCCATGATGGCAAATTTCTGATCGACCGCGTGACGTGCAGATCTGCCGTATGCTGAATCCTGCAAGGCAGTTACATACATGTGCTCATCTGTCAGACTTCTGATCTGTACTCTTTGAGCTTCCAGCCAGATTTCGATGAAATGAATGGAATCTTCAACCTGTCGCTGTAATTCGGTTCGGGCAACTTCGCCCATAGCTCTATCTGTAATAAGTGAAGAAATATACGTGCCGACGCTCATGGCAACCGTCAGAACAAAAATGGTTGTGAAAAGAAAACGCACAGCAAGGCTGTTTGTGATCGATTGTTTCATCAGATTATCCGTAGTGCTTTTATCCGATAGATCATAATCTTCCTGTGCAGTGTCAGGGCCACGCTAATACCTGTTGCTGACTGAGAAAGCGACGAAGCCAAATGAGCTATTTTAAGGGTCTGTTGGTGTGTACGTGATTCGACTCATAAACATAATGGCTGGCCAAACCAGGCTCCAGAGTATGCCAAGAACCAGAAGTGATGGCAACAGTTTCCAGTTAAATGTGGCAACTCCAAGTCTGGTACCGGCCCAATATGCTAAGGGACCAGCAATCATGCCGAGCATTCCGGCAGTAAAGGTTTTGTCTTTCAGCCAGCCAAGACTGTGATTGGGCAGAGTTGCAAGTGTCATCCAGATAACGATGAGCCAGAACGGTATTGGGAAGTTGTCTGTTGTAAAACTGAAAAAACCTATTGCCTTTAAGATGCCATCAAGCAGTATTCCCATACAGGTGACGAGCGCAATCAGCTGCAGATCAGCTTTTCGGTACGGGGTGAGATAGAGGTGAACAGCAAGGAGGAGAAGTGCAACCCAGGAAAGGGTGTTCCCCCAAATGATACAAATACACCAGTTTGCCTGATAGATTGAGAAATTTATTAACCAGTGTATGGTCTTTTCTGGATTGCCGGCTTGAGGTTTGATCATGGCTTGAAAGGTATCAGCTCTTTTCTGTATTGAAACCTGAAAGGAGTTGTTTTCTGAGGCTGGGGTCAATAACATTTTTTTCACCCAGCCAGATACCAAAGTATACCTTTGCAAATTCGGGCGTAGGCACACGCACAAGAAGGGTGTCATTCAGGCTCAGGCTGGTTGAGCGGGTTTCTGAGTCATAGCAGAGAGTGTAGCGGTCTCCATCTTGTACACTTTTGTAATTCTGGTGTAATAGATTTATCTGCGGTCTCACTGCAGCAAGATCCTGTTCGGAGTGTTGTTGTTTCAGGATTGTTTCAGCAGCGCCAATGAATTGGCCAACAGAAAGCCCGGTAGAATAGTCGAGTTGAAGACAGCGCGAACAGGTTGGGGCAAGCACTTCATCTGCCGAGGCCGAGGGGGCGGTAAAGAGTCGGGCATCATACACCTTGAATATGCCCATATAGCGAATTTCACCAGTTCCACGAAAGGTGAGCCCTGCAGGTGTAGCAGCCAGTGTGATTACCGGATCGTGAAAAATGAGCATGGAAAGTATGAAAAGTACGCGTATCATTCTTGTCCTCTTGTGGGAGAGTTATAATTTTGACTTCAGATAAAGAATAGTCAGGAAATGATGTAAATCAACAGGGCTTAGCAGGTGTCAGCAGTGGTTTCAGTGTGCGGTGTACAGGTTGTATGTTTTGTCTGCATACCTGTATCGACAGATATGATAGATTTCTTGAACTGAATAATCGGGTTTTATCTGCAATGCTTTCCTGCAAGAGCGAGATGCCGGAAATGCAAAAAGGGTGTGCAGCATATGCTGCACACCCTTTTAAGAGCGTCTAAGGCAATGAACGCTTTGATGTTTGAACTGTGATTAGAAGCTTACGAGCTCAACATCAAATACCATATAGGCGTTTGGTGGAATCGGTCCGCGACCGGAAGGACCGTAACCAAGGTCCGGTGGTATAATGAGAACGCGCTTTTCACCTTTTTTCATGCCGAGGAATGCTTCGTCCCAGCCTTTGATGACACGACCCTGACCTACAGGGAAGTCAATTGGGGTTCCACGATCATAGGAAGAATCAAATTTGGTGCCGTTGAGAAGCTTGCCGGTGTAGTGTGCTTTTACCATGGAGCCGGATTTCGGTGTGTCGTCGCCGGTACCCTCTGCAACTACAACATACTTTAATCCTGAAGGGGTGGTAATCGCGTCAGGCCAGTTTTTCTTGATCAGGTTCAGCTCTCCTTCCATAGCTGCCAGTTCTTTTTCGCGCTGAATCTTCTCGAAGTTGTTAACAAGATTGTCAAAAGCCGCCTGGTCAGCTTTAAATGCTTCAGCTTTCTTACCTACGCGGATGATTTCAACCTTCTTGATCAGGTCGCCCTGAGCAATTTTGTTAACGACGTCCATTCCTTCAACAACATGACCAAAAACTGTGTGTTTACCGTCAAGCCATGGAGTTGGTACATGAGTGATAAAGAACTGGCTACCGTTGGTTCCCGGTCCTGCATTCGCCATGGAAAGAATCCCGGGACCTGAATGTTTCAGTGATGGGTCGATTTCATCCGGGAAGGTGTAACCTGGTCCACCGGTTCCGGAACCGAGCGGGCAGCCGCCCTGGACCATGAATTCTGGAATAACTCTATGAAAGGTGAGGCCATCATAGAAATTTTCGCCCTTCATTTTGGCTCCGCCGCCAAGTTCTTTGGTGCCTTCTGCCAGACCGACGAAATTGGTCACAGTCAGAGGGGTTTTTTCGAATTCAAGAGAGCAGATAATTTCTCCCTTTGAGGTGTCGAATTTGACGTACAGGCCGTCCTGAAGTTTTTCGTTTGCCATTACTGGT
This sequence comes from Desulfopila sp., assembly GCA_041582995.1. Classification (GTDB taxonomy): domain Bacteria; phylum Desulfobacterota; class Desulfobulbia; order Desulfobulbales; family Desulfocapsaceae; genus Desulfopila. The sequence continues at coordinate 22,413 of JBFHGS010000026.1, read as the reverse complement.
TCTCCGATAAAGATTAACGTAAGCAGACTGAGTACAAATAAAGCTGACACTCTACGCATGGTAACTCCATTTGAAAAGAGGGAATCTGGAAAAAAAGCATAATCCATCACCAGCAATCGTCAGTTATCGCCGCAGTGTTATTCTGTATATGGTGGTTGAGATACATTATTCACTGTTGACGATGCAGGGATTTCTGGTTTTATTGACCGGGACTTTCGGGCTGATTGTAACTGACTCAGCCGAATATTCCGATGCACTATAACCGTTTGTTCCCCGGAGAGGAACCGATTGTATACGATTTATCAGCTGATTCTGACACTTTTGTTTTATTCTGCTCTGCCGGCGTTGCTGGTATATGTGTGGATTACGGGTAAACACCGCGAAGGATTGCGTCAACGTTTCGGGTTCTATCGCCAGCTACCTGTAAATAGCAGAGGACCGAGGATATGGCTGCATGCGGCTTCGGTAGGTGAAGTTCAGGCGGCCGATGTGCTGATTGCTGAACTGCGCCGACAACTTCCGGATGCTGACTTTGTACTGACGACCATGACTCTCCATGGGAGAAAGGTGGCAGAAGAGCAACTGCCGGCTGATGTTATCTGCAGACTTGCTCCCCTCGATGTCCCCGGCGTAGTTGATCTCGCCATATCTGCCATTTCTCCTGACATATACGTCTGTATTGAGACCGAGTTGTGGCCTGTACTGCTCCGCAGACTGCGGAAACGTTCCACGCCTCAGGTGCTGGTAAATGGCAGGATGTCTGAGCGCTCGGCAGTGAAGTATTACAAACATGCTTGGCTGTTTAAGAGGGTGGTTGATAATTTTAGCGCGCTCTGCATGATTACAGATGTTGATAAAAAACGGTACTTGTCGCTTGGTGTTGATGAGAGAACGATAAAAGTGACCGGCAATCTGAAATATGACCGTGAAGTGTCTCCCGCCCGGGAAGCAATTGTTCTCCATTACAGAAGGATTCTTCGTGTGGAGGAGGATACAGAAGTTTTTATAAGTGGTTCTACCCACTCCGGCGAAGAGGATATTCTGCTTCCGGTGTATCAGGCCCTGGCTGAGCACAGAGAGTTAGTCTGGATCATTGCACCACGGCATCTGCACAGGCTCGGGCAGGTGGAAGATGTGTTGCATCAGCATGCAATCGGGTTTGATTTGTTCAGTTCCCTCGCGAAGGGAAACCCTCGTAAGCATATGGTTGTTCTGCTGGATAGTTTCGGGGAGCTCTCTGATATGTATTCAGTTGGGACCTATATCTTCTGTGGTGGCAGCCTTGTGGAGCGTAACGGACATAATATCCTTGAGCCGGCGCTTTGGGGCAAGGCTGTGCTGTATGGCCCGAGCATGGGAGACTTTCAGGATGCGGTTGACCTTTTATCTGGCGTTGGTGGTGGCATTCCTGTTGCGAGCGGTAAGGATGTCTATGAAAAAATAACCTTATTCAGAGAAAGACCTGATATGTATCAGGAAGCATGCAAGCGTGCCGGTGAAGTTGCCCGTGCTCAGCAGGGGGCTGCGCACAGGCAGGCTGTGGTGATAATAGCACAGCTGGCATCATAGTCCCGATCGCCCTTTTCTCAGGGGTGTTGCATCCCTGTCATTTCTGTTGGCAGGGTGACCAGCTGAATAGAGAATTCAAGTATTTTCGCGATATCTTTTTCAGCTCGTTCTACAGTTACGATGATATTTTCACCCGGTTGTGTATCAAACATCGATATTCGGATATCTTCCATGCTTTTTATGGGATAGCCGCCCACGGTAAGTAACACATCACCAATCTTCAGCCCTGCTTCCACCGCTTTACTGTAGGGGCTGAACTCAATGATTTCAACGTACTCTTTTTCTTTTTCGAGATGCTCCTGCAGTACAATGCCCATTTTCGGTAGTTCTTCGAGTTCAAATGGTTCTGCAAGAAAAAAGTAATCAGCGACTTTGTGAAGATGTGTCGGGGAGGAACCGTTCAGGATGTTCAGTACCGATGCCTGTTGCACATCAATTCTACTTGCGACCCGTGGCGGGATACCTGAGTCTTTCCGGGTGTGCTGGGCTCCTGCCAGCACGACCATCTTTTTACCGGGATGGGCAAAAAGATACATGGCGATGTTTTCAGCCATCGTTTCGTCCCAGAGAGCCTGGGCCTGGATAAAGCCACTGGCCTTGCCACTGCCATGGTTGCCTTCTTCGTGCATGGAATGCATAGCCTGAAGACGACTGGTGTAGCCTTCCATATCAAGATTCCGCTGTTGGGGCAGGTTGTCCCGTATTTCTTGCGAAAGATTGTCCGTGCTGCCTGTGCTGTAGACAGATGAAACGATAGTGCGATCGAGGTTGAGAGCGATGACAGGAACTTTGTGTGTTCTGGCGAATTTGAAAATTTCCTGGAAATAGCGGAAGTCATATTTCCAGACAGTGTAGTATCCTGAGGCTTTCAGAAATTCTTTCTCCGTCATCTCTGAATCGTTAAGGATATACTCATCGAGTGCTTGCTGGCTGCTTTCCGGAAACATCTCCATACCAATTGCCAGATCAGGGATATGGCTGTTAAGAGCTTCTAAAATTCGCAATTGAAGACGATGGTCACTGGCAGAAGTGTGACTTTCGCCGATGTATATGACATCATTATGGCTCAGTTCCCGCACGATAGTGTTAAAGTCCTGTAATGGTTGGGTGGAACTGCCGAATGGCAACTGTTCCAGGATGTAACGTTGTCCGGATTCGCTCTCGGCATTACGCTTTTCAGTAACGTGCCCCCCGTTGAAATGGAGGTACGCATATTTGCCGTAATGGGAGAGGCGCGGTGAAGCCACCAGTGTTTCTTCGGTGCTTTCGCTGGATATCATCACTGCAACGTGATCAGGGTTCAGCGGGTTATGTCGTACATCGAGGGTAAAGCCGTTTTCCGGATGATCAGGTTTGCCGAAAAGCGTATGACTGGCGGACTGATTCTGGCCGAGGATCAGCAGGTCAACATCCCGAAGCCCGGAATTTGTGACGTCAGCGTCAGAGGTGATTGTAACTCCCTCTTCTTGCAGCTGATCGAGAAGAGGCTGGAACCGTGCACGTGCCTTTTCAGATTCTAGGACTACAAGCTTTTTGGTAGAACCCATAAAACGTGACCATGTTGCCGGAGTCTCCTCCATGGCTAATTTTCTGAGTAAGGAATAGCCTGGATCCAGGGTGAATTCAAGTGGGCGTCCGGACAACTGCAGTGTTATTTCTTTATCTTTGCTGTCAGTCTGAAGAACAAATATCTGCAACCCCTGCCCGGTTGTCACGTAGACAGGGATATTCAGAGAGTAAGGTTTTGCTGTCTCCTGGTGAATGGTGAATTTGAGTATGTGTTTGTCATTTTGTAAAAAAGTGGAAATGTCTGTTGCATAAAATGCGGGGATGTCGTTGCGGGAAAGTCGTTCATTGAAAAATGGGGCAAGATCTTCAGTAGCGGTTGCACTGAAAAGAACTTGAATATCATGCCAGGAAGCATTTCTTCCTTTGAAACGAAGATATAGCTCACGAAGAGCTTTCTCGAATGCCTGTGCACCGATTCTTTCGTGCAGCTCGTGAAAAAGCAGCTGGGCCCTGGAGTAACCGACAGCCCGTCTGGCCTTGGCACCGGGCTGTGAGTGGCTGCCGCTTCTGAATTCTGCCAGCGGGATAACTGTTTGAGGATTGATGTAGCTGAGATAATTAACAATCGATTCTTTGCGGTAGACTGCACCTTCGCCTTTATCCTGCCGATATGCATGATCAGAGAGGTAGGCGGTGAGTCCTTCGCACCAGTTTCCCTGTGTTATGTCGACATCGATGCTGTTGCCGAACCAGGAGTGCAGAATTTCATGGCCGAGTGATGTATCTTTTATAAATGGCAGTCGCAGGACTGATTGGCCAAGGAGCGTGAAGGTAGGAATGCCCAAGCCGGTCGGGAGCCTGTTGGCTACGATAACATAGTGATTGTAGGGGAATGGGCCGATTTCTTTTTCATACCTGTTGATATACTCTTTTGATTTTTCCAGATACTCCGGTGCCAGATGGGCATCTTCCGGAAAAAAAAGGGCGTGGACTTTGAGCCCGTCTCTGGCTTCCATAGATGAGTGCACATAGGGGGCTGCGGCAAAATGGATGACCATTGCTGATTCTGAAAATGTGGCAGTAACGGTATCCCCCGCCTGTTTTAGCGGAAAAAAATCAGATTCTGTAACAGCGGTAAAAGTATCAGGCAGTACAGCACTTAACTGGTAGTGCATGGAGCGGCCGGGTATCGGGTACCAGTTGTCGAGCAGAGTGATGCCGGCAGGACTGATCAGGTTTTCGCCATTATCATCAGTTGTTAGAGTATAGGATATAAACAGTTCTCTGTCGAAATCAGTAGTGGGAAGTGTAAAGACCGGTCCAGCTGGAACTTCTATTTCATTACTGCTGCCGTCTTGCCTTTTCAGCAGGATGCCTGTTATCTTCAGCAGGCTTGTTGAGAATGAGAGTGCTTCACCGGCTTTGGCTGTTACTCTGGCTGTACCCGTGAGTTGCTTTTTTTCAAGGTCAAATGAGATGGCCAGCTGGTAGTCAGGTTCAGGAGAAACAGATGGTGCAGCGGCTGCAATTCCGGAGAGCGTTAGAATGATTACAGTTAAAAAACAGTAGAATGCTATTTTTTCTGTGAGAAACATGGCACCTTCCAGTTGAGGTAAGAAGAGACGGCCGTCGTCACTCAGACGGGTGATCCCGTAGATTGTGTTGTAAAAAAAAACACCAGCACATTCTGTATGTAAGGTTTTCAGTATAACAACAAAATATCAGGATACAAATTAATGACAGAGAAGGATATGTGCCAGGAAAAATCCAAGAAAGTTTCGGCACTGCAGAAAATTAAGCTGGTTGCTCTGAACGCGAAGTACATTCATTCCTGTCTGGCGCTCTTTTACATACGCAACGAGCTGAGCAGGCACTATCCGCAGGCTGAAGTAGAGATCCTGCAACTGACAATAAATGACAACCTGTATGAGAATTTACTGCGAATTACTGAGGATGAACCTTTTGCAGTCTTCTTTTCCGCAGCCATTTGGAACAGTGATCGTATAGCTCAGCTTGCAGATGATGTGCATCGTTGTCTGCCTGAATGCCGAATTGTAATCGGCGGTCCGCAGGCGGGGGTCCTGAGGGATCAGTTGCCAGAGGATGTCTGTAGCATGGTTATCGGCGAGATCGAAGCAGTGGACGCGAGCTTCTACAGTGACCTCGCATCAGGAGAACTCGCCGCCAAATATACAGGCTCTTTTTTAAAGCAGAAGGCAAAGCAGCTTGATTACCCTTTTTGCGATGAGGACTTCCAGGACCAGCTTAGGAACAGGCATATTTATTATGAAACGTCCCGTGGCTGCCCCCATAGCTGTACCTACTGTCTGTCAGCGTCGGAACGCGGTCTCTTTCATAAAGATCTGGAGCAGGTCAAAAAAGAACTTGGGCATATATTGCAGTTCAGTCCCAAGGTCGTGAGATTTGTTGACAGAACTTTTAATGATGTACCTGAGAGAGCGCTTGCCATCTGGGAATTTCTGCTCGCGCAGGAGGGGGAGACTCTCTTTCATTTCGAGATCGCTCCGGATCGTTTCACTGAAGAGATGTTTACGCTGCTGGAGAGAGTGGAGCATGGCCGCTTTCAGTTTGAGATAGGTATTCAATCAACCCACGATGCGACCCTGGAGGCTATCCGTCGGTGGATTGACACATCTAAGGTACATTCGATCATTGAGCGACTGACAGCACTCAATACCATACACTTGCATGTTGATCTCATTCTCGGTCTGCCATTTGATACTGCCGCAAGCTTTGCAAGGTCGTTTTCAGACGTGTATGCCATGGGGGCACATTATATCCAGATGGGGTTACTGAAAATTCTGCCTGATACGCCGATCTGTCATGGAGCTGAAGAGTATGGGTATGTTCATAGTTCTCATCCGCCGTACAGTATTTTTGCCAACAACTGGCTGAGCCACAACGAGGCGACGGAGTTGTATTGGTTCTGTGAATGTGTGGAGAAATTCTATAACAACCGGTATTTTGTTTCGTTATGGAAGTATTTACGGCAACAGAGGGAAATGATTTTTGATTTCTTTCAGGAATTGTTAGTTGAAGGGCAGAAGATTGATTTTCTCCATCGTTCGGTCACGCAGGAGTTGTTGTGTAAAATATTGGTGGAGGTCTGCTCCCGACGAGATGACAAATCGCTCATTACCGAACTGTTGAGGTACGACTGGATGCGTTGCGGATTCAGAACTCTACCTGATTGTCTCGCTTTTGCCGCAGGCGAGGAGGGGCCTGCAGAGAGTAAAGATATTCTCTACCAGCATCTTCCGGATCAAATGGATGATCTGTATACATGCCGTACGAGAAATCAGTTCTTTAAGCGGTCGCTTTTTCTTGGTATTTCTCCTGATGCCAGCACGGTCCTTGAGCTAGGCGGGAACGCTAAGATCACGCGTATAACGTTTCTTCAGGAGCGGGATTCTTCCCTGTATCAGCATAACAGAGTTGTAGTGTTGCCAAACGTCTGAGGCATGTAAACAGTTTGACCTCGAAATGATTTAGCGTATAATGACAACCGCTTTCGGCGGAAAAAGCATGTTTAATGCACGTATTCTGTTGCTCCGGAGTTATACCGGGGGACGTTGCTTGCTTACGTATCATCGCCGGGAAACCGAATAAAAAACGTATTCTGAGATGGACTTTAGCTGATCTCATCACCTGAGGAGAGAGACATGGCCAGGTTTAGAATAAAAAAGGTGAATGCTATTGCCGAGGAGGGACTACGCCTCTTTAGTGATGCTTTTCAAATCTCAGTCGAAGAGCAGGACCCGCATGGAATTCTTGTTCGCAGTTCACCTGTTGATGTGGATGACTTTCCTTCACTCTATGCAGTCGCCCGTGCGGGCGCGGGGGTGAACAATATCAACGTAGATAGGGCCACTGAAAAAGGTATTTGTGTGTTCAATACCCCCGGAGCAAATGCCAATGCAGTGGTCGATCTTGTGTTCCCGATGATTGGTGTCTGGAAACGAAATATTTATAAAGGAATACGTTTTTGTGAATCTCTGGCTGATCTGGTGCCGGAAGATGTTGGTGACGTGGTGGAAAAGCGCAAGTCTGCCTTCAAAGGTGAGGAGATCGGTGGTAAAAATCTTGCTGTTGTGGGGCTTGGTCAGATCGGAATGCGTCTTGCCAATGGTGGAATTCAGCGGTTGATGAATGTGAAGGGGTATGATCCTTCTCCGGCAATGGAAAACATTCATCAGCTGTCGCCGGAAGTGCAGATTTGTCGATCCTTAAAGGATGCCGTTGGTGATGCGGATGTGGTTTCCATCCACCTGCCACTCAATGATAGAACCAGAAACATGATTAATGCAGAATTCATTGCAAAGATGCGAAAGGGCTCAATTCTGGTCAATTATTCACGCGAACAGATAGTTGATGAAGATGCTGTGATTGAGGCACTCGACAGCGGGCAACTGGAGGCATATCTGACTGACTTTCCTACGAGTACAAATGTTGGCCATGATAAGGTGTTGACGACTCCCCATCTCGGGGCTTCTACTTCTGAGTCTGAAGAAAACTGTGCCTGTATGGCGGTAAAGGAAATTTCAGCCTACCTGAAGTACGGGAATGTGGTGCACAGTGTGAATTTTCCGAATATTGAATCGACCCCTGCTGACAATGTACATAGCAGACTTATTGTAATTAATCGTGATGTTCCAGGGATGATCGCGTTTATTTCTAATGTTTTTGGCCATCATTCTCTCAATATAGCCAGCTACCTGAACCAGTCGAATGGCAAGGTGGGGTACAACATCATTGACCTTGAGTCTCCTGTCTCGGCAGAAGTTGTCTCAGAAATTGAGCAGAATGAAGAGGTTATCCGAACTCGTATTATCTCTTTCAGATAATGGTATAAATTTCACTCTGTCGAGCGGTTAAAAAAACATTACAGCTAGGTGGTTGTTATTGTGTAATGGTTGAGAAAATTTGCGGTGTGTACAACTTGTGGTACAAAAAATTGAATGTTTTGAGGCCTTATGTCAGGTGCGTAGTGCGTATTGTGATATGCTAACTGATTAATAAGAGACACTTTAGTTGTTTGTGATAATTGTGGCATGGTTGATGCAATAGAGATTATGCTTTTATCTCTTCTCTCCTTTCTCCTGAGAAAGACCGACCTGGCCCCCCGCCTGGTCGGTTTTTCTTTTTGTACTGGTGCTCTCTAGACCTATAAATATCGTAAATATTGTTTTCCTCCATATTTGATTCATGAATTCATCTTTACAGCAGCAAGTCGCGTTGGTGCATTGCCGAGGCTATCAGCAGCCGGAACTCGCCGATGCTATCGATTCAATTTTGTCATGTCTGACGTTACCGGTAACTCTATCGGGTTCTGTAATTCTCCTGAAGCCGAATCTTATCAGCAGCAGGGGACCATCTCTGGCGTGTACCAATGCCGGTTTTATTGCGGCAGTTGCCAACTGGTGTGCAGATCACGGGGCACGGGTAAAAATTGGTGATTCTCCGGCCTTTGGTACTACCGCCTCTGTGATGGAGCGACATGGTATGACAAAGGCACTTGGCGGCCTGGCGTATGAGCAGATACAGTTCAGGACACCTGTCTCCCGACGGCTCTCTCGTGGTTTATCTATTGAGATAGCAGCTGAAATTCTTGAATGTGATATGTTGTTTAACCTGCCGAAGCTGAAAGCGCATAACCAAATGTATATGACAGCGGCTGTGAAAAATGTTTTCGGAATTGTGGTCGGTATCCGTAAAGCGATGCTGCATATGCGGCATGGTAGCTCTCATCAGGATTTTGCCGAGATACTTCTCGGTTTGCCCGATCTGTTGCCGCCGCATGTCTCCATAGTCGATGGTATAGAGGTTATGCACCGGTCGGGACCGCTTGATGGTGACCCTTTGTCGCTTGGTGTTGTTGGTGGCTCGCTTTCTCCGGTTGCATTGGACACAGCTCTTTTGGCACTGCTTGAATTGCCATTGCAGCAGAGCCCATTATGGCAGGCTGCAGCAGCGAGGAATCACCCGGGAAGTTGTAGTGATAATATCCTGTATCCGCTGGCAGTTCCGTCTGTATTCCACGGGGCTGGGTTTATTGCTCCTGAAACGCTTAATCCGGTGAGATTTAATCCTTTCAGGTTTATGATTGGTGCTCTTAAAAGGTTTAAATGTGCTATTCGTCTGTAAAAATTCTGGAATATGACGTTTAAGGAGTCTGCTGCCTATCCTGCTGTTTTCCCGGTTATGTGTTCCTGATAGATTTTCAATTATTATAGTTAAAGGGAAGTGAAAATGTTTAATATAGAAGGAAAAGTTGCACTTATTACAGGTGGTTCGCGTGGCATAGGCCGGGCAATCGCACTTCGTCTGGCAGAGAATGGTGTCGATACGGTGGTGAATTATGTACGCCATAAAAAGGACGCCGAAGAGACTGCCCAGCTTGTAGAACAGAGAGGTGCCCGTTGTCTGGTGGTAAAAGCGAATGTAGCAAAGGAGTCTGATGTTAAGGCTATGTTTGAGGAGCTTGAGAATAGTTTCGGTCGTCTCGATTTTCTGGTAAGTAATGCTGCTTCCGGAGTTCTCAAGCCGGCAATGGAATTAACTGAACGGCACTGGAACTGGGCTATGGACATAAATGCCCGGGCCCTGCTTGGTCTGGTTCAGCACGGCGTTCGCATGATGCAGTCCGGTAGCAGAGTTATGGCGGTATCAAGTCTCGGATCTGTGCGTGCTATTGAAAACTATACTACGGTAGGAGCTTCAAAAGCTGCTCTCGAATCTCTGGTGCGTCATTTAGCCGTCGAATTAGGGCCGCAAGGGATCAATGTCAATACAATCAGTGCCGGTGCTGTGGATACGGATGCCCTGAAGCATTTTCCCAACAGGGATCAGATTCTTGATACTGCATTAGCCCGTACCCCGCTTGGTCGGCTTACCACTCCTGATGATGTCGCCAATATTGCTCTGTTTTTATGCAGTGATCTTGCGTCTATGATTCAGGGCCAGGTTATTACAGTGGATGGTGGATACGCTATACGCGGTTAAGAGGTTCACGCCTGAAAACGGAAATTCCGGATAGAATCTTCCAGTTACTGAAATCTGTATCAGATACGAAGTTATTTTTCTTGAAATCAGCATGAGCCCGGAGGCGGAACACGTTTTCGGGCTTTTTTACATCTTTATGATATTATGATTTATTCAACAGTTAAACCACTTGTATTAGCTTCAAATTCCCCACGGCGGAAAGATTTTCTAAATGATCTTGGACTTGAATTCACGCATTATGCAGAGGAAATTGATGAAACTCCGTACCGGGATGAGAATCCTGGAGCCTATGTTGAAAGGATGGCGCGGGAAAAAGCTCGGGCAGTGAGCTTGAAGTACCCTGAAAGTTATGTGCTGGCTGCCGATACGGCAGTGTGCCTGGAGGATACTATTCTGGGCAAGCCGGTTGATTCGGAGGAAGCAGTGCATATGCTCCTGTCTCTGGCCGGTCGGGATCATGTTGTGCGTTCTGGAATATGTATTGCCTGTTGCGATGAAAAAAAAGAAATAGCTTGTTCGGTTGCGACTATTGTTTCCTTTTTTCCTTTTGACGAAGTTATTGCCAGAGGCTACGTGGCTCTGGGAGAATCGTTCGATAAAGCGGGAGCATATGGTATTCAAGGCAAAGGAGCGTTTCTGGTACAAAGAATCGAAGGCTCTTACACCAATGTCGTCGGAATGCCTTTGACCGAGGTTGTCGCAATATTGTTGCAGCAGGGTGTTATTTTACCCGGAAGTTCCGGTATACTCTTGTAAAGAGCCTGAACATGGCTGAAAATCTATACCTTATGCTCATGCACCTGGAAGCTGGGATGCTTGACTTTTACTGTGGCCAGGTGTATGAATATGCTGAAAACACCTAATATTTAAGGTGTTTTTGGGTATTTTTCATTTTCACGATATATTTTTTCTAGTGTACCGGACTGACGTGTCTGTTCTGCGAGATTCCGCTATGTTGGGGTGCTGGGTCTAAAAAGTGGATTGCACGAACCTTAACTGTACGGATATTGTCGACATGCCTTGGAATTAACGTCAATTTTCTGTACTATATTTTCAGTCTGATCCTTTATTGTGCCAATACAAAAATGCGAATCTGGGGTAGCCCTTCAGAGACAATGCAAAACGGCAGGAGTGGTATTACTTCAGCAGGAGCCCGTTAAATGACTGAGGCAGCGCGACATCAAGAGTTGATTAACACTCTGAAAACATTCAACAATACTGTAGTATCCATTCGTCTCTATCCTGCGAATACACCTCAGATAGCCAATGCCGTGGAGCGCGGATATAAAGCCGTCAAACACCATTTGCGTCAGTATGGTATGTTCACACTTGGTCTGCGAGGTTCAGAACCCGAGTTATGCGGCAATATTCTCGATAGTGCGGTTATACAGTCAATTTCTAACCTGATCGTCTTTCGTCAGCTGGCTCTGCTGAATGTTGACAGATTTGTTGTTGCGCCTGGTCTTGATCGGGGAAATTTTAAGAAAATACTCGAAATTTTCAGTGCAAAGGTTGAGCAGATCAGGGAGGAAGGTGGTGGCCGGTCCTATGTTCTGAGACTTGGTCTGGATCGTTTTTTTCCTGAGACTACGGGTGAAGCAGCAGATGGTTGTAATGATGCCATGCGAGATGTCAGTGCAGTGCGTGAAGCAACTGCTATCGAAGCAAACGGAACTCAGGTGTTACGTAAGGATTATTTTGATGTTTTGCTTGGACGGGAACGAAAGACGGAGATTATCCAGGAATTGCAGAGACAGTTTATGGTTCCGGGGCAGGGTGCTTCAGTTCTGACGTCAGCTATTACTGGTGTGCTTGGAGCGATGGTGTATAAAAAGCTCTTCACATCTTCTTCAGCCCTTTCATTTATCCTTGAAAACAGCGGGAAACTGACACCTGTCGATCAGCGAAAAACACTTTTGGAAGAAACGGCAGGCTTGCTACTGAAACAGTTGCAATTACCTGCAATGCTGATGCTTATGGCGCAGGACCTGCAAAAAGAGATGGGTGCTGCATTATATTCGATCCTCTTGCAAAAAATGCCTGTAGATCTGTTAGGCGAGGTGATACGCGAACTGCGTCAAAAATCTGCACAATTGAGATTGACCCAGGCAAGCGATTCCAGTCAATTACAATTCCTGACCGCTGCTGTCGCTCGCTTATTGGCCACCCCTAAAGGGAAACAATATCTCGGACAGGAAAAGGCCAAGAGTATTATTGCGACAGGAGAGAAAGCACGGCGCGCCAGAAGAGTACAGGCTGGAGTCCAGTCACTGCTGAAGGGCAATGATGTGGTATTGCAGAGCGAGGAGTTCACTGTTCATCTGCCATTTGTGATTCAGAAAATGGTTGATGAGAAGATGGACAGAGAAGTAAAAGCGTTACTTAAGATACTTATTTCCCATTTTCAGGAGGGTGATGCGGTAATCCGGGAAAAGCTCATCGGCAGTCTTGCTCAGATTGGCGAAAACCTGACGGCTGGAAAACACTGGGAAGCATTGCAGCTTTTGGCTCCCCCTTTACTGTATTGGCTGAAGCATTCTGACAATGGAGATTTTATCTTTGAGAAGATTTGTCTGGTGCTGCAGGCGGTCATGGGACAGTCATGGAAAGGTGAAAATTTTGAACTGGGTGATTCCATTCTTTCCCTCTTCTATCAGATTCGCTCAGGAATAATAGCAAAACCAGACGCAACCAGAATGATTATTTCCCGCGTCCAGGACAGGGGAGTGGACAGAACCTTACTGCCTTACCTGTTGAATCAGGTTCTTTCGAATCCGAAGGACGAGGTTATGAGTCGTCGACTTATTTTGCAGGGGCCTCTGGCTTCACGGTTTCTTGTCGATAGCCTCATCCGTGCTGAAAAGAGCCAGGACCGCCTTAAAATCATCGATCTTCTCACCTATGGAGAGCAGTTTTTACCACCGATTCTTATTGAGAAACTTGCAGAGCCAAACCCTTGGTACGGAAAGCGAAATCTGCTGAAACTTCTTTCTGAGACAGGATCACAAGAGCATTTGGAACAGGTGTATCCTTTTTTGCAGCACGAAGACCTTCGGGTGCAGCGTGAGGCTTTTATCTGCATTTACAAGATAAGCGGCAAGAAGAGGAAACATGCACTTTTGAGAGCTCTTGCTGAGGCCAGTGAGACCTTGAAGTTACAGGTAGTTCGAGCACTGATTCCTTTTGGCGATGCTGAGGTCACACGGGGATTGAGCCAGTTGCTGGATGAACATATGTATTACTCTGTTGAGTTTCGCGATACCCTGTTGAGCAATGTTTGTCTGGCTATAGCCCGTTGCCCATACCCCGAGTCTGAAAAGGCACTGTTGAACTTTCTTGAATTGCGCGGCAAACGATCAGCCAGAAAGATTGGTGCCAAAGTCTGGCAGGTGGCCGAGCAGGCACTCAGGCAGATTGAAGACAGCCATCAGGGGGACAAACAACTTAAGGCCAAGGCAAGCCAACTGCGTAAAAGTGCCATGAGTCAACGAGGGGCGGTCAAAAAGGCTGTACCCGAGCGAAAACTCATTACAGGACTGGCAGAAGAGAAAAAGATTCGTGAATTGCTTGAGCATGGCGATAAGGATAAAGCAAAATCCAGTCTTCTTGAACTGGTGACAACCATTGCGCGTCTGCGGCGGTTTTCTCAAGCGGATAAATTGCGTGAATGGCTCATTGAGATTGATTCGCTGGCTCTGACTGATATCATCAGGGCAGCAGAAATAATTGAAGAAGAAAAGCATGCTGCCGTGGATAAAAATCATCTTGAGATATGGGCAGGTCTTTTTGATGTCTTGAGTACTGAGGAATTTAGCACTTTCTATCATGCACTGCAGCACAAGCGGTATGCCAATGAAGAGACAATAATGAAAAAAGGAGCGACTCAGACTGCTCTCTTTTTCATAAATTCCGGTAGGGTAAAGCTTTTTTACCGTGATAAGGACAGAGAAGTTCTGGTTAAAACGCTCAGAAGTGGACAGGTTCTCGGTGCGGGCACATTTTTCGACGCGTCGGTATGGACAGTCTCGGCCGCTGCTCTGGGACAGACTGATATTTCAATTTTGCAACTCAATAAGCTTGAGCAATGGCGTGAGGATTATCCCGCCCTTGAGTCGAAGCTTCATGATTTCTGTCATAGTTTTGAAAGTGTTGATGACTTTTTCCGTCACTCAACTCAGGACAGGCGAAAGTATAATCGGCACAAAGTTCAGGAAATGCGCATCACTCTGAATCTGCTTGATAAAGATGGTCAAAGTACCGGGGTAAATGCCAAGGGTGATCTTTTTGATTTTTCACGTGGTGGAGCATCATTTTTTATGCGCATCTCGAAGAAGGAAAATGCCAGACTGTTGCTCGGACGAGGGGTGAAAATCACTCTTCCCTTTGAGCAAATCCCGGGTAAGCCGTATGTGTTTGCAGGTGACATTATGGCTGTGCGGGCGCATCATGCGATGGAGTATGAATACTCAGTTCATGTAGAGTTCGGCTCGGTTCTCAGCAGTGCCGAGATGCAGCAGATCCTGCGACAGATCTGAAATGAGTCTGTACCTGTATGTGAACCCGCAATGCAGTGCAGGTAATGGTGCAGAATATCAGGAGTAGGAAGCCAATCATGAATCACCCCGACGATGCTGTTACACGTTTCTATCTCACACATCTCAACGGCAGCTGGCAGGATCGTGGGGTTTTTACCGCCCCGTGCCCGTTTTGCCGGGAAAAAGGGCTTGATTCTGCAGGCAAGCTGGTTGTAATTCTTAACACAGATAGTTTTTTCCACGGTTATTTCCGTTGTCTTTCCCGTTGTATCCCGGGTGGCTTTCCGCTCTGGTTTGCTCAGGTGAGTGGTCTTGATCTCACAACTGTATCTGGTTATGACCCTGAATTCGATGCGGCCCGGCAGTTACCTGAATTCCCTGTCGCCAACTGTAATGGTGAAATGGCTGCTTTCCATGACAGGATCACCGATGATCTGCAGGTTCGTTTCGAGCAGGGCGGCGTTAATCGTGAAGTTATGGATGAGCTGCAGATAGGGTTCAACGGTCGTTATATTACCTATCCATATGTCCAGTCTGATGGCAACTGTTATTCTCTACGCTGTGTTTTCCCTGATCGTACTGATGATTATTTCTGGCATGGCAATGAACATTTCAGCGTAGATCCGTTCAGGCTTTTTAACGTTCAGGATATCGAGCGTTGCACGAATGGTACTCTGTTTCTTTGCGAGGGAGAGGAAAACCTGCTCGTTTTGAAACAGCTTGGCTAT
Organism: Desulfopila sp.; assembly: GCA_041582995.1. GTDB lineage: Bacteria > Desulfobacterota > Desulfobulbia > Desulfobulbales > Desulfocapsaceae > Desulfopila. The sequence continues at coordinate 7,049 of JBFHGS010000026.1, read as the reverse complement.
CCGGGAGTGGCAGTGCCTCATCATCAGACTTTTGATAGTCTTTTACCTGAACAGTTCGCAGGAGTCAGAACGCTTTTTCTGGTAACGCGAAACAGCAGTGAATCGGAAATGGCGGCGCGGGAACTTGCTGCACGCATCGGTTATAAGGTGCGTTTGCTTCGTTGGCCGGCAGGAACTCCCCGCCACTCTAGTCTGAGTGATCTGGCCAGAGAAAACTTTAAAGGGCTCCGACAGGCGGTTGGCAAAATGATCCGGTCTTCTACCGCGTTTTCGCCATTTACGCCTCCTGAAAGGGAATTCAACCGTTTTCTGCATCTGCTAGCTGGTCGAAGTGAAGCAGAGTACAGTGATTTACGTACAGGCTTCTCCCGTCTCGATACTGCACTTGAAGGAATGCACGGTTTGAATGTGATTGGCGGAGCACCGAAAGTCGGCAAGTCAGCTTTTGCAATCCAGGCAGCAAGCCAGATGGCGGAACGTGGTATACCTGTACTCTATTATGATTTTGAGAACGGGCGACAGCAGGTGTATCAACGTATTCTCAGTCGTCTGAGTCGCCTTGAAGTGAGACGGCTGACCGGAGAAGATCTGCAGGAAGACGAGCGTAGCCGATATGATGAGGCCTGTGCAAAACTTCGCAAAATGTTACAGAACTTTAAGGTGATAAATGACCGCAGGCTGACACCTGAACTGATGCGCCGACATATCGATTTTATCCGCCATGAGACCCGGAGTGAGTATACTGTGGTTGTGATTGATAGTCTGCACAAACTCCCGTTTAAAGAGTTTAATGAACGTCGAACCGGTATAGATGCGTGGTTGCGACAGCTTGAGTCAATTCGGGATGAACTGCAGGTGTCTTTTCTGGTGATCTCTGAATTATCGCGTGGCAGCAATGATAAAGCCTATTCGGAAAAGCCGCATCTTGGTATTTTTAAAGGGACCGGTGATATTGAATATAGTGCTGATAATGCTATGGTCCTTTTCAGTGATGAGCCGGAAGACATAGCCGGGCAACAGTACGGCAGCCGTTCTACACTCTGGGTTGTCGCGTCACGGGAACATCGTCCGGGACCTGTCGCCACATACTCACTTGATTATCCATACTGGGGCTTTATTGAGGAGTGATCGTTCTGTTAATTAGTTCACTTCTTCAGGTAAGATAAAAAATAAGATTTTAAGACATTACTGCTCCCTCATGGATGAGTACTGTTCGTATAATGGAATGAGCATAGAGAATTATAAAAACAAATATGGCGAAATTATTTCCATCCTTCTTGCCTCTGGCAAACTGAGTGAAAAGGATGTGCTTCGTGCTGAACGGATTCATGCAAAACTATCAACTCCCCAGCCTCTGCTCAATATTTTAAAAGATCAGAAACTGGTAACTGATGAAATCGTTCGTGAAACCATTCAGAAAACAAAAAGTTCGATCAGAATAGGTGAACTACTCGTTGAGCTTGGTTATCTATCAGCTGATGATCTGGAGTCAGCTTTTAATATTCAGAAAGAGACGGATAAAGAACTTCGGATTGGAGAAATATTAATCAAGTATAATTTTATTGATTCATACCAGTTCAATGCGATTCTGGCGATGCAGCTGGGATTTTCAGTTGTTCAGCCAAGTCTCGCCGGGGTAGACCGGGACCTCACGTCCAGGGTGTCACTCAAGATACTGACCAAACATAAATTTTTGCCATTAAAGAACGCTGATGACGAGGTGGTAGTTGCTTTTCATGATCCGACAGACCAGGAGACAATTGCATTAGCGCGGAAATTGTTCGGCGAAAAATTCATTCCTGGAGTTTGTGATCAGAAACTCCTTCTTGATACGCTTCATCTCATGAACAATGAGGGTAATGGCACCGCCCTCAATGTCGATAATAAGACAGTGGTTGGGATTGTAAACTCTCTTATCATTGCAGCAATTCAGCTTGATGCCAGTGATATCCATATTGAGCCTTTCAGTGATAAACTTCAGGTGCGTTTCCGGGTGGATGGTGTTTTGACTCATCACCAGGATTACCCGAAAGATATTATCAGACCCCTCGCAAGCAGGGTGAAGATCATGTGTAAAGCTGATATAGCGGAAAGGCGCCGTCATCAGGGAGGCAGGATTCTTTTTGATTACAAGGAAGGGCAGGTTGATCTTCGTGTTTCTTTTTATATAACTATACATGGAGAGAAAATTGTCCTCCGTATTTTAAAACAGAAACAGGAATTACTCGATCTGAGATCGATAGGTCTGGCTCCACGTATGCTGCACAGATTTCTTGATGAAGCGGTTTATCAACCGAGCGGCGTGCTGCTGGTTACCGGGCCGACAGGTTCAGGAAAAACGTCAACTATTTACAGTTGTATTAATCATATCAATAGCCCTCAGGTGAGCATTATTACAGCTGAAGAACCTGTTGAATATGTGATGGATGGTGTGGCGCAGTGTTCGATTGATCCGGCTATTGATCTCACCTTCGAAGAGACATTGCGACATATTGTCAGGCAGGATCCGGATGTTATTATGATTGGTGAAATACGTGACAAGTTTTCTGCAGATATGGCAATGCAGGCTTCCCTTACCGGCCACAAGGTTCTCAGTACTTTTCATACCGAGGATTCTATTGGTGGACTTATTCGCCTGCTGAACATGGACATTGCTCCGTTTCTTGTTTCTTCTACCGTAGTGAGTGTGCTGGCACAACGCCTGTTGCGGAGGATCTGCCCGAATTGCGCGGTACCTACAAAGATCCTTCCGTCGCAGTTACAGCGACTTGGTTGCACTTTTGCTGATATTGGCACTGGAAAATATATGAAAGGCCGGGGTTGCAGCCAATGTCGGCGGACCGGATATCGTGGCAGGATAGGTGTATTTGAACTGCTTGTTCTTGATGAGCTCGTAAGAGATGCGATTTTAGAAAAGAAGACCAGTCATGAGATTCGTAATATAAGTGTTGAGCATTCAGGGTTGGTAACCCTGCTTGAAGATGGGTTGGTGAAAGCTGCAGTTGGGCTTACTACGGTTGATGAGGTGTTACGTTGCTTACCCCGGTTGAGGGTGCCACGGCCACTGCATGTGATTCAGCGTTTGTGTGGAGAATTATAATGAGCGATGCCAAGTCTTTTATTGATGCAATTGAAAAATATATCGAATCCGGAAAAGTAAATCTGCCGGTGTTTAACCCGAATGCCATGCGGGTCCAGCAGGAATTAGTTAGAAAAGAACCGAATATGAACGTGATTGAGAAATTGATTGTTCGGGACCAGACGCTTGCCAGTGAAGTTTTAAAACTTGCGAACTCTTCTTTCTATCGTGGCCTGGTGGAAGTGAAAACGGTGAAAGCAGCAATTATCCGGCTCGGAATGCGTGAGATTGGCAGGATAGTTTTGCTGGCTGCCTCCAAGACTCAGTTTCGTATTACCGATAAAGAGCTGAGTCAGCTGATGAAAAAACTCTGGCAACATTCTGCAGGCAATGGGTTGGCTGCAAACTGGCTTGCTAAAAAATGCAACTTTGATGAACTTGCCGGACAGGCATTCTTCGCAGGTCTGCTCCACGATATCGGCAAACTTTTCCTCGTCACGGTAATCGAACAATCCAAATTGCGGAAGGGCGGCAAAATGACCAGCGCTCTGCTGATGGAAGTTATAGATACACTGCACACCAAACAGGGATATAACCTGATGAAGCTGTGGAATATGCCAGAGGAATATTGTGTCATAGTCCGCGATCATCATTTGCCGGAGGTAGATGTTAAGAATACTCTTCTTATTTTGATTCGGTTAGCTGATATGGTATGCCACAAGCTTTCCATAGGCATTCACTCACTGCCAGATATCAATCTTGCTGCAACGTTTGAGGCTAACACTCTGGATCTTACAGAGGTGGAACTGGCTGAGCTTGAGATCATGCTTGAAGATACGAGAGCTCTTGTACAATAAGTTATTTTCAGTCAGGCGGCACGGCTTTGTGGAGAGTATCTATTCTGCCTGACTGATTGATTCCTGCAGTACCGATTCCGCAATGTTCGCAGTTCTTCTCTTCCGTGTTCAGTAGTCTTCACAGCTGTATGTCATTTTTCTTCATCGTGTGTCGCATATATTTTATGCCTGACCTTCTTTAAATGCCAATTTTACGTTGAAAAACAAAATAGACGGTTGGACATCGTAGATGAAATTCTGATACAGTAAGTCTGTTAGGCAATTTCCGTGATGACATTATACCACTTCAAACGTTCATATTTTCAACAGGGAGAGTGCGTGTGTACAATATCTTCCGCAAATTAATTATGTCCATCGGTATATTTGGTGTGGCTTGCTGTTTTCTGCTTTGTGGAGTTGATGCCTATTCCAGTGAGAATGAATTCCTCGATATGGATATTACCGAGCTGATGCAGGTGACAATCACCTCGGTAGCAAAAAAGCCGCAAAATTTATCTAAGGCTCCTGCTGCTGTGTACGTGATAACACAGGAAGATATAAAGCGGTCAGGTGTAACCACGATCCCTGAAGCTTTACGCATGGCTCCAGGAGTACAGGTCGCACGGATAAGTTCTTCTAAATGGGCGGTTACTGCGCGAGGTTTAAACGGGCTTTTTGCCAACAAGCTCCTGGTGATGGTGGATGGCAGAACTGTTTACTCGCCTACATTCTCGGGAACGTACTGGGATGTGCAAAATCCCTTACTGGAGGATATAGACCGAATTGAGATCATTCGTGGGCCGGGTGCAACTGTCTGGGGAGCAAATGCGGTAAACGGTGTCATAAATATAATAACCAAAAATTCAGAAGAGACTCTTGGTGGATTTGTCTCAGTTGGTGCAGGTACCAAAGAGGAAGGAATGACGGGTATGAGATATGGTGCCAGGTTGAGTGAGGTTGCCACCGGGCGGGCGTATCTGAACTACAATGAACGCGATTCAGGCACTATGTGGCTGGATGGTACAGATGCCCATGATGGTTGGAATAATCTTACTATGGGCTTTCGTCTTGATGGAAATGTTGATGACTCCAACTGGACTTTGCAGGGAGATGTTTACCAAAACAATGAGGACCAGCGACTGGAACCATTTGTTACCGAGGATCCGCCCTTTGTTTCAGTGCAACTCGGGGAAACAGATGCTTCCGGTTGGAATATGCTGGGGCGGTATCAGAAAGAATTGCGTCATGACCGTTCACTCACTTTCCAGATGTACTATGATGCCACAGATCGTGAAGAAGATTATGGTTTCCAAAGTCATAACACTCTGGATCTGGATATGCAGTATCAAACCATGGTTGGGAAGCGGCATGAACTGATGTTTGGTCTGGGGTATCGGCTGATCGATTCTGAATTTACCTCCTCGTATATGACCTCCATGAACAATGAAGACCGGGAAGATCAGCTTTTCAGCGGTTTTATTCAAGATGTAATCTCAGTTATCCCGGAAAAAATATTGCTGACTCTCGGTACCAAATGGGAGCACAATAATTTTACCGGTAATGAAGTGCAACCCACTGCCCGCATACTCTATAATGTTTCGGATAGCCAGGTGCTTTGGACCAGTGTTTCAAGGGCAGTACGGACTCCGTCACAATTTGAATGGGATGGGCAGATTATTACGGGAATTATGTCGGACAGTTCATCTGAACTTGCGACGGTCGTTCTGCGTGGTTCGTCCTTGTTATCATCTGAGGAGGTTATTGCTTACGAAGCAGGTTACAGGTTATTTCCGGATGCCAAAATGTCGTTTGATTTTTCAGTGTTCTATAATGACTACAAAGATCTTTTTGCTACTGTAATTGATCAGCAACTATCGGTGCCGGGTAATGTCGTTTTGACAAATGGTATCTCCGGTAACAGTTATGGGGCGGAGGTTGTATTGAAATATCAGCCGGAAAGCTGGATGGATCTCAGCCTAACATATTCGTATAGCAGCATGAGTTTTGAAGCAGAAGCTGGAATATATGAGGTCGGTTCTTCTTCGGTGTATGAAAACAGTTCACCCAGGCATCAGATATCGCTGCAGGGAAAAGCAGATATTCGTGATAATCTGCAGTTAAATATATGGTTACGATATGTTGGTGAGCTGGAAATGGCCAGTGCTTTTGCCGGAAGCCTTGGCCTTGAGATCGATGATTACCTGGAATGTGATGTTAATCTGCGGTGGAGACTGCGTAAAAATTTCGAACTGCAGCTTGTTGGCCAGAATCTCCTGCAGAGTGAACATCTTGAGTTTGCACAGGAATATTTCTCATTCCCCGTCGATGTAGAACGAGGGGTATATCTGAAAGCGATATACAGATTCTAGTTGATGTGATGATACAGAACCAATCTCCCGAAACACGACGAAGGCGCATCATGCGCATCTGTCTTTGTGTTGCAACAGTTTTCACTGTGATGCTGTCCAACAGTAGCACAGTTCTATCCGTTGAGCATGGAGAGGTTGAGTATAAACTCAAAGCGGCTTTTATGCTGAATTTTGCTCGGTTTATCAACTGGCCTCAAGATTCCGGAGATAGTGATAAATTCAGAATATGTATCTATGGACAAAATCCGTTTGGTAATGCTCTGTCAGGGATTGAGGAAAAGACTATTGCCGGCCATCCTGTAGATATCGTGATGACTGAAAAACTGTCTGATCTTAAAGGATGTCGTCTGGTTTTTATAAGTCGCTCGGAAGAGACAGATCTCCGCAAAGTACTGCAGGAAATAGAGGGGGAACCTATAGTTGCCGTGAGCGATATTAGAGCTTTTGCAGAAGCCGGCGGTACCATGGAATTTGTTTCTCGAAATAATAAGTTGGGGTTTATTGTAAATCACACAAAGGCGAAAATGAACGGGTTAAAAATAAACGCTTCACTACTCGGGCTGGCTATTGAGGTGCTATAGGAAATGATAGCCAGATTTTATAATTTACCGATACGGAAAAAGCTGAATATCGTCATTTTGTGTGCCTGCACAATGACGCTGTTTCTGACTGCAACTGTTTCTCTCATCAGCCAATGGATTCTGGTGCGTGACCAGCTTGAGGCTGAGCTTGAGACTCTCGTTCAGGTGATAGGGCAGAATTCTA